>NZ_JBAKHU010000026.1:0-91375 GCF_036906895.1 Micromonospora sp. CPCC 206060
CGATCCGACTTCTCCCCTATATCCGTGCGTCTGTCCTTTGTGGCGGTCACCCGGGCGCACAGCGCCGGCGCGGGCGGGGCCGGGCCGGCGCGGGCGGGGCCGGGCCGGCGCGGGCGGGGCCGGGCCGGCGGCCTAGGTGCCGCCTTTCACTCACTTCTGGTCTCGTACGATGTGGCTTCCGCAGAGCACCGAGGATCGGGGGCGCACCCGTGGGTTCAGCCCGTCGTCGTGACGGCAGCCGAGGGACGAGTCGCGGTGGCGGCCGGGGCGGCACCGGTCGCCGGGCCGGTGCGGTGCTGACCCTGACCCTGCTGGTGGCCGCGTGCGGGCCGGTCCCCGAGCGGCCGGCGACCCTGCCGGCCGGCTACGACACCCTCGACGGGTCGTTGCGGGTCTGGCCGGCCCGGGGTGGGCTGGCCGGCGACCCGGCCGTCACCGCCGCGATCACCGATGCGGTACGCGACTGGCGGTCCCCCGGCGACGACCAGGTGCACCTGCCCTCCTCCGGCATCCTCTGGGCCGGGCTGGTGGACGGGAGCCCGCTCGCGCTGGTCGCCGCCGACGTGCCCGGCGGGAGCGCATCCTGGCTGTTGCAGCTCACCGGGTCCGACGGCCGGTACACGGTCAGCCGGGCCGCCGAGTACACCGACCCCGGTTACCTGGTCTACGCGGACGTGCTGCCGGTGCAACTGGCTGACGGCCGGCGCTACCTGACCTCCGCCCGGGTGGATCGGCTGACCGGCCCGGACGGGGCCGCCCTGACCGGCACGGACGGCCTCACCGGCCCGGTGACCGTACCGGCCTGCGCCGCGGTACCGGTCACCGCGAGCCTGCGGGCCACCGAGTCGCTGCCCCAGGGCCGGCCCGCCCATCACCTGCTCGACCTGGGCACCGGCGTCCCGGCACCGCGCTATCCGCTGGTCGACGACGCCTCCGGGGCCGGCCGGGAGGCGCTGGCCGGGCTGGACACCTGCGCACTCGGTGCCGAGGAGGGGCCGTTCGGCAGCATCGTCCGGCGGGACGGTGAACGGGAGGTCCCGGAGGCGGCGCCCGATTCCTGGCCGATGGACTCGGTCACCCTGCGCCCGCTCGCTGAGCTGCCGGCCGGCGTCGGGACGGTGGGCGAGCTGCACGAGCTGAGCTGGCGCAGCGCGACCGGCACGATGACAGCGGTGGTGTACCGCGCCGCCACCGGCACACCGGTGGTGGTCTCCCCGGCCGACCGGGCCAACCAGCTCCAGGTGTACGAGGTGCCCGTGCCGGGTCGGCCGGTCGTCGTACTGACCTGGCGTCCCGGCCCGGACAGCGCCCTCGCGGTGCCGCCGGACCTGCCCCGACTGGTCGACCGGCCGGGGCTGGTGGTGGTGCCGGCGCCGGCGGACGACACGACGTTCAGCCTGGCCGAGCCGGATCGCACCCACCAGCGCTCGGTGGACGGCCGCTGAGGGCTCCGGTCGGTGGGGACCTGTCCGTCAGGTCCCCACCGACCGGATCGTCAGTTCTGCGAGGTGCGCTGCGGCATCCCGAGCCCGCCGGCCGGCAGCCGTACCGGCTCGATCGGTTCGGCGTCGAGCTGGGAGATCCAGCCGGTGACGTCCCGGGCCACGTCCTGCGCGGTCAGCCCGAGGTCGCCGAGGATCTGCGCGCGGGTGCCGTGCGGGTGCCAGTCGGCCGGCACCCCGAGGTCCCGCAGCGGGACCCGGATGTCGGCGTCCCGCATCGCCTGGGCGAGCGCCGAGCCGACCCCGCCCACCCGGACCCCGTCCTCGACGGTGACCACGAGCCGGTGCGCGGCAGCCAACTCGACCAGTTCGGCCGCGACCGGGCGGACCCAGCGCGGATCGACCACGGTGACGCCGTACCCCTGCTCGGCGACCCGGGTGGCGACCTCCACGCCGAGACCGGCGAAGGAGCCGACCGCGACCAGCAGCACGTCGTGGCGCGCCGACTCGGCGAGCACGTCGACGGTGCCGACCCGGCGGACCGCAGGCAAATCGGCGGCGACCGAACCGGTCGGGAAGCGCAGGATGGTGGGGCCGTCGTCGACGGCGATCGCCTCCCGCAGCTCCTCGCGGAGGGTGGCGGCGTCCCGGGGGGCGGCCAGCCGCAGGCCGGGCACCACGCCGAAGACCGACATGTCCCAGATGCCGTAGTGGCTCGGCCCGTCCGGGCCGGTGATCCCGGCCCGGTCCAGCACGAAGGTGACCGGCAGCTTGTGCATCGCCACGTCCAGCAGGACCTGGTCGAAGGCCCGGTTGAGGAAGGTCGCGTAGACCGCCACCACCGGGTGCAGGCCGCCGAGCGCCAGCCCGGCCGCCGAGGTGGCCGCGTGCTGCTCGGCGATGCCGACGTCGTACACCCGCTCCGGATACTTGCGGGCCAGCTTGGCGATGCCGGTCGGCTCGGCCATCGCGGCGGTGATCCCCACCACGTCCGGCCGTTCGTCGGCGATCGCGACCAGCTCGTCGGCGAAAACGTGCGTCCACTTCACCGACGGCGGGGCCAGCAGCTTGCCGGTCTCGGCGTCGAACGCGCTGCCCGGACCGTGCAGGCAGTCCGCCTCGTCCTCCTCGGCCGGGCGGTAGCCGTAACCCTTGCGGGTGACGGCGTGCACGATCACCGGACCGCCGAAGTTCTTCGCCGCCCGCAGTGCCGTCTCGACCGCGTCGACGTCGTGGCCGTCCACCGGACCGACGTACTTGATGCCGAGGTCCTCGAACATGGCCTGCGGGGCGACCACGTCCTTGATGCCCTTCTTGACCGCGTGCAGCACCTCGTACATCGGGCGGCCGACCAGCGGGGTGGAGCCGAGGGCGTCCTTGACCACGTCGAGGACCTTCTCGTAGCCCGGGTTGAGCCGCAGCGAGGAGAGGTGGTCGGCGAGACCGCCGATGGTCGGGGCGTACGACCGGCCGTTGTCGTTGACCACGATCACGAGGGGGTTGCCGGCGGTGGCGATGTTGTTCAGCGCCTCCCAGCACATGCCGCCGGTCAGGGCGCCGTCACCGACCACCGCCACCACGCTGCGCGGCTCGCCCCGCAGGGCGTACGCCTTGGCCATGCCGTCGGCGTAGGAGAGGGCGGTGGAGGCGTGCGAGTTCTCGATCAGGTCGTGCTCGCTCTCCGCCTGCGACGGGTACCCGGAGAGGCCGCCCCGCTGGCGGAGCTGGTCGAACCCGGCCTGCCGGCCGGTAACGATCTTGTGGACGTACGCCTGGTGGCCGGTGTCGAAGAGGAACTTGTCCCGCGGGGAGTCGAAGACCCGGTGCATGGCGAGGGTGAGCTCGACCACGCCGAGGTTGGGGCCGAGGTGGCCACCGGTCCGGGAGACCTTCGCGACCAGGAAGTCGCGGATCTCGGCCGCGAGTACGGTCAACTCCTCGACGGACATCCGCTTGACGTCCTGTGGACCGCGTACCTTGGCCAGTAACCGACCCTGGTTGGCCGAACCGTCGTCAACACTCATGACCGCAGAGTCTATCGGCCCCGGCCACAACCGCAGCCTGGGCCGAGATCACCCTCAGCCGTCCGGACGGCGTCGGTGGCGGCCCCCGGCTACCCTTGGTCGCTCATCCTCGTTCGATTGGCGGCGTGCGATGACCACCCCCGTCGCTCCCGGGCCGGGCACCGGCCGGTACGCCACCGGCCAGCTCCTGGCGCTGGTCCTGGTCGCCCTGCTGGCCCTCCCCCTGCTCCCGCTCCTGGCGCTCGTCGTGGCCTGGATCCGGCTGCGCGACCGCCGCCGGGAGGCGCCGGGGCGGTCCGTCGGCGATCCGTAGCAGCCAGCCGTCAGTCGGCGACCCGCAGTAGCCGGGGCGCCACCGGCGCCGGGTGTACCGGCGGCGGACCGGACGGGGTCCACGAGCCGAGCACCGCGCCGTACCGCGCGCCGGTCACCGAGGGCAGCGCACCGGGCAGACCGTGCCAGGACAACCAGCCGAGCAGGGCAAACGCGTACGCCTCCTTGGCCTGGGCGGGTACCCCCAGCTCGTCGGTGCCGCGCAGCCGCCACCGGCCGGCCGCCAGCTCGACCAGCCGGGCCCGCAGTACCGGGTTGCGCAGGCCGCCGCCACCGGCCACCACCTCGTCCACCCCGTGCCGGGCACAGGCGTCGGTGACGGTCCGGGCGGTCAGTTCGGTGAGGGTGGCGAGCACGTCGTCGGCGGGGATCCACTCCCCCAGACCAGCCAGC
Source organism: Micromonospora sp. CPCC 206060 (assembly GCF_036906895.1). Lineage (NCBI taxonomy): Bacteria > Bacillati > Actinomycetota > Actinomycetes > Micromonosporales > Micromonosporaceae > Micromonospora > Micromonospora sp. CPCC 206060. The sequence goes on from NZ_JBAKHU010000026.1 coordinate 4,193, forward strand.
ACGTCCGCCAGGTAGCCGGCGTGGAACAACTCCTTGCCGGTGGACTTGGGCGGCGGCGCGGCGTAGTACGGCTCGGCGAGCAGCCGCTCCAGCAGCGGGCCGTGCACCCGGCCGGCGGCGGCGTGCCGCCCGTCGACGTCGCAGGGCTGGCCGTGGAACCGCTCGGCAGCGGCGTCGATCAGCGCGTTCGCCGGGCCGATGTCGTACCCGACGACCGGCGCGTCCGGCGCGACCACGGTGAGGTTGGCGATGCCGCCGAGGTTCAGCGCCGCCCGGGGTGGTCCGGCGGGGCGGGCCAGCAGCAGCGCGTCGAACGCCGGGACCAGCGGGGCACCCTGCCCGCCCGCCGCGATGTCCGCCGAGCGCAGGTCGGACAGGACCGGTACGCCCACCCGGGCGGCCACCCAGGACGGGGCGCCGAGCTGGAGGGTGCCCCGGGCCCGGCCCTCCTCGACCCAGTGGAAGACCGTCTGCCCCGGCGAGACGACCAGGTCGGCCCGGCCGCCGGCCAGCTCCACGCCGACCGCCGCCGCCTCGGCGAAGAGCTGTCCCAACCGGTTGTCCAGCCGGCACACCGCCCCGATCGTGGTCGTCCCGGGCGGCAGCAGCCCTGCGATCTCCGCCCGCAGCTCCGCGTCGTACTCCAGGCTCGCCGACCCCAGCGTCCGTAGCCAGAGGGTCTCCCCCTCGGCGGTGAACTCCGCCGCCACCACGTCCACCGCGTCGTACGACGTCCCCGACATCAATCCCACAACCCGCATGTAAGGAAGGGCCCCTTCTTAACGCGACTGGTAGAGGAAGGGCCCCCGCTTAACGCCTGGCATCGGGGACCAGCAGACCGACCAGCTCCACGTGCTGGGTCATCGGGAACAGGTCGAAGCCGCGCAGCTCGGCCAGGCGCCAACCCGCACCGGTGAAGGTGCGTACGTCCCGGGCGAAGGCGGCCGGGTCGCAGGCGACGTACGCGACGGCACGCGGTCCGGCGGCCACCACCGACCGGACCACCGGGGTACCCGCGCCGGTCCGGGGCGGGTCGAGCACCACCAGGTCGACCGGTCCGGTGATCCGCCGCCGGGCCAGCGCGGTCTCCACCCGGGCGGCCACGATCTCGATCTGCGGCAGGTCGGTCAGGTTGTCCCGGGCGGCGGCCACGCCCTGGGCCGCCGCCTCGACCAGGGTGACCCGACCGGACCGGCCGACCCGCTCGGCGAGCGCGGCGGCGAACAGTCCCGCCCCGCCGTACAGGTCCCAGGCCGACTCACCGGGCTGCGGGGCGAGCTGCGCCAGTACGGCCGCCACCAGGGTGTCCGCCGCTGCCGGGTGGACCTGCCAGAACGCGTCGGTGGGCAGTCGCCACTCGCGTCCGGCGGCCACCTCGCGGACCACCGGCGGACCGCTGACCGGGGTGGTGGTCCCGTCGGCGACCGTGGCCACGGTGACGTCCCCGCCGGTCGAGGCGACCGTGGCGACCACCTCGGCGTCCGACCAGCGGGCTCCGCTGTCGGCGAGGACCGGCAGGTCCCGGATCGCCGGGTGGGCAATCAGGCAGCGGTCCACCGGCACCACCTCGTGCGAGCGGTGCTTGAGCAGCCCGGCCCGGTCGGCCGCGTCCACCGCGTACCGCACCCGGGAGCGCCAGCCCAGCGGGCCGCCGGGGAGCGCCTCGACCCGCACGTCGAGCCGGTCCAGTTCGGCCGGGGTGAAGCCGGCCAACCGGGTCAACTGCTCCACCACCACCGACGTCTTCCAGTCCAGCTGGGCGGCCGGCGCGACGTGTTGCAGGTCACATCCACCGCACCGGCCCGGTCGGGCGTACGGGCAGGGCGGCTCGACCCGCTCGGCGGCGGGGTCGAGGACGGTGACCGCGTCGGCCCGCAGGAAGCCGCGGTGCACCTCGGTGATCTCGGCGACCACCCGCTCCCCCGGCAGGGCGTGCCGGACGAAGACCACCTGACCGTCCAACCGGGCGACACAGTGCCCGCCGGGCGCCACCGCACCGACGGTCAGCTCCACCCGCTCCGCTTCCCCGGGGCTCACCGGTCACCGCCCGACGGCCGGTCGGCCGGACCACCCGACGCGGCCGGACCGGACCGGCCACCCGGACCACCCGACGACGCCGGCCCGGCCGGGCCGCCCGACGGCCGGTCGGCCGGGGTGGGGACAGCGGATTCCGGCGCCACCGGTACGGCCGGCGGCAGGGTGCTGCGCGGGGCGACCCGGGGACCACGCGCCGGTCCCCGGCTGAGTGTGGCGTCGTACCGGGCGAGATCCTTGCCCTTGGTCGAGGCGAGCTGCCACGGCACGCTGGTCACCATCACTCCCGGTTCGAAGAGCAGGCGCCCCTTGAGGCGCAACGCGCTCTGGTTGTGCAACAGGTTCTCCCACCAGCGGCCCACGACGTACTCGGGGATGAAGACGGTGACCACGTCGCGGGGCGACTCCCGGCGGGCCGAGGCGACGAAGTCCAGGATGGGACGGGTGATCTCGCGGTACGGCGAGTCGATCACGGTCAACGGGACCGGTACGTCGCGTCGTTCCCACTCGGCCTGGAGGTTCCGGGTGTCCTTCTCGTCGACGTTGACGGTGACCGCGGTCAGCGTGTCCGGCCGGGTCGCCTGGGCGTAGGCGACCGCCCGCAAGGTCGGCTGGTGGACCTTGCTGACCAGCACGATCGCGTGGTTGCGGGCCGGCAGCACCGGACGGCCGTCGTCGGCCGGGGTCAGCTCGGTGGCGACCCGGTCGTAGTGCCGCCGGATGGCCAGCATCAGCGCGTAGATCACCGCCATCGCCGCGATCGCGATCCACGCGCCGAGCAGGAACTTCGTCACCAGCACGATGACCAGCACCAGCCCGGTCATCCCCATGCCGAAGCTGTTGATGGCCCGGGACCGGATCATCCGCCGCCGGGCCTCCGGGTCCCGCTCGGTGCGCAGCAGCCGGTTCCAGTGCCGGATCATCCCGGCCTGGGACAGGGTGAACGAGACGAACACCCCGACGATGTAGAGCTGGATCAGCTTGGTCACCTCGGCCTGGAACCCGATGATCAGCACGATCGCGAAAACGGCGAGGAACACGATCCCGTTGGAGAACGCGAGCCGGTCGCCCCGGGTGTGCAGCTGCCGGGGCAGGAACCGGTCCTGGGCGAGGATCGAGCCGAGCACCGGGAAGCCGTTGAACGCGGTGTTGGCGGCCAGGAAGAGGATCAGGGCGGTCATCCCGGCGACCACGTAGAGCAGCATCGACCCGGACCCGAAGATGGTCTCGCCGAGCTGGGTGGTGACGGTCTTCTGCACGTACCCGTCGGGGCCGGAGACGATCTGGAGACCCGGGTCCTCGACGAACTGGAGACCGGTCAGGCGGGCCAGCCAGATGATGCCGACCAGCATGGTGATCGCGGTGACGCCGAGCAGCAGCAGGGTGGTGGCCGCGTTGCGGCTCTTCGGTGTCTTGAACGCCGGTACCCCGTTGGAGATCGCCTCCACGCCGGTGAGCGCCGCGCAGCCGGAGGAGAAGGTGCGCAGCAGCAGGAAGACCAGGGCGAACCCGGTGACGCTGTGCTCGGCCTGGATCACCAGGTCGGCGCTGGGGGCGCGCAGGTCGTGGCCGAGGACGAAGACCCGGATCAGGCCGGTGAGGATCATCCCGACCATGACGATGATGAAGCCGTAGGTGGGGATCGCGAAGGCGGTACCGGACTCGCGCAGGCCGCGCAGGTTCATCGCGGTCAGCACTACCACGGCGGTGACCGCGATGAGCACCTTGTGGGCGGCCACGAAGGGGATGACCGAGCCGAGGTTGGCCACCCCGGAGGAGACCGACACCGCCACGGTGAGCACATAGTCGACCAGCAGTGCGCTGGCCACCCCCACCCCGAACCGGGGGCCGAGGTTGACCGTGGCCACCTCGTAGTCACCACCGCCGGAAGGGTAGGCGTGCACGTTCTGCCGGTAGCTGGCGACCACGGTGAGCATGACCACCACGACCGCGAGGCCGATCCACGGGGAGAAGAGGTACGCCGACGCTCCCGCGATCGACAGGGTCAGCAGGATCTCGTCCGGCGCGTACGCCACGCTGGACAACGCGTCGGAGGCGAAGACGGGCAGCGCGATGCGCTTCGGCAGCAGGGTGTGCTGAAGCCGGTCGGACCGGAAGGGTCGGCCGACGAGCAGGCGTTTCAGCAACGAGGTGGGTCTGGCCACAACCGCTAAGGGTACGACCAGTGCGGGCTGGGCACCGGGGGGTGGCTGATCGAGGCCACATTGACGGCGGAGTACCGTCGGGCGGCGCCGACTCGGCCCGCCGTGGCACGCTGAGCACCGGTGGGCCACCATGGCACGCTGGGCGTCGCAGGCACCGGCCGGCGCCACGCGCGATTGCGGGAGGGACCGTGCACGTCGTGATCATGGGGTGCGGACGGGTGGGTTCGACCCTCGCGCACAGCCTGGAGGCGCGCGGCCACTCGGTCGCCGTGATCGACCAGGACGCCGACGCGTTCCGCCGGCTCGGCCCCGACTTCGCGGGGATCACGGTCACCGGTGCCGGCTTCGACCGGGATGTGCTGCGCCAGGCCGGTATCGAGCGGGCCGACGCGTTCGCCGCCGTCTCCAGCGGTGACAACTCCAACATCATCTCGGCCCGGCTGGCCCGCGAGACGTTCGGTGTCTCCCGGGTCGCGGCCCGGATCTACGACCAGCGACGGGCCCAGGTCTACGAACGGCTCGGTATCCCGACCGTGGCCACCGTGCGGTGGACCGCCGACCGGATGGTCCGGCATCTGGTACCCGAGGGGAACGTGGAGATCTTCCGGGATCCCACCAGCACCGTGTCGATCATCGAGGTGCCGGTGCACAAGGACTGGATCGGCCGGCCGCTGCGGCTGCTGGAGGAGTCGACCGGCGCGCGCTCGGCGTACCTGCTGCGGTTCGGTATCGGCACGCTGCCCACCGTCTCCACCGTCATCCAGGAAGGGGACCAGCTGTTCATGCTGGTCACGGACGACGTGGCGAGAATGGTCACGTCGGTGGCGGGAGCGCCGCCGGAGAGGGGGCACTGACCGTGCGGATCGCCATCGCCGGGGCCGGCAACGTCGGCCGGTCGATCGCCCAGGAGCTGATCGACAACGGCCATCAGGTGATGCTCATCGAGCGGCAGCCCAAGATGCTCCGGCCGGACCGGGTACCGGCCGCCGACTGGGTACTCGCCGACGCGTGCGAACTGGCCAGCCTGGAGGAGGCCAACCTCGCCGGCTGTGACGTGGTGGTCGCCGCCACCGGGGACGACAAGGTCAACCTGGTGGTGTCGTTGCTGGCCAAGACGGAGTTCGCGGTCCCCCGGGTGGTGGCCCGGGTGAACCGGGCGGAGAACGAGTGGCTCTTCACCGAACAGTGGGGCGTGGACGTGTCGGTGAGCAAGCCGCGCGTGATGGCCGCCCTGGTCGAGGAGGCGGTCACCGTCGGCGACCTGGTCCGGTTGATGACCTTCCGGCAGGGCGAGGCGAACCTGGTCGAGATCACCCTGCCGCCGACCGCGCCCTACGTCGGCCATCCGGTCCGTTCGGTGCCGCTGCCCCGGGATTCCGCCCTGGTGGCCATCCTGCGCGGCAAGCGGGTCCTGGTGCCCACCCCGGACGACCCGCTGGAGGCGGGCGATGAGCTGATCTTCGTCTGTGTCGCCGAGGTGGAGGATTCTGTCCGGGCGGTGGTCCTCGGCCCGGACAGCGTCGAGCGGACCCGCAACGCGGGCTGACCGGCCCGGCGGCGTCCGCCCCGTGCTCAGCCGGGCAGGGCCGCCATCGAGCGGGTCACCCGGCGTACCGTCCAGACGGTGATCGCCAGCAGCAGCGCGTACGGCGGGTAGCCCAGCACCAGTCGGGCCACACCCAGCGCGGTGTCCTTGTCGGCGAGGTACAGCGCCGCCTGCACGCCCACCTTGGCCAGCCAGACCACGCCCCAGAGCACGGTCAGCCAGGTGAAGGTGCGGACCAGCCGGGGCTCCTGCCGCCACTCGGAGCGGCCACCGGCCACGATCACCGACCAGATCCAGCCGACCAGTGGCTGCCGGATCGCCGCCGACGCGAGCAGAGCCAGGCCGTAGACGATGCCGTAGAGGATGCCGGGAAGGTAGAAGTCCTTCTCGTCGCCGGTGCGCCAGGCGATCGCGGCGCCGATGCCGATGCCGAACAGCCCGTTGACCGCGTGCCGTACCGGCCGGCGCTGGGCCAGCCGGACCACCGCGATGGCCACCGCGACGGAGACCGAGGCGATCACCGCTGGGCGCAGGTCGGTGAGGATGTTGGCCACCACGAAGATGACCACGGGAATGCTGGACTCGACCAGTCCACGCCAGCCACCGAGCTGGTCGGCCATCTGTTCGGCCAGGCTGGGCAGCCCTTCCTCGCCCGCCGGATCACTCTCCGGCTGCGCCGTCCGATGCTGTCCAGTCGTCATCTGCGTGTCTTCCGTTCGGGGCGGAGACCCGCCCGGTCCGGTCACCGGGGCGGCTCAAGCTCGTAGTACGGGTTGTAGATGACTTTACGGTCATCGCGTACCGCAACGCGACCACGCGCGATGAGTTGCCGACCCGGTTCGATACCGGCGATGTGCCGGCGACCGAGCCAGACCAGGGTCACCACGTCGCTGCCGTCGTAAAGATCGGCCTCCAACGTCGGCAGGTTGGTCCTGGGGGTGTACACGACGGTACGCAGCCGGCCGGAGACCGACACCAGTTGCCCGCGCTGGCACTGCCGGGCGGGCATCCCGCCGGCCTCGGCGCTCTCCCGGCGCAGCTCCTGCGCCTCGATCTCGGCCTCGGTCGCGGTCAGCCGGCGCAGGATACGGCGCAGCGACACCCGAGCCTCGTCGGTCGACATGGCCTCCGCGTCACCCTTCCTGGGCGGCGTCCGCCGGGCACCGGCCCGACTCCGGCCCCACGTGGGCCGTACCGACCAGCGTACGCCGACGTGGGCACCGGTCACGACCGGCCGTCCCGTCGGTGGTCGCGGCGGCACCACCGGGGTGGGCTCCGCCGCGACCACACGGACGCGGACGCTCAGACCTCGGACGGCTCCTCGGCCGGCTCGCCGCCGTTCTGCTGGGCGGCCTGATCGGCGACCTCGCGCGGCAGGCGCAGTGGCAGCGGCTCCCGCACCGGCTTCGCCTCCTGCCCCCGGTCGACCACCAGCCCGTGCAGACACTCGGCCAGTGGCCCGGCAGCGGCCGGGTCGGTGGCGGCCGCACCCTGGTAGACGCCCCGGACCATCCAGCGCGGCCCGTCCACGCCGACGAACCGCAGGTCGGTCAGGCCGTCCGGGGTCCGTACCCGGGCCCGCAGCTCGACGCCGTACTCACCGTCGGTTTCCTGGGCGGCGGCCCCGTCGTTGAACAGCGACTGCCGGATCTCCTCGCGTACCTCGTCCCAGATCCCGTCGGTACGCGGCGCGGCGAAGACGCCCAACTGCAGGGCGCTGTCCCCGTACACCAGCACGACCTGTTGGATCACGCCCTCCGGGTCGGCCTGCACCCGCACCTCGACGTCCGGGACCGCGGGGATCCGCAGGCTGCCCAGATCGAGCAGCTGCACCCCGGACGGCGCCTCCGCAGCGTCGTACGGACCCTTCCGCGGGGTCTGCTCGGCGTCGGACCGGTCACGGGTCGTCGACCCGTCCGCCCGCCCGTCACCGGCCTGCCGCCGGGAGTCGCCCTTCTTCCGGGAGAAGATCACTGTGCCCGCCTTCCGATGCTCGCACTCACTCTGTCACCTCTGGCGCCGGCTCGCCGGCCCGTGCCGGTACCAGGCTGGCATGGCCGCCGGTCGATCCGTGCCCGCCGGTCCCCCGGGGGGAGTCGGGCAGTTCGTCGACGAAACGGAACTCGGCCCGCTCCACCCGCTGCACAACGAGCTGAGCGATCCGGTCGCCACGGGAGATCTTCGCCGGGCTGACCGGATCATGGTTGATCAGGTTGATCAGAATCTCGCCCCGGTAGCCGGCGTCGACCGTACCGGGCGCGTTGAGCACCGTCACACCCAACCTCGCCGCCAGTCCCGACCGGGGATGGACCAGGCCGACGTGGCCCGGCGGCAGGGCGATCGCCACGCCGGTGGGGACCAGCGCACGGCCGCCCGGAGGCAGTTCCACGTCGCAGGCCGCGACGAGATCGGCGCCGGCGTCCCCGGGATGGGCGTACGCGGGTGGCGGCAGATCGGGTACGAGTCGGCGCACGGACACGGGTACGGCTTCGGTCACGGTTCTCCCTGCTTCCGTCGGGGGGTGCGGATGTCCCTGCCATCCTGCCCGGTGACCCGCCCGCCGTGCGCCGTACCCTCGTTCTGTGACCTCGTCGCGATCCTCGGCAACCGTCCCGACGGCCCCTGACCACCGCGAACGGCTCAGCCTGCCCTGGTGGCTGTGGCTGGCCGGCCTCGCCGCCGCCGGGATCCTGGCGGCGGAGATCTGGATGGGCGCCGACGGGATCCGGGCCTGGCTACCCTTCGCGGTGGTGCTGCCGGTCGCGGTGGCCGCCCTGTGGTGGCTGGGCCGGATCGAGGTGGCGGTACGCGACGGCGAACTCTGGGTGGACGACGCCCACCTGCCGCTGCGGTACGTCGCCGACGTGATCCCGCTGGACGCCGCCGGCCGGCGCGAGGTGCTCGGCCCGGGGGCCGACCCGCTCGCCTTCGTCGTGCAACGTCCCTGGCTGCCCGGCGCGGTGCAGGTACTCCTCGACGATCCGGCCGACCCGACCCCGTTCTGGGTGGTGAGCAGCCGCAACCCGGTACGCCTCGCCGAGGCGGTGCTGGCCGCCCGGGCCGCCCGGCAGTGACCCGCCTCAGGACCGCCCGCATCCGGCAGTGACCCGGGTCAGCACCGCCCGCGCCCGGCAGTGACCCGGTTCAGGGGCCGATCCGGGGCGGCGCCTCGATCGCGGCCCGTGGCTTCTTCCGCAGGTCCTCCCGGAGCTGGTCGCCCAGCCCACGGGTGGCCCGGCGGTTGAGGTAGCTGGCCACGGCGGCACCGGTGAGGAACGGTCCGAGGGTGGTCAGGTTGCGCCCGAACCGCTTGAGCAGGCTGTCCCGCAGTTCCCGGCGGGCGGCGGTACCGAGCACCGCGCCGACGCCGACGCCCGGCATCATCGGGTTGATCCCGCGCTGGCTCGCCCAGGAGTGGATCAGCGCGACGGTCCGCGCGGTGGCGCCGGTGGGCAGCGCCACCCGGTACACCTCGTGCAGTTCCCCGATCAGCTTCAACTCGATGGCGACCACGGCAACGGTCTCCGCCGCGAGCAGCACCGGCGCGGAGAGCAGGGTCGGGGTGACCGCCCACTCGACGGTGGCCACTCCCCCACCGGCCGCACCGACCCCGGCGGTGGCCCGGGCGGCGTTACGGACGAGCCGCTCGGCGAGCGCCTCGTCGTCGAGGCCGGGGAAGTGGCGGTGCAGGGTGGCCCGGTCCCGGATCGGGATGTGCGGGGCGATGTCGCTCACCGCGTCGGTCATCCAGCGGATCGCGGCTTTCGGCTTGAACAGGTCACCGAGCCCCCGGGCGCGGGACGCGGCGACGACCCGGCCGAACAGGCGACGCCGCTGGGCCGGCGCGATGTCGTCGGCGGTCAGCGCCGCCACGCTGCTGCCGAAGTCGTCCGCGTCGGCGGTACCGGACGGTGTGCCGCCCGCACCGGACGGTGAACGGCCGGCCGCGCCGCCCGCACCGGCAGCGTCGGACCGGGTGCTACCGGCCGGGCGGTCGGAACCGATGGTCCCGCCACCGGACGCGGGCAGGGCCGCGTCCCCGGCCGTCGGTCGGGCGGAGGTCGACGCCTCCGCCGTGGAGTCCGGTTCACTCATGGTCTGACCTCCACCGGCGTCGAACGGGCACGTCGAACTGTCAATCCGAGTCAAACAGCTCGTTGCCACGCCCGCACGACAAGCCGGCCGCGGCGACCCCAATTTCGGGGTCGCCGCATCCGCCCGCCGTGGTCAGACGCACTCGCGGCAGATCAGTTCACCGTTCCGCTCGACGGCGAGCTGGCTGCGGTGGTGCACCAGGAAGCACCGCGCACAGCGGAACTCGTCCTGCTGCATCGGCAGCACCTTGACAGTGAGCTCCTCGTCGGCGAGGTCGGCGCCGGGCAGCTCGAAGCTCTCGGCCACCTCGGCCTCGTCGACGTCCACGGCGCCCGACTGTGAGTCGACGCGCCGTGCCTTCAGCTCTTCCAGGCTGTCCTCGCCGAGGTCGACCTCGTCGCGACGCGGGGCGTCGTAGTCGGTGGCCATCGGTTTCACTCTCCCATATCGATATGGTCGCTTCCGGCTGTAACGCCGGACGACGCCGTTTCGGTTCCCACTGGCCGACCGTCCTCCTGTCGGTCTCCCGACCCGGCGGACCGGCCAGGCCGACGCCGCCGGAGAAACTCCCCCAGCGAGTGCGGCACCTTACCCCCCTTTGGGCGAGGCATGTATACCTCCCTCGCGGCATGCATGTACGCCCCCGCACGCAAAGTTGTTCCCAATGTGATCCAGGCGACACGAAGATAGGGGTAGTACTACCCGGTTCGTGGTCGGCGCGCCGGCATGTCCGGCTGTTTCCACGCGAGCGTCGGACAACCGCTAACCTCAGCGGCGTACTCGGCGCCGACACACCGGGTGGGACCGGTCCCCGCCACAGGAGTCGGCCATACACCTGGACGGAGAGCCCCAGATGAGCTTTGCGCGAGTGCGAGCACTCGTTGTCGTCGGCGTACTGGTGGTCTTCGCCCTGGTCTTCGTGGTGGTGGCGGTGGTCCGCGACTCGCAGCGCGGGGTCGGCGCCGCCCAGGGCTGCCCGGACGGGTGGGTACTGGCCGACGTCACCCTCCGTGAGCCGAAGGACGTCAAGATCAACGTCTACAACGCCACCGACGAGGCTGGTCTGGCCGGCACCATCGCCGACGACTTCCGTAACCGGAAGTTCCAGGTCAAGAAGCAGGGCAACGACCCGATGAAGAAGGGCGTGGACGGCGTCGCCGTGCTGCGGTACGGGCCGAAGGCGGTCGGCTCCGCCCACCTGTTGCGCGCGTACTTCCTCAACCAGTCCGACAACGAGTACGACCCGAAGCGCAAGGACGACATGGTGGACGTGGTGCTCGGCAACGGGTTCCAGCAGCTGGCCACCACCACCGAGGTGAACCAGTCCCTCGGCGACCTCGGGTCGCCGCCCCTGCCGCCGAACGCCTGCCCGGCGCCGGCCAAGAAGTAGCCCTCGGGCCCCACGGTCGGCGGGCGTGCGCCCGGTACGCCATGGCCGCCGGGGCCGGGTCTACCGGCGACACGGGTCGCCGGAGCCGGGCCCGGGCGTCACGGCCCGCCGGAGGCGTCCAGGTCGGCCAACCGGTCGTGCAGCGGTCCGAAGAGTGCCGGCGGGGCGGCGATGACCAGGTCCGGTCCGGCCGGGCGGCCGGTCAGCCCGTCCACCCGGAGACCCGCCTCCGTGGCGACCAGCCCACCGGCGGCCAGGTCCCAGGCGGCCAGCCCTTTCTCGTAGTACGCGTCGACCTGCCCCTCGGCGGCCCGGCACAGATCGATCGAGGCGGCCCCGAAGCGGCGGATGTCACGGACGTGCGGGATCAACCGGGCCAGCACGGCGGCCTGGTGCTGCCGGCGGGCCGGCGCGTAGCCGAAGCCGGTGGCGACCAGGGACTGGGCCAGCTCGGTCTCGGTGGAGCCGGACAGCCGCCGCCCGTCCCGGTAGGCGCCGCCGCCCCGCACGGCCGTCCACTCGTCCCCGGTGGCGGCGTTGCGGACCACCCCCGCCACGACCACCCCGTCCACCTCGGCGGCCAGCGAGACCGCATAGCAGGGGATGCCGTAGAGGTAGTTGACCGTCCCGTCGATCGGGTCGATGATCCACCGCACCCCGCCGCCGGCCGCGCCGTCCTCGCCGTACTCCTCGCCCAGCACGGCGTCCCCCGGCCGTCGACGGCGCAGGTCCGCCACGACCTGCTGCTCGACGGCGCGGTCGGCGGCGGTCACCACGTCGGTCACCGTGCTCTTGGTGGCCACCGGGGAGACCCCCTCGGCCCGCATCCGGGCGGCGGTGGTGGCGGCGGCACGGGCCACCTCGACGGCGATCTTGAGCAATTCCTGCGGCGCCGGCACCGGACCGTGCATACTGTCCCCTTCTCGCACGTAGGCGGCGGCCCGGGTCGACCGCAGGTATCATCCTTACAAAGTCCACAAGTGCGCCCAAATCAGCGGCCCCTGCCGCACGGCGCGCCGTGCGGCGCAGGATGATCGCCGCAGACGGCGTTACAATTCACGCGCTGCCCACGCGCCACGGACCGCCAACGACCGGCCGGCCCGGGACACGGGGGTCCCTCAACCACATCGTCCGGCACGGCGTCCCGCTGCGCCGGTCGGTCCGGCCGTGCTCGCTCATCGCCTCCGGAAGGTCATTCGTGACAGAACCCCGCCACACCGGCGCCGACGTACGCTCGCTCACCGACACCTTGATCGCCCACGCGCAGAGCGCCGGCGGCCAGCTCACGTCGGCCCAGCTCGCGCGCACGGTCGAGTCCGCTGAGGTGACCCCGGCCCAGGCCAAGAAGATCCTGCGTGCGCTCTCCGACGCGGGAGTGACCGTCGTGGTGGACGGCTCGGCGAGCACCCGCCGGCGGGTCGCCGCCGCCCGGTCCGCCACCCCGGCCTCCCGGGCAACGACCGCCAAGACCACAAAGAAGGCCGCCGCGCCCGCCCCGAAGCAGGCCGGGGCCTCGGCCGACGAGGCGGCCCCGGCCGTGCGGAAGGCGGCGCCCCGCAAGGCCGCCACCACCGCCGCAGTGGCCGCCAAGGCTGCTGCGCCGGCCAAGGCCGCCGCCAAGACGACCCGGGCAGCCAAGACCACCGCTGCGGCCGGTACGGGAACCGCCCCGGGCAAGGCCAAGTCGGCCGACGGCCCGGACGGCGACATCGATCCGGAGCAGCTGGCCGCCGAGATCGAGGACGTGGTGGTCGAGGAGCCGGCGGAGCTGGCCCAGGCCGCCGAGGCCGACGCCGCGGGCGCCGCGACCGACAACGACTTCGAGTGGGACGACGAGGAGTCCGAGGCGCTCAAGCAGGCGCGCCGGGACGCCGAGCTGACCGCCTCCGCCGACTCGGTCCGGGCGTACCTCAAGCAGATCGGTAAGGTCCCGCTGCTCAACGCCGAGCAGGAGGTGGAGCTCGCCAAGCGGATCGAGGCGGGGCTCTACGCCGCGGAGCGGCTACGCGCCGCCGAGGAGGGCGAGGAGAAGTTCACCCGGGAGATGGCCCGGGACCTGGGCTGGATCTCGCGGGACGGCGAGCGGGCCAAGAACCACCTGCTGGAGGCGAACCTGCGGCTGGTGGTCTCCCTCGCCAAGCGGTACACCGGGCGGGGCATGGCCTTCCTCGACCTGATCCAGGAGGGCAACCTCGGCCTGATCCGCGCGGTCGAGAAGTTCGACTACACCAAGGGTTACAAGTTCTCCACCTACGCGACCTGGTGGATCCGGCAGGCCATCACCCGCGCCATGGCCGACCAGGCCCGCACCATCCGCATCCCGGTGCACATGGTCGAGGTCATCAACAAGCTCGGCCGGATCCAACGTGAGCTGCTCCAGGACCTGGGCCGCGAGCCCACTCCGGAGGAGCTGGCCAAGGAGATGGACATCACACCCGAGAAGGTGCTGGAGATCCAGCAGTACGCCCGGGAGCCCATCTCGCTCGACCAGACCATCGGCGACGAGGGCGACAGCCAACTCGGCGACTTCATCGAGGACTCCGAGGCGGTCGTCGCGGTCGACGCGGTCTCCTTCTCGCTGCTCCAGGATCAGCTCCAGCAGGTGCTCCAGACGCTCTCCGAGCGGGAGGCTGGTGTGGTCCGACTGCGTTTCGGCCTGACCGACGGCCAGCCGCGCACGCTGGACGAGATCGGCCAGGTGTACGGGGTGACCCGGGAGCGGATCCGGCAGATCGAGTCGAAGACGATGTCGAAGCTGCGTCACCCGTCCCGTTCGCAGGTGCTGCGCGATTATCTCGACTGAGGCGATTCGTCAACCATTAGTGTCGGTTTGATCACCACCCGTACAACACGCCGAACTGATCGTTCGGTTGCCCGGTTGTGATCGTTGACGTGGCACCCTTGGTGCACGGCACACTGTCTCCACCATGTGTGACCTCGGTCCCCCGCGGGCACACTGGGAAGGCCGCGCCCCACAAGGGTGTTGCACGATAGGTGAGCAATGACCGAAGAGAGTGTTCATCGGTGACGACCCGAGGAGGAAGGCGATGACCCCGACCCTCACGCCGCCGCCCGAGACGGTGGCTCCCCCAGCCGCCGATGAACGGTGCGACCGCTGCAATGCTGCCGGTAAGCTCCGGATCACTCTGGCGGGTGGGAGCGAGCTGGTGTTCTGTGGGCACCACGCGAACAAGTACGCCGAGGATCTTGTCAAGATCACTGTGCGGTTCGCGACGGACCCGGAGTTCAGCTGGCGTGGCGCCGATCTAATGGCGAACTGAACAACGACCCGACGGACATAACTGACGGGAGGCGCCCCGAAGGGTGCCTCCCGTCATCCGTATCGGCCCCGGATCCACCCAGAGCCGGGACGGGCAGTCCCATACCCGGCAAAGCCGGGCCAGGACGGCTCCGGCAGGCTCAGAGGGTCTGGACGGTGGCGATCCGTTCCTCGAGCTGCTCGATCGTCGCCTGCGCGCTGGGCGGCCCGCCGCAGAGCCGGCGCAACTCCGCATGGATCTTGCCGTGCGGGAGACCGGTCCGGTGGTGCCGGGCGGCCACCAGAGCGTTCAGCTGCCGCCTGAGCGCCACCCGACGCTCGCCGGCGGTCAGCGGCACCGGGGGGCGCTCCGCCGCCTCAGCGGCCGGCTCAGCCCGCCTGCGCCGCTGCGCCGCCAACTGCTCCGCCTGCCGCTTGTTCAGTAGGACGGTCACCTGGTCGGGGGTGAGCAGACCGGGCAGACCCAGATATTCCTCCTCCTCCGGGGTGCCGGCCTGCGCGGCGGTACCGAAGGACGCCCCGTCGAAGATCACCTGATCGAGTTCGGCGGTGGCGGAAAGCGCCTCGAACCGCTTCTCCAGCTCACCGCTGGCCTGCTCGTTGCGCTGGGCGCGCTCCAGCAGGTCGTCGTCGAAACCCTCCCGCTTCTTCGCGGCGCCGATCACGTGGTCCCGCTGGGCCTCCATCTCGCTGGCCAGACCGAGCAGATGCGGAACGCTGGGCAGGAAGACCGAGGCCGACTCCCCGGGACGCCGGGCCCGGACGAACCGCCCGATCGCCTGGGCGAAGTAGAGCGGGGTGGAGGCGCTGGTGGCGTAGACACCCACCGCCAACCGCGGGATGTCCACCCCTTCGGAGACCATCCGGACCGCGACCAGCCACCGTTGCTCGGAGGCGGCGAACGCGGCGATCCGGGCCGAGGCGCCCACGTCGTCGGAGAGCACCACCACGGCCTTCTCCCCGGTCAGCCGCTCGACCAGCCGGGCGTACGCCCGGGCGGACTGCTGGTCACTGGCGATCACCAGGCCACCCGCGTCCGGCATGCCGCCCTTGCGCATGACGGTCAGCCGGGCGTCGGCGGCCCGAAGCACCTGGGGCATCCAGTCGCCGGCCGGGTCGAGGGCGGTCCGCCACGCCTGGGCGACCAGGTCCTGGGTCATCGGCTCACCGAGCCGGGCGGCCAACTCGTCCCCGGCACTGGTCCGCCAGCGGGTCTCCCCCGAGTACGCCAGGAAGAGCACCGGCCGGACCACGCCGTCGCGCAACGCGTCCGAATAGCCGTAGACCGCGTCCGCCCGGGACCGGGGCAGACCGTCGCCACCCCGCTCGTAGGTGACGAACGGGATGGGGTTGTCGTCGGAGCGGAACGGCGTACCGGTGAGCATCAGCCGGCGTACCGCCGGCTCGAAGGCGGCCTTGACCCCGTCACCCCAGGAGCGGGAGTCGCCGGCATGGTGGATCTCGTCCAGGATGACCAGGGTCCGCCGGGTCATCGTCCGCCGCCGGTGCACCTGTGGCGCGATTCCGACCTGGGCGTACGTGACGACGGCACCGTGGAAGTCCGCCGACGAGTGCAGGTCGGCGTTGCGGAACGCCGCGTCGAGGTGGATGCCGACCCGGGCGGCGGCAGCGGCCCACTGGGTCTTCAGGTGCTCGGTGGGGGCCACCACGGTGACCGCCTCGACGGTGCCGTCGGCGAGTAGTTCGGCGGCGATCCGCAGGGCGAAGGTGGTTTTACCGGCACCCGGGGTCGCCACCGCGGTGAAGTCCTCGGCACGCCGCCGCAGGTACTCGAAGAGCGCCTTGCGCTGCCAGGACCGCAGCGCGGGAAAGGTGTCGATCGCCGGCAACCGGACACCCACGCGAACCGCTCCTCTCGCCGTCACACCACCCGCCGCCACGAACGCCGGGTGCGCAGCCACCTCGGCCAGCCGGCCGGGACCGCTCGGGAACGGCCGTCGACCAGCAGCGGGCCACCGCCCAAGAAAACGCCTCCGCGAGGCCGCTGGCGCGCGAAGGCCGACCCAGCATAACCAGCCGACGCCCCGGCAGCCCGGCGACACCGCCGCCGGTGTCCGACCCCACCGGATGCCCGGCGGTGGGTCAGGACCCCTCGGGCGGGCGGCGTCCGACCCGGGGCTGGGCGGTGGCCACCGGCGCCGACCAGCGACGCCGCAGCGCGACCAGGCGTACCCCGAAGACCAGGGCCACCGCGGCGGTGAGCGGTGCCGGCCCTGTCAGCCGGGCGTGGTCGAGGACGACCACGGTGACCGAGCCGAGCAGGGCGGCCACCGCGTAGATCTCCCGGCGCAGCACCACCGGGATCTCCCCGGTGAGCAGGTCCCGGCCGAGGCCACCGCCGATCGCGGTGAGCATGCCGATGAAGCAGGCCCCGACGGCGGGTACCTGGGCGTCGAGCGCCTTGAGGGTGCCGGTGATCGTGAACAGGCCCAGTCCGGCCGCGTCCAGCACCAGCACGGTGGTACGCAGGCGGGCGAACTGGGGGTGGAACCAGAAGACGATGCCGGCGGTGACCGCCGCCGTGCCGGCGTACCGCCAGTCGGCGAAGGCCAACGGCGGGACCTCGTCGATGACCAGGTCCCGGAAGATGCCGCCACCGAGCGCGGCGACGAAGCCAACGAAGATCACACCGAACAGGTCGAGCCGTTTGGCGACCGCGGCCGAGGCGCCCGAAGCGGCGAATACGGCCACCCCGGTCAGGTCGGCGAACAACAACGCGGTGGAGGTGGTCACCGCCGCAGGTTACGCGCGCCGCCGGGGCAGCCGTCCCGTTCAGTCGCCCCAGGAGTCGTAGATCTCCTTGCAGGCGGGACAGACCGGCGAACCCGGTTTGGCCGCCTTGGTCACCGGGAACGTCTCACCGCAGAGCGCGACGACGTACGTACCCATGACCGCGCTCTCGGCGATCTTCTCCTTGCGGACGTAGTGGAACATCTCCGGGCCGGTGTCGGCGTCCTTCAGCTCCGGCCGCTCGAGGACCTCTGTGCTCACGTTGCACCTCCAACTTTTCAGTTTGGCAGGTCATGATGGGACGGTCCACCGGGGGCGACGCGGGAGCGGGTCGTACGGTGACCAGGTGACTGACTTTCAGATCCGCTACGGCGAAGAGGTGGCCCGGGCCCTGCGGGACGGGCGGCCGGTGGTGGCGCTGGAGAGCACCATCGTCTCGCACGGGCTACCCCGCCCCGACAACCTCCGGGTGGCCCGGGAGATTGAGCAGGCGGTACGCGACGGCGGGGCGGTGCCGGCGACCATCGGCATGGTCGGCGGACAGCTCATGGTCGGCCTGGACGACGCCGAGCTGACCCGGCTGGCCACCGTCGACGGGGTGGCCAAGCTCTCCGTACGCGATCTGGCGGTGGCCGCCGCGACCGGCGCGGACGGCGCCACCACGGTTGCCGCCACCAGTGCGGTCGCTGCGGCGGCCGGGATCGGCGTGTTCGCCACCGGCGGTCTCGGCGGGGTGCACCGGGAGGCGACCCAGACCTTCGACGAGTCCGCCGACCTGACCACCCTGGCCCGTACCCCGATCGCGGTGGTCTGCGCCGGGGTCAAGTCGATCCTCGACGTCGGGGCGACGCTGGAGCGGCTGGAGACCCTGGGCGTCGGCGTGGTCGGCTACCGGACCCGGCGTTTCCCCGGGTTCTTCGTCACCGACGGCGGCTTCGACCTGGACTGGTCAGTGGACACGCCCGAACTGGTCGCGGCGGTGCTCGCGGCCCGCACGGAGCAGGGGGTCCACGGCGGTGGGCTGCTCGTGGCCAACCCCCTGCCGGAGGACGAGCAGCTCGACCGGGACGTGCACGACCGCACCCTGGCCGAGGGGTTGTCCCGGATGGCGGCCGAGGGGGTGACCGGCAAGGCGGTGACCCCGTTCCTGCTGGCCCACTTCCACTCCGCCACCAAGGGCGCCAGCCTGGCGGTGAATGTCCGGATCATCCTGCGCAACGCGGATCTGGCCGCCCGGATCGCGGTCGCGGCCACCCGGCGACCGGCCGTCGCACCCGCGTGACCGGCGGTCCCGTCCCCGCCGGGCCGGGCGCCGGGCGGGTGGTCGTGGTCGGTGACGTGGTCACCGACGTGGTCGCGGTACTCGCCGCGGCACCCGCCACCGGCTCGGACACCCCGGCCCGGATCCGGTTCACCGGGGGCGGCCAGGCGGCCAACACGGCGGCCTGGCTCGCCGCCCAACGGGTACCGGTCACCCTGGTCGGCGCGGTCGGCGGGGACGATGCGGGCCGGGCCCGGGTAGCCGAACTCACCGGGCTCGGCGTCGACTGCGCGGTCACCCGGCACCCCGACGCACCGACCGGCACGGTGATCGTGCTCGCCGCCGCCGGGGAACGGACCATGGTCACCGAACGGGGCGCCAACCTGCGGCTCTCCGCCGCCGACGTGGACGCCGCGCTGGCCGGTACGCCGGACGCGCGGCATCTGCACCTGTCGGCGTACACCCTGCTGGACGCCGCGTCGCGGGGCGCCGGGCTGCGGGCGTTGGCCGCCGCCCACGAACGGGGGCTCACCACCAGCGTCGACGCGGCCTCCGCGGCCCCGCTGCGGCGGGTGGGCGCGGCGGCCTTCCTGAGCTGGGTACGCGACGTGGACCTGCTGCTCGCCAACGCCGACGAGGCGGCGGTGCTGGCCGGTGGGGTGGAAGCGGTGGCCCAGGCGCGGGCGCTGACCCCGATGGCCCGCCGGGTGGTGGTGAAGCGGGGCGCGGCCGGAGCGGTCTGGGCGGACCGGGCCGGGACGCTGGTGGAGGTGCCGGCCCGGCGGGTCGACGTGGTCGACGTGACCGGAGCGGGTGACGCCTTCGCCGCCGGGCTGCTCGCTGCCTGGGTGGGGGGCGCGGCACCGGTGGCGGCGCTGGAGCGGGCCGGGGAACTCGGTGCGGTGGCCGTGGCGACCGTGGGGGCACGGCCTGCCGGCTGAGCCGGCGGACGACGGCGCCGGGACGGGTGTCGGATCAGGCGTCCGGCCGGGCGTCGGTGTCGACGTCGACGATCCGGTGCGGGCGTTCCTCGGCGGTCAGTGCCGGGGTGACCGGCTCGGCCGGCTCCCCGCGACGGAAGCGGTTGACCAGCCGGTGCTCCTCCTTCGGCGGCCGGTCGTTGGCGATCAGCACGGCCAACCAGGGCAGCAGGATCATGCCCACCCCGCAGAGCGGCAGCCAGAGCCAGAGCAGCGGCGCCTCCACGATGACCAGCACCGCTCCGGCGATGACACAGAACACCCGGATGGACATCATCACCACGTAGCGCACCTGGCGGCTGTGAAGCTGGTCCTGCTGGCTGCGTGGCGCGTCGGTGATCAGGATCGGCTCATACGCCTGACGTTTCACGACGGTCCTCCTCGCGGGAATCGCCTCCATCCTGTCACCTTCCCGGTCACCGTCCTGGACAGGCGGACGAAACCCGCAGCCCACGAAGACCGCAGCCTACGAAGACCGCAGCCGGCGAAAACCGCAGCAGGTGCCCGCGTGTTACGCCCGTGGTACGCTCCGCCCGTGGGCGCCAGGTTCAGCTTCACCGAGGTGGCGTTGGCCAACCTGCGGGTCTACGACGTCACCCCTGGGGAAGTCTGGGAGGCCCTGCACAGCTCCCGACGGGTGATCCGGCACCTCGGTGACGACGTGATGGTGGTCTACGCCGCGGCCCGCCGGGGACGCCGGTTGGCCGTGCTGCTCGCCGAGGCCGACGGGGTGGACAACGACTGGGACATCCTCTCCGCCCGGGACCTGAGCGACATCGAGGCAAAGCGGTACGACGAGGCGGTACGCGGATTTCGCCGATGAGGAGGCGGACAGGATGGACCGGCACGACGCCATCGACAGGTTCCACGCCGGCGACGAGCGGTTCGCCGAGCTGATCGACACCAGCCAGCCGGCCGAGCTACCCACCCCGGACACCGACGTGCCGATGGTCAGCCGCTCGGTACGCCTTCCCGTGGAAACGTACGAGCGGGTACGTGCCGCCGCCGAGGCGCGGGGCATCGGGGTGACCACCCTGATGCGCCAGTGGATCGAGGCCGGCCTGGCCGATCTGGACGACTCGGCGACGGTGTCCCTGGCCGACGTACGGCGGGCCCTGGCGGCACTCGCCCACCCGACCGCCGCCTGATCCCGCCCCGACACCGGCGCCCGACCGCTTCGGCACCCGGGCGGTCGCCGGCGGTCAGCCCCGGGCGTCTCTGGCGGCCCGGGCCGCCGCCTTGGCCTGCTGCTTGGATTCGCGTACCCGCAGCAGCGACTCCGCGTCGGTGACGTCCGCCACCGAGGCGTACGCGTCATCCGGGCCGTAGCCACCGGCCGCCTCCCGCCAGCCGGGCGGCCGTACCCCGAACCGCTTACCGAGCAGCGCGACGAGGATCTGCGCCTTCTGCCGACCGAACCCGGGTAGCGCGGCCACCCGCTTCAGCAACTCGGCGCCGCTGTCGGCGGTGCCCCACAACCGGCCGGCGTCCCCGTCGTACTGCTCGACCAGCGCCCGGCAGACCTCCTGCACCCGGCCTGCCATCGCCTTCGGGAACCGGTGCAGGGCCGGCGGCTGGGCGAAGACAGCGACCAGCGCCTCGGCGTCGTACCCGGCCAGTTCCCGGGCGTCCGGCTCGTGGCCCAACCGTTCGGTCAGCACGTAGGGCGAGGAGAAGGCCTTCTCCATCGGGATCTGCTGGTCGAGGACCATGCCCAGCAGGAGGGCCAGCGGGTTCCGGTTCAGCAGCTCGTTGGCGCGATCGTCGATAGGCAGGTGGAGCGTCATGGGCCCATCCTGCCCGGCCGCTCCGCGATGACCGGCACGAACCGCCGGTCGCACCGACCGGCCGGTCGCCCCCGCTGGCTACCTGAGCTACCTGAGCTTCCCGGCCACCGGTTCAGCCGCGTTCGGCGCCCACGCCGACGAGGCCACCGATCATGTCCCGGGACTCGTCGGGCGGCAGCGCCAGCTCCACCAGCCGGGACCACACCTCCTCGTAGGCGGCCACCTCGCTGGGCCGGGTCAGGTAGCGGGCCCCGGTCAACGACTCGCTGTACACCGTGGTGGGCTCGATCGGCCCCCGGTCACCGCTGACCGGGAAGTCGAGGATGGTGAACGGACCGGCCTCACTGGCGCCGGTAGGACCGACGGACAGGGGCAGGATCCGCACGCTCACGTTGGGCAGCCGGGAGACGGTGACCAGGTGCGTGAGCTGGGCCGCCATGCCGTCCGGGTCGCCGATCCGCCGTTGCAGCACCGCCTCGGAGAGCACCACGTCGAAGCACGGCGGGTCGGGTACCTGCCGGGTCAGCAGCGCCTGACGGCCGAGCTGGAGGGAGACCGCCTGGTCCCGCTCCGGCCTGGCCGACGCCGGACGGTTGTCCACCACGGCACCCGCGTAGTCCGGGGTACGCAGCAGTCCGGGCACCAGCTCACCGTTGTAGTGGCGGAGCCGCCTGGCGGTCATCTCCAACTCGACGTAGAGCGAGAACCAGTTCGGTACGGCGTCACCGTACTCACGCCACCAGGCCTTCTCCCGGGTCTGGGTGGCGAGCGCGGCGAGCACCCGGGTGGTCTCCGCGCCGGCCCGGTAGAGGTTGCACAGGACCTTGACGTCCCGTGGCCGTACCGGAACAGCCCCACACTCGACCCGCCAGATCTTCTGCCGGGAACAGCCCAGTGCGAAGGCCGCGTCGTCCTGCGAGATTCCGGCCTGCTCCCTTAACTGGCGCAGATGCCGACCCAACTGCCGGCGCGACACGGTCGAACCCACCGCCATTGTCATGAAGCCCCCGTTTCCGTCTCCCGCACCCGGCATCCCGGCCACGCCGGGCTGACGCTTATCCCGCATCGCCACGTCGTCCGATATTTCCAGGAACAAAGGCAACGGGCAATGTCTTGCTTACCAGGAATACGAAATATAAAGCTTCACTGGGCCTTGACCGGCACGCAACGAGCCGTTGACCGGTCGGTACCGGACACGCTCCACCCCCCTGTGACGGAAGGAATCCGGCGCTCCAGCCGATCGGAGGACAGCGCGGGACGCGTCCGGCGGAGACCAGAGCGGCGCGTCGGAGGTTGAGTTGCGCAGCCCGCAGCGGCGACGAGCCTCTGTCGAATTCATGACATTGCCGCCCGCCCCACCGCAGCCCGTACCGGTCACAAATTTGCGATTGTTGTCGAACCAGCAGGGTAACGACCCGGAAATTGCAGGAAGCAATCATCACGGGCCGCCGGGGGTACCCCGGCCGCAACGACCGCAGACGCGACCGGTCATCCACCGGGCCGGTCGCGGCAACCGCCCCCCGGCCCTGGCTGCGGCCACCCCGACCGGCCGGGTGACGCACCGACGTCCCGGGCGGTGCCGGCCGCCGCCGGATCAGGGGGCAGGATGGCAACGTGGACGAACACGACATGCTGCTCTCCCCCGCCGGAGTCGACCAGCTTCGCACCGCGCTGGTCAGCGCCGGCTACACCTCCAGTGGAATCGCCGAGCGGTTGGGACCGCAGGCCACCGCCGGGATGACCCGCAACGACTACCGGGCGGCGTTACGGGTCACCGAGGACCGGGACCGGCTGGCCACGTTGATCCGGCTCTTCGTCTGCGGGCAGACCGAACCGGAACCGGCGGTGGTGGCGGCGCTGGCTCCGCTGTCCCTGACCGACGCGCTCGCCGCCGGGCTGGTCGAGCGGCACGGGAACGGGCTGCGGCAGGGCATCGACCTGGAGCCGTACGGCGACACCTGGTGGGTCGTCTCCGACGTCCCGGCCACCGCCCGTCCCGGTCAGCCCCTCGCCGCCGACCATGTACTCGGCATCGGAGGCGCGTCCACCACCCTGGTCGGAGCCACCATGCGCCGGGAGGTGGGGACCGCGCTGGACCTCGGCACGGGCAGCGGCGTGCAGGCGCTGCACCTGGCGACCCACGCCCGCTCGGTGACCGCCACCGACCTCTCCGCCCGGTCGCTGCGGTTCGCCGCCACCACCGCCGCGCTCAGCGGCCAGCGGTGGGAACTGCTCGCCGGGGACCTGACCGCACCGGTCGCCGGACGCCGCTTCGACCTGGTGGTGAGCAACCCACCGTTCGTGGTCGGGCCGGGTACCACGACGCACAGCTACCGGGACTCGGGACGGGTCGGGGACAGTCTCGCCACCGAACTCGCCGCCGCCGCGCCGGGCCTGCTCACCGAGGGCGGCACGATGCAGTACCTGGCCAACTGGGTGCACGTGGCCGGCGAGGACTGG
The DNA here is from genome assembly GCF_036906895.1 of Micromonospora sp. CPCC 206060. Lineage (NCBI taxonomy): Bacteria > Bacillati > Actinomycetota > Actinomycetes > Micromonosporales > Micromonosporaceae > Micromonospora > Micromonospora sp. CPCC 206060. The sequence continues at coordinate 27,942 of NZ_JBAKHU010000026.1, forward strand.
CGGGAGCGGGTGGCCGGCTGGTTCGCCGGGAGCGGCCTGGACGCCTGGGTGATCCAGCGCGAGGTCGCCGACCCGATGGCGTACGTCGACCTGTGGCTGGCCGACGCCAGTGAGCACACCGATCCGCAGCGGGTGGCCGGGTGGCTGGACTGGTTCGACGCGCACAAGGTGGAGGCGATCGGTTTCGGGGTGATCAGCCTCCGCCGGGGCGGGCACGACGATCCGGTGGTCCGGGTGGAGGAGCTGCGCCAGCCGGTCCAGCCGCCGATGGGCGACCGGATCGCCGCCTGGTTCGAGCGGCAGGACTGGCTACGGGTACGCGACGCCGACGCGCTGCTGGCCGGCCGGTACCGGGCCGCCGAGGGACTGCAACTGCGCCAGGAGGCCACCATGGGCCCGGACGGCTGGGCGGTCGACAAGCAACTGCTCGCCATGCCGACCGGTCTGCGCTGGACCGAGGAGGTGGACCCGCTGGTGCTGGCGCTGGTGGGCGGCGCGGACGGGCAGGTGCCGCTGCGCGACCAGCTCGCGGTGCTCGCGGTCGCGCACGAGGTGGCCGAGTCCGAACTCGCCGAGGCGGCCGTACCGATCGTCGGTCACCTGATCGAGCGGGGCTTCATCGAGCCGGTGGCGGGCTGATCCGGTGCGGGCTCTGGTGCAGACGGTCAGCCGGGCCAGTGTGACGGTCGACGGTACGATGGTCGGCGCGATCACCGACGGCCTGCTGGTACTGGTCGGGGTGACCCACGACGACACGCCGCAGATCGCGCGGACCCTGGCGCGCAAGGTGCACGAACTGCGCATCCTCGACGATGAGCGGTCGGCGGCGGACACCGGTGCGCCGGTGCTGGTGGTCAGTCAGTTCACCCTCTACGGGGACGCGCGTAAGGGGCGGCGGCCGAGTTGGACCGCCGCCGCGCCGGCCGCCGCAGCGGAGCCGCTGGTGGAGACGTTCGCCGACGAACTGCGGGCCCGGGGCGCGAAGGTGGAGACCGGCCGGTTCCGGACCCACATGCTGGTGGAGAGCGTCAACGTCGGTCCCCGTACGGTGCTGCTGGAAATCTGACCGCCGGCAGACATGGTCGAGGGGTCGCGTCACCGACCTGCCGGTGACACGACCCCTCGGTGAGCGGGGATCAGAAGAAGAGGCCCCGCCGCTGCAGCGACTGCCGCAGCCAGCCGTCGAGTTCGGCGGCCCAGTCGACCCGGTCGACCGCGTTGTAGTCCACCGTGAACCGACCGAAGGCGTCGCGCCCCTCGGTGAACACCCCGCCCCGCTTGTCGATCTCCAACACCACCTGGAGCTGCTGCGCGGTGGCGATGAAGGTCAGTTCGAGCTGGTTGATCGCGTGGGCGTACTGCGGCGCCGGGTAGAACTCGATCTCCTGGTAGAACGGCAGCGTCTGGTGCACGCCGTAGATGTGTCCCCGCTCCACGTCCGCCCGGGAGAACCGGAACCCGATCCGGAGCAGCGCCTCCAGCAGCCGCTCCTGCGCCGGCAGCGGGTGCACCGCCACGGCGTCCAGGTCGCCCTTGTCCACCGCCCGGGCCACCTCCAGCTCGGTACGCAGCCCCATCGTCATGCCGGCCAGGTGCCGGCCGTACAGCTCGGTGACCGGGGTCTCCCACGGCACGGCGAAGCGGAACGGGATGTCGTACCGCTGTCCCGCCTCCAGCCGGAACGCGTTGGCGGCCCGCTGCCGGAAGAACTCCTGCGTGGTGTCGTACTCGCTGTCCCCGCTCTCCACCTCGACCCGGGTGACCAGGCCCAGTGCCACGTACTCGATGTCCACCGCGTGGTCGCCCCCGATGACCTGGACGTGCCCCTCCAGGTGCCCACCGGGCCGGCAGTTGGGGTTGGTCAGCACCGTCTCGACCGACGGACCGCCCACACCCATCGCCTGCATCATCCGCTTGAAGACCACGACCGTCCTCCGTTGTGCTCGTCTGGTGGCCGATCCGGCCAGTGGGTGGCAGAGTAACCGTGCCCGGCAAGACCTGAGCTGGTACTCCGCCCGTCACCGTCCCCGGCGGGTACGCCCGACGGGCAGCCGGTACCGCCTGATCGGACTTTAGCCCGGAAGCATGACACTTCGGACGAAGAGCCGAACGGTACTCCCGAATTCATGCCAGTCTGCTGATCGCCTCACTCCCGTCTCACGCCCCACCGACAAAGCTGTGGGTCACCGGCACCGATCGGCTGCCGTACGCGCCAGCAATCGACGCGGGGAGGCGACTGAAACATGGTCCTGCAGATGACCGAGCACGACGTGAACCCGGCCACCACGGTGGGAATCGACAACCACGCGCTCATGGAGGTCCCGACGGCGGAGACGCCGATCGACCTCGACGCGACCGACGAGCGCGGTGTCTCGGCTGATCTGGTCCGGGCCTACCTCAACGGGATCGGCCGCACCAAGCTGCTCACCGCCGAGCAGGAGGTCAACCTGGCCAAGCGGATCGAGGCGGGCCTCTTCGCGGAGGAGAAGCTGACCACCTGCACGCCGGTCTCGCCCGAACTGCGGGCCGATCTGGAACTCGTCATGGCCGAGGGCCGGGCGGCGAAGGACCACCTGCTGGAGGCGAACCTGCGGCTGGTGGTCAGCATCGCCAAGCGGTACACCGGGCGGGGCATGCCCTTCCTCGACCTGATCCAGGAGGGCAACCTCGGCCTGATCCGCGCGGTCGAGAAGTTCGACTACACCAAGGGTTACAAGTTCTCCACCTACGCGACCTGGTGGATCCGGCAGGCCATCACCCGCGCCATGGCCGACCAGGCCCGCACCATCCGCATCCCGGTGCACATGGTCGAGCAGGTCAACCGGATGGTCCGGGCCCGCCGGGAACTCTCGGTCACCCTGGGTCGGGAACCCACCGTGGCGGAGGTGGCCACCGCACTCGGCATCCCCGAGTTCCAGGTCATCGAGCTGATCTCGTACGACCGGGAGCCGGTCAGCCTGGACCAGGCGGTCGGCGAGGACGGCGAGAGCGCCCTCGGTGACTTCGTCGCCGCCGTCGACCCGCGTGCGGAACCGGGCGACACGGTCGCCCAGGGCCAGCTCCGCAACGAGGTGAGCATCGTCCTCGCCACCCTCTCCCAGCGGGAGCAGGCGGTGATCCGGCTCCGGTTCGGGCTGGACGACGGTCGGCAGCGCACGCTGGACGAGGTGGGCCGGGAGTTCGGCCTCTCCCGGGAGCGGATCCGGCAGATCGAGAAGGTCACCCTGACCAAGCTGCGCCAGCCGGCGCGCGCGCAGCGCCTGGAGGCGTACGCCTGCTGAGGTGCAAGGAAGGGCCCCCTCTTATCGCTTTCTGCATAGGAGGGGGCCCTTCTTAACGCCTACTGTCGTTCAACGGTGCACAGCAGCCGGCGGAGCAGATCGGCCAGGTGCCGCCGCTCCGTCGCGGTCAGCACGCCGAGGATCCGCTCCTCCTCGTACCCCATGCTGCCGAACGCCTCCTGCCAGACCCGCAGACCCGCCTCGGTCAACTCGACGACCACCTTGCGACGGTCGGTCGCAGAGGGCAGCCGGTTCAGGTACCCCCGTCGTTGCAGGGCGTCGAGTCGCCCGGTCACCGCCGCCGGGGACATCCGTAGCTCAGTCGCCAGCTCGGAGGGTCCGGCCCGGTGGGGCACACCCCGACCGGCCAGCGCGTGCAGCGTCTCGTACTCGAAGGCATGCAGGTCGTGGGCGGCGAGGGTCTCCTCCCGGTGTCGCTTCAGGTGGCGGACCAGGAAGTACATCCGGGTGACCGCGCCCTCGACGTCCGGGTCGAGATCGGGCAGGACGCGGCTCCAGCGGGCGATGTGCTCGTCAACGGAATCCCGCGCTGCGTCCATGCCGACAGTGTGCCCGATCTCGGACAGGTTCTTCTCCACCATATATTTCGTTGACGAATATTTCGGCAACGAAATATAGTCCGATCCCATGACTCTCGGACGTGACTTCCGGCTGCTCTGGCTGGGTCGCACCCTCTCGGATACGGGCGACTACGTGATCCCGGCAGCCCTGGCCATCGCCGTCGTCCAGGCCACCGAATCGGCGGGCGCCCTGGCGCTGGTGCTCGCCTGCGCCACCGTCCCCCGACTCCTGCTGCTGCCGCTCGGTGGCGTCGTCGGCGACCGCTGGTCCCCCCGGCAGATCGCCCTGCTCGCCGACCTGGCCCGCGCCGGCACCCAACTCGTGATCGGCATCGAGCTGGTACTGGGTGCGTTCCGCCTGACCGACCTCGCCGTGGCGGCAGCACTGGCCGGAGCAGCCTCGGCGTTCGCCCTGCCCACCGCCAGTCCGCTCGTCGCCGGTACGACCGGAGTCGCCGACCGGGCCCGGGCCAACACGCTCCTCGGCATCTCCCGGGCCGCCGCCCGGGTCGTCGGCCCGGCGCTCGGCGGGGCCCTCGTGCTCACCGTCGGCTCCGGCTGGGCGTTCCTGCTCGACGCCGCCACCTTCGCGGTCAGCGCGGCCATCCTCGCCATCCTCCGGCCCGCCCCGGTCCCCGCCCGGTCCGGTGCCGGAGCACGACCGGGGTTGCTCCGTGACCTCGCCGACGGCTGGTCCGAGCTGCGCCGGCACCGGTGGTTCCCGGTCAGCCTGGTCGGGCACGCCACCTGGAACCTGGCCGCCGCCGTACTGCTGAGCCTCGGGCCGGTCATCGTGATCCGAGACCTTGGCGGTGAACGGACCTGGGTGGCGCTGCTCCAGGCCGGAGCCCTCGGGTTGCTCGTCGGTTCCCTGCTGGCCAGCCGGACCGGCGGCACCGGCCGGTTCCGGCTGCGCGTCGAACGGCCGGTCCTGATGGCCAACCTCGGCCTCGCCCTCTACGCCCTGCCGTTGGTCCTGCTCGCGGTCCGGGCCCCGGGGTACGCGCTGATCGGTGGGTACGCCCTTGCCCTGGCCGGGCTCGGCTTCCTCAACCCGGTCTGGGAGACCGCCGTCCAACAGCACATCCCCGCCGACCGGCTCGCCCGGGTCAGCGCGTACGACATCCTGGTTTCGCTGGCGGCGATGCCCCTGGGGTACGCGCTCGCCCCACTCGCCGCCCGGGAGTTCGGCACCACGGTCCCGCTGCTGCTCACCGCGGTACTGGTCTTCGTCACCACGGCCGGTACCGCCGCCGTACCGGCCGTACGGCGGCTCCGCACCGAACCCGTGGTGCCGGCTCCGGAGGTACCCGGCCCGTCCGCGCCCGGCGCCCCCGACCACGATCCACCCGTGGCGAGGCCCGATCCGGTACGCCCAGCACCTGGCCCGGCATAGCCGGGAGCTGATTCGGCCCGGGCCGGACGGTTTGCGCCCTTGTCATCGGCCTGCGGTGTCCCGGCCGGCCCGGCGAACCCTCAACGTCGTACCCGTCAGCGACATCGACCGTTCCGCGTCTTTCTACGCCGGCCAGCTCGGCTTCAACGTGGACCATGACACCCGGATCAGCGACGACATCCGGCGGGTGCAGCTCACCGCGCCCGGCTCGGGCCGCTCGATCGTGATCGGCAAGGCAGCCGTCCCGGACATGCCGCCGGGCTCGCTCAAGGGCCTCCAGCTGGTGGTTCCCGACCTGCGCGCAGCCCGCGCCCAGCTCGTCGTTTCGTCTTCTTCGATGACCCGGACGGCAACGGCTGGGCCGTGCCACAGATCTCCAGCCGGCGGAGCTGACGGACCTCCAGGTGTTAACAAGGGGCCCTTCCTATACAGAAAGCGTTAAGCGGGGGCCCTTCCTTACATCTATAGGCGGCGGGGGCCGGTGTCGGGACGGGTGGCGTCCGGGCCGAGCTCGACGCTGGCGTGCAGCACCGAGAGCCCGTCCGGACGGACCAGCACCGGGTTGAGCCGCAGGGAACGCACCCGGGGCTGCTCGTCGGCCAGCCGGCCGACCCGGAGCAGCAGGTCGGCCAGGGCTTCCCGGTCGACCTGCTGGGCGCCCCGGTAGCCGTGCAGCAGCGGGGCCGCCCGGGGCTCGTCGAGCAGCGCCGCCGCGTCGATGTCGGTCAGGGGTACCGCCCGCCAGGCCCGGTCACCGAGCAGCTCGGTGGCCACCCCGCCGAGCCCGAAACCGACCACCGGACCGAACGCCGGGTCCTCGACCAGTTCCACCACACACGCCACCCCGGGCGGGACCATCCGCTGGACCAGGACCTCGGCCCCGAACAGCGGGGACATCTCCTGGTACGCCCGGCGTACCGCGCCCGGATCGTCCAGGTCCAGCCGGACCGCGCCGAGGTCGAGCCGGTGCCGCAGGGCGGGACCGGCCGCCTTCAGCGCCACCGGGAAGCCCAACCGCTGCGCGGCTGCCACCGCCCCGTCGACGGTGTCCGCCCCAGCCGACTCCACCACCTCGATGCCGTACCCGCGCAGCAACCGGGGCGCCAGGTCCGGGCCGTCCAGGTCGACCGCCGCCGCCCCGACCGCCCGGTCCACCCCGGTCAGTTCGGGCAGCGATCCGCTCGGCTGGCGCAGCCACTCGGCGTACGCGCCGACCCGGGCCAGCGCCCGGACCGCCTCCTCCACCGACGGGTACGCCGGCACGCCGGCCGGCAACCCTCCGGCCAGGAAGGTCACCACGGTCGGCTTGTCCCCGCCGAGCGCCACCGGACCGAGCGCGGCGGCGAAGTCGGCGTCGGTGTCGACGAGCTGGCCGGGCAGCGGGGGCGCCACGACCGCCAGCAACGCGTCGACCCGCTCGTCGGCTCCGGCCCCGGACAACGCGTCGGCCAGTTCCGCAGCGCCCGCCCCGGGCCCCACGTCGAGCGGGTACCCGTCGACGACGGTGAGCCCCTGCGCCCGGCAGGCCGTGGTGGCCAGCCCGACCAGCGCGGTGGAGTTGCCGACGACGGCCACCCGCCGGCCGGCGGGCAGCGGCTGGTTGGCCAGCAGCACGCCGACGTCGAGCAGTTCCGCGACGGTGTCCACCCGGATCACCCCGGACCGGGCGAAGAGCGCGGTGACCGCCGCCGCGTCCGGGCCCGCCACCGGTCCCAGGCCCGGGGGACGGACCGGCGAGGCGAGCGCCACCACCGGCTTGACCCGACCGATCCGGCGGGCCAGCCGGGCGAACTTACGCGGGTTACCGAACGTCTCCAGGTAGAGCAGGATCGCGTCGGTGCCCGGATCGTCCTCCCAGTACTGCAACAGGTCGTTACCGGAGACGTCGGCCCGGTTACCGGCCGAAACGAAACTGGACAGTCCCAGGCCACGCCGGTCCGCCTCGGCCAACAGCGCCACCCCGAACGCGCCGGACTGGCTGAACACGCCGACCCGACCGGCGGCCGGCAGCCGGGGGGCGAGCGTGGCGTTGAGGCGTACCCGGTCGTCGGTGTTGGCGATGCCCAGGCAGTTCGGGCCGACCACCCGCATGCCCGCGGCGTGCGCCCGGCGGACCAGGTCCTGCTGGGCGGCGACCCCGGCCGGGCCGGCCTCGGCGAACCCGGCGGTGATGACCACCAGGCCGTGTGCGCCGGCCCGGGCCGCGTCGTCGACCACACCGGACACCGCGTCCGGGGACACCGCGACCACCGCCAGGTCGATCGGTACGCCCGCGTCGTCCGCCGAGCGGTACGCCGGGAGCCTGGCCACCTTCGCCGCGCCCGGGTGCACCGGGACGATCGTGCCGGTGAACCCTCCGTCGCGCAGGTGACCGAGCAGGGCGGCGCCGACCCCGTGACCGGTGGCGCTGGCCCCGTAGACGGCCACTCCTCGTGGGGCGAGCAGCCGGGCGATGGACCGGGCCTCGGTACGGTGCTCGCGGCTCCACTGCACCTGGCGGGTCTGCTCGGTGGGGGCGATCGGGAAGCTGAGGTGCACCACGCCGTCGGCGTACTGGCGTTGGACCTGGTAGCCGAAGTCGGCGAAGACCCGCAGCATCGCCCCGTTGGCCGGGAGCACCTCGGCGACGAACCGGCTGATCCCGGCCCGTCGGGCCGCGTCGGCCAGGTACTCCAGCAGCACCGGCCCGATGCCCCGGCCCTGGTGGGCGTCCTCCACCACGAATGCCACCTCGGCGTCCGGCGCGCCGAAACCGAGCCGCTCGTACCGGCCGACCGCGACGATCTGCCCGGCGGTCAGCACCACGAACGCCTCCCGGCCGACGTGGTCGACGGTGACGAACCGGTGCAGGTCCCGTTCCGGGATGCGCGGATACGGCGAGAAGTACCGCAGGTAGCGGGTGCGTTCGGAGAACCGCGAGTGCATCGCCACGATCGCCGGGGCATCCTCCGGCCGGATCTGCCGCACCTGCACCGTCGTACCGTCGGTGAGCAGCACGTCCACCGACTGGTCCACGGTGGTCACTGTGGTGTCCCTCCCCGCCCCGGTCAGTCGCGCGGGTCGTGCGGGTCGAGCCCGAGCAGCGGGAAGACCGCCTTGCGGGTGGCCATCACCGCCCGGCCGACCGCGTCCGGCTCCCCGCTCGGCTGCCACGGCTCGTACGACGGGTCCACATCGTCGGTCATCCGCAACGGCACCTCCCGGTCCGGCCGGCGGTGGCGGGCCAGCTCCCGCCAGGCCGGCGGGGTGAGGGTGGCCGGGTCGATGGGCGCACCGGTGGCGGTGGCGAGCAGGTGGGTCCAGGCCCGGGGCACCACCTCCACCAGGGCGTACCCGCCACCGCCGGTGGCCACCCAGCGGCCGGCGCAGAGCTCGTCGGCGAGCGCCCGCAGCGCCAGGTGTGCGGCGCGCTGCCCGTCCACGGTCAACCGCAGGTCGGCGAGGGGGTCGAGTCGGTGACTGTCGGCGCCGCACTGGGTGACCAGCAGTTGCGGGCGGAACGCCCGCAACACCGACGGCACCACCGCGTGGAAGGCGCGCAGCCAGCCGGCGTCGGTGATGCCGGGCGGCAGCGGCAGGTTGACCGCGCTACCCGGCGCGCCGGGGCCGCCGGTCTCGTCCGGGAAGCCGGTACCCGGGAAGAGCGCCAGCGGGGTTTCGTGCAGGCTGACGGTGAGCACCCGGGGATCGTCGTAGAAGATCGCCTGCACCCCGTCGCCGTGATGCACGTCGATGTCCACATAGGCGATCCGCTCCGCGCCGAGGTCGAGCAGCCGGGCGATGGCCACCGCCGGATCGTTGTAGACGCAGAACCCGGCCGCCCGGCCCGCCATCGCGTGGTGCAGGCCACCGGCCACGTTGACCGCGCGGCGGGCCTGCCCGGACCAGACCGCCTCGGCGGCGGCCAGGCTCGCCCCGGCGATCAGCGCGCTCGCCTCGTGCATCCCCTCGAAGATGGGATTGTCCGAGGTACCGAGCCCGTAGCCGGCGAAGAAGGAGTCGTACGGCGCGGCGCGTACCGCGTCGAGGTAGTCGGGTCGGTGCACCCGGGTCAACGCGGCGTCGTCCGCCGGATCGGGTTTCACCAGCCGCACCCCGGGACGATCCAGCACACCCAGCTCGCGGGCGAGCGCCATGGTCAACTCGACCCGGACCGGGTCCAGCGGGTGATCCCCCATGTCGTACGCGAGCAGGGACTCGTCCCACACCACCACCGTTTCTTCGGACATTGCGCCATCGTCGCATGCGTTTTTCCCGCTGGCCCCTCCTCCACCACAGACAGTGGCGAGAAACGGTGTGCCGCCACCCCGGCCGGTGGGCGCGCCGGGCCCACGGCGCGCCGGCTATCCGCCGGTGGCGACCGGGCGGGACGGGTCGGCCACCCACTCGCTCCACGACCCGACGTACAGTGCGGCGTCCGGACGGCCGGCCAGGTGCAACGCCAGCACGGCCTGCGCGGCGGTCACCCCGGATCCGCAGTACGCGCCGACCGGTACCCGGTCGGTGACACCCGCTCCGGCGAACCGGGACCGGAGCGCGTCGGCCGCGACGAACCGGCCGTCCGGTCCGACGTACCCGCCGGCCGGCAGGTTGACCGCACCGGGAATGTGCCCGGCGACCGGGTCGACCGGTTCGGTCTCGCCCCGGTAGCGCGGCGCGACCCGCACGTCGAGCAGGGTGCCGGAGTCGGCGAGTTCCGCGGCGCCGGTGGCGTCCAGGACCGGCAGGGCACCGGGCCGTACGGTGATGTCACCGACCGGCGGGGTGGGTTCGTCGGTGCTCACCGGACCGCCGGCGGCGACCCAGGCCGGGAAGCCGCCGTGCAGTACCCGCACCGCGTCGTGTCCGGCCCACCGCAGGGTCCACCAGGCCCGCGCGGCGGCCATCCCGTCCCCGCCGTCGTAGACCACCACCGGGTGGCCGGCGCGTACGCCCGCCGCCCGGAGTACCCGTTGCAGGTCGTCCGGCTCCGGCAGCGGATGCCGGCCCCGGGTGCCCGGGGTCCCGCACAGTTCGGCGTCCAGGTCGACGAAGACCGCCCCGGGCAGGTGACCGGCCCGGTAGTCGTCCCGGCCGGGCGGGCCGGTCAACCGCCAGCGGACATCGAGCAGGGTCGGCGGGTCGCCCCCGGCCACCTCGGCGGTGAGCGCGGGCACCTCGACCAGGAGATCTACCGTTTCGGACATGGCCACCAGTGAACACCATCCGGTACCGGACCGGGCGGTTCGATCGGGGTGACCGGCCCTGCCGCGAGGTAGCATCGTGCTCCGGGAGGCCGCTGACGTGAAGCATGACCTGGTCGACACGACCGAGGTTCTAGTTACCTCCATCGCCAGGAAGGGATGAAGGTGTCCAAAACGGATCTTGTCGACACGACCGAGATGTATCTGCGCACCATCCTCGAGTTGGAGGAGGAGGGCGTGCCGCCGCTGCGCGCCCGGATCGCGGAGCGGCTACACCAGAGCGGTCCCACCGTCAGCCAGACCGTCGCCCGGATGGAGCGGGACGGGCTGCTCACCGTCGAAGGTGACCGCCACCTCGCCCTCACCGACGCCGGCCGGGCACACGCGGTCGCCGTGATGCGCAAGCACCGGCTGGCCGAGTTGCTGCTGGTCAACGTGATCGGGATGCCCTACGAGGAGGCCCACGAGGAAGCCTGCCGCTGGGAGCACGTGATGAGCGACGCGGTCGAACGGAAGGTCTACGACCTCCTCAACCGGCCGACCCGGTCGCCGTACGGCAACCCGATCCCCGGGCTGGAGGCACTGGGCAGTTCGGGCCAGCCGACCCCGGTACCGGCCGGCACCGAACGCAACCTCGCCTTCCCGGGGCTGACCGGCACCGTCGTGGTACGCCGGATCTGCGAGAGCGTGCAGACCGACAGTGACGTGCTGCGCCAGTTGCACGCCGCCGGGGTGGACCCGGGTGCCACGGTGACCGTGGCGCAGGAACGGGACGGGGTCACCATCGACCGTTCCGGCGACACGATCCGACTGCCGCGCGAGGTCGCCTCCCGGGTGTTCGTCGCCGCCCAGTGAACCGGGGCGGCCCGTCGCACCTGGGGACGGGTCACGGCCGCCGCACCCAGAGAACGGGGTGCGGTCACAGCGCCCGGGTGTCCACCTGCTTCGCCAGCGTGACCAGTTTCGGGGTGAACCCCTCGGCATCGGTACGCGCCTGACCGACCGGGAGGGTGTACCGGAGGCTGGCCAACCGGCCATCGTCGGCGAGCCAGCCCACCTCGGCGACCGGTCCCTGTTTCTGTGCCGGCGCCACGGTCAGCCGGTACGCCGCCCGCCCCAGGCCCGGCACGGCCCGCGCACCCTTCGGCATCAGGTCGGCCTTGAACGCGGCCAGGTCGATGCTGGTCTCGCTCACCGACAGGGTGAGGTCGGGTACCGCGGTCTGCTCCGCGCGGATCACGCAGCTGTGCGTGTCACCCTGTTCGCTGGCCGCCGCCACGTCGAAGCGGACCCCGGTGGCCTCCTCGACCAGCGCGAAGTCCAGCAGCCGGCAGGCGCCACCGGCCGAGCCGGCCGGCGCGTCGATGACCACCGGATCGGGCGCGGGTACCGCGACCTGCTCGTCGGGCTGCGCACAACCGCCGAGCAGCAGTCCGATCCCCGCCAGGCAGAGCCGCCCGCGCACAGCCACCTCCCACCGACCCGCCGTCCACCGGCCGGTCCGTCGGACACCGTACGACCTCCGTCCGCCGGACGAAAGTCCCGCAGCTCAGCCGGCAGGCGGCTGGCCGGAACAGCTTGTCCGGCAGGCTGCTCAGGTGGGCAGGCGGCCGACCACGTACCGGGCGATCTCCAGGGAGCTGGTCGCCGCCGGGGACGGCGCGTTGAGGATGTGCACCTGCCGGTCCCCGGTGGCAATGAGGAAGTCGTCGACCAGGGTGCCGTCGGGGGCGATGGCCTGCGCGCGTACCCCGGCGGCGCTGGGCAGCAGGTCCGCCTCGGTCAGCTCCGGCACCAGGCGGGCCAGGCTGGCGGCGAACCGGCGACGGGACAGCGACCGGTGCACCTCGACCATCCCGTACCGCAGGTGCCGGCCGGCCAGCCGCCAGAGCCCCGGATAGCTGGCCAGGTCGGCCACGTCCCGGGGCACCACCCGCCGCCACGAGTAACCCTCCCGGGCCAGGGCCAGGACCGCGTTCGGGCCGGCGTGCACCGCGCCGTCGATCATGCGGGTCAGGTGCACACCGAGGAACGGGAAGCGGGGGTCGGGCACCGGGTACACCAGACCCCGGACCAGATGACGCCGGTCCGGCCGCAGCTCGTGGTACTCACCCCGGAACGGCACGATCCGGGCCGGCGGGGTGACCCCGGCCAGCCGGGCCAGCCGGTCGGCGTACAGGCCAGCGCAGTTGACCAGCACGTCGGCGGGTACCTCTCCGGCGGTGGTGGTGACCACCTGCCCGGTTCCGCGCCGGTGCACGCCGGTGACCCGGGCACCGAGCCGGATCTCGGCGCCGGCCTCCTGCGCGAGCCGGGCGAGGGCGGCGCACACCCGGGTGAAGTCGACGATGCCGGTACTGGCCACGTGCAGGGCGGCGACACAGCGCACCGCCGGCTCGTACTCCCGGGCCTCGGCGGGGTCGATCAGCCGTACCGGAAGTTCGTTCGCCACCGCCCGGGCGTGCAGGGCGCGTAACCGGGGCAGTTCCACAGTGTCCGTGGCGACGATCAGCTTGCCGCAAACCTGGACGGGGATGTCGTGCGCGGTGCAGAAGTCGACCATGGACCGGCTGCCGGCCCGGCACAGCTCGGCCTTGAGGCTGCCCGGTCGGTAGTAGACCCCGGCGTGGATCACCCCCGAGTTGTGGCCGGTCTGGTGTGCGGCCAGCCGGTCCTCCTTCTCCAGCACCGTCACCCGGGCATCCGGGTGATCCAGGGTGATCCGGTGGGCGACCGCCAGTCCGACGATCCCGGCGCCGACCACGACGTACCGCGTCATGGTCGCCGAGGTTACCCGCTGGCCGGCCGGTCACCGGCCGACTCGTCGGTGACGTACGGGCAGTGCCGGCAGCCGCGCCCGCAGCAGGTGCCCCGCCGGGCCAGGAACCCGGCGGTGAGCACGAACAGCCCGGTGGCCGGATCCCGGTACCCGGCCTCCCCCGCGGCCAACGCGGCGGCGTGCGCGGCGAGGATGGCCGGCAGCTCCGGGTGGTCCGGGGCCAGCCGGGACGGATGCGGCTCGGTCAACGCCCTCGGTGCCAGCGGCTTACGGACCTCACCCACCGCACGAGTGTAAGGAAGGGCCCCTTCCTATCGCTTTCTGCATAGGAAGGGGCCCCTGTTAACCGGTCCGCTGGACGGCCGGCCGGATGGTCAGCTGCAACCGCTGGTGGAGCCGCAGCCCTCGCAGACGTAGCAGCTACCGGCGGGGCGCATCTTCGTCCCGCAGGTGAAGCAGAGCGGCGCATCGGCAGCCTTGCCGATCACCGCCTCCAGCAGCTCGGTGGAGGACCCGACCCGGGGTGCCGGCTTGGCTGCCGCCGGCTCGGCCGCCTCGGCGGCCGGCTCCGGCTTGGTCTCCACGGGCGCGGAGGAGGCCATCGCGGTCAGGTCGACCCCGTTGCTCTCCGCCTCGGCTTCCGCCCGCAGCTGGGCGGCCCGCTCGGCGGCGGTGAAGATGCCCAGCTCGGCGCGGGTCTCGTAGGGCAGGAAGTCCAGGGCAAGGCGCCGGAAGATGTAGTCCATCACCGAAGCGGCCATCCGCACGTCCGGGTCGTCGGTCATCCCGGCCGGCTCGAACCGCATGTTGGTGAACTTGCTGACGTACGTCTCCAGCGGCACGCCGTACTGGAGGCCGATCGAGATGGCCACCGAGAAGGCGTCCATCACCCCGGCCAGGGTCGAGCCCTGCTTGGACATCTTGAGGAATACCTCGCCCAGCCCGTCGTCCGGGTACGACGACGCGGTCAGGTAGCCTTCGGCGCCGCCGACCGAGAAGGAGACCGTCTCCGACGGGCGCTTCTTCGGCAGCCGCTTGCGCACCGGCCGGTACTCGACGACCTTCTCCACGATCTTCTCGACCTGGGCCGCCGTGGCCGACGACGCCGGAGCGGCAGCCGGTTCGGCGGCCTTGTTCGGCTTGGCGGCCGACAGCGGCTGGCCGACCTTGCAGTTGTCCCGGTAGATCGCCAGGGCCTTCAGGCCGAGCTTCCAGCCCTCGAAGTAGATCTTCTCGACGTCCTCGACGGTCGCCGCCTCCGGCATGTTGACCGTCTTGGAGATGGCGCCGGAGATGAACGGCTGCACCGCGGCCATCATCCGTACGTGCCCCATCGGCGCGATCGACCGCTCGCCCATGGCGCAGTCGAAGACCGGGTAGTGCTCGGTCTTCAGGCCCGGGGCGTCTACCACGTGCCCGTGGTCGGCGATGTGCTCGACGATCGCCTCGACCTGCTCCTCTGGGTAGCCGAGGCTGCGCAGGGCGCGCGGCACGGTCTGGTTGACGATCTGCATGCTGCCGCCGCCGACCAGCTTCTTGAACTTGACCAGCGCCAGGTCGGGCTCGACCCCGGTGGTGTCGCAGTCCATCATCAGGCCGATGGTGCCGGTGGGCGCGAGCACGGACGCCTGGGCGTTACGCCAGCCGTTCTTCCCGCCGAGCTTGTTGCCCTGGGTCCACTGCCGGGTGGCCTCCCGGACGATGGCGGTGGCCACGGTGCTCGACGGCTTGATCTCGTCGTTGGCCGCCGCGTGCTTGCGCATGACCCGCTGGTGCGCCTCGGCGTTACGGGCGTACCCGTCGTACGCGCCGACGATGCCGGCCAGTTCGGCCGAGCGGCGGTACGCCGTGCCGGTCATCAGCGAGGTGATCGCGGCGGCGACCGAGCGCCCCTGCTCCGAGTCGTACGGCAGGCCGGAGGCCATCAGCAGGGCACCGAGGTTGGCGTACCCGATACCGAGCTGCCGGTAGGCGCGGGTGGTCTCGCCGATCTTCTCGGTCGGGAAGTCGGCGAAGCAGATCGAGATGTCCATCGCGGTGATGACCAGCTCGACCGACCTGACGAACTTCTCCACCTCGAAGCCCCCGTCGGCGCGGAGGAACTTCATCAGGTTGAGCGAGGCGAGGTTGCACGAGGAGTTGTCCAGGTGCAGGTACTCCGAGCACGGGTTCGACGCGGTGATCCGCCCGGTCTCCGGGCAGGTGTGCCAGTCGTTGATGGTGTCGTCGTACTGCAGGCCCGGGTCGGCGCACTCCCAGGCGGCCTGGGAGATGGTCCGGAACAGCTTCCGGGCGTCGATGTCCTCGATCACCTCCCCGTCGAGCCGGCCACGCAGCGAGAACTCGCCACCGGACTCGACCGCCTTCATGAACTCGTCGGAGACCCGCACCGAGTTGTTGGCGTTCTGGTACTGCACGCTGACGATGTCGGCGCCACCGAGGTCCATGTCGAACCCGGCGTCGCGCAGCGCGCGGATCTTGTCCTCCTCGCGCGCCTTGGTGACGACGAACTCCTCGATGTCCGGGTGGTCCACGTCGAGGATGACCATCTTGGCCGCCCGCCGGGTGGCCCCGCCGGACTTGATGGTCCCGGCGGAGGCGTCCGCGCCGCGCATGAAGCTGACCGGGCCGGAGGCGGTGCCGCCGGAGGAGAGCAGCTCCCGTGACGAGCGGATCCGGGAGAGGTTCACCCCGGAGCCGGAGCCGCCCTTGAAGATCAGGCCCTCCTCCTTGTACCAGTCGAGGATCGAGTCCATCGAGTCGTCGACGGCGAGGATGAAGCAGGCGCTGACCTGCTGCGGGGAGGGGGTACCGACGTTGAACCAGACCGGCGAGTTGAAGCTGAACACCTGGTGCAGCAGCATCCAGGTCAGCTCGTGCTCGAAGATCTCCGCGTCGGCCGGGGTGGCGAAGTAGCCGTGCTGCTCGCCGGCCGCCCGGTAGGTCCGGACCACCCGGTCGATGAGCTGCTTGAGCGACCACTCCCGCTCGTCCGTGCCGACGGCGCCACGGAAGTACTTGGTGGTCACGATGTTGGCCGCGTTGACGCTCCAGGACGTGGGGAACTCGACCCCCCGCTGCTCGAAGTTGATCGAGCCGTCCCGCCAGTTGGTCATCACGATGTCGCGGCGTTCCCAGACGACCTCGTCGTAGGGGTGCACCCCGTCGGTCGTCCAGACCCGCTCGACCTTCAGCCCGGCCACCGCGCCGGACCGGGTCCGTGACCTGCTTGCTGTCACACCGTCCCCCGCCATGTCATCCGCCCCCTCTGCCCGCGCGGTCACCCGCCGCGCGTGTCGATCTGTCAGAAACCAAAACTCAACTGGTACGACCGGCGGCCGGCTCCGCTGCCGGCCGGTCGTCGGTCAGCCCGGCCCGTTCCCGGGCCGCCGCCCGCAGCGACTCGATCTCGCGCTCGAAGTCGGCCAACGACTCGAACGACCGGTAGACGCTGGCGAACCGCAGGTAGGCCACCTCGTCCAGGTCGCGCAGCGGACCGAGGATCGCCAGGCCGACCTCGTGGCTGGGTACCTCGGCGGCGCCCTTGGCGCGGACCGTCTCCTCCACCCGCTGGGCCAGCAACGCGATCGCGTCCTCGGCCACCGGACGGCCCTGGCACGCCTTACGCACCCCACCGATGATCTTCGTCCGGCTGAACGGCTCGGTCACGCCGCTCCGCTTGACGACGGCAAGGACCGCCTCCTCGTGGGTGGTGAACCGCTTGCCGCACTCGGGACAGGAACGGCGACGGCGGATCAGCTGGCCGTCGTCGGCCTCCCGGGAGTCCACCACCCGAGAGTCGGGATGCCGGCAGTAGGGGCACCGCATCGCCGTTCCTCCTCAACGTCCGCTGTGACCGGGCGACCACGTCCGGGCACGCACAACTGCGGCGAGACCACCGGACGGCAGCCTCCCCGACGTCACGATCATCCGGAGAGCGGTGAGTAGTCAAACCCAACCTGTAGGCGACTTACACCCTTGTCACTACTACATCTAGGGGTTGACCGTATGCCGCCGGCCGGCCGAGGTCAAGTTGGCCGGCGTGTTGCGGGCGCGTCGCACACCAGCCCAACCGAGCCGGGCGGCCCGGGGTTACCCCCGGCCCGGGAGCCGTCGACCGACCCGGCCGGGGGTCGACCCGGACGGCCCGCGGCGGGCCACCGGCCGGACGACCGTACCCGCCCACCCGGTGGAACGCAGCCCGACCGGAGGGGACGTGTCGACGGCCACCCGCCCGCCAGCGTCCGACCCCGGAGCACTTCCAGGCGGGCCGCGTAGCATGGGCCTATCAGAACACCTGTTCGGATGTCGAGCATGTTCATCCCGACACGCCGAACAACGTCGTACAGATGTTTGAATATGACCGATCCCACCTATACGGTCGGGAACAACCGGTGGCGGTCGAGTTTCCGACCCAACCGGGCAACGCCGCACCACGAGCCGCCGAGGCACAGCGTCGACCAGGGAGGACGGGACGTGTCGACCGACGACCGGACCAGCCGGCAGCAGCAGCCACCAAGCGCCGAGGCCGGCCCGCCGGCGGGCCGACGTCGCCCCGGACCCCGGCCCCGGGCCCGGACCGGCGAGCCGACCCTGCGGGCGGTCACCCCGATGGTGGGGTCCTTCCCCGAGCCGGCGACGGTCGACCTGACCGCGCGTCAGCGTCGCATCCTGGAGTTCATCCGGGACTGGGTGGAGCGCCACGGTTACCCGCCGAGTGTCCGGGAGATCGGTGAGGCGGTCGGCCTGGTCTCCCCGTCGAGCGTCGCCTACCAGCTCAAGGAGCTGGAGCGGAAGGGCTTCCTGCGGCGGGACCCGAACCGTCCCCGGGCGGTGGACGTCCGGCCGCCGAGCGACATGGTCGACGACGAGTTGAGCCGCTCCCAGCGCCCCACGCCGGCGTACGTGCCGATGCTCGGCCGGATCGCGGCCGGTGGGCCGATCCTCGCCGAGCAGTCCGTGGAGGACGTCTTCCCGCTCCCCCGCGAACTCGTCGGCGAGGGTGAGGTCTTCATGCTCCAGGTCAAGGGCGACTCGATGCTCGACGCGGCGATCTGCGACGGGGACTGGGTGGTCGTCCGGCAGCAGCCGACCGCGAACTCCGGTGAGATCGTCGCCGCCATGCTGGACGGCGAGGCGACCGTGAAGACCTACCGACGGCGCGACGGGCACGTCTGGCTGATGCCGCAGAACCCGGCCTTCGACCCGATCCCCGGCGACGACGCCACCATCATGGGGCGGGTGGTGGCCGTCCTGCGGCGGATCTGATCCGCCGCCCGGCCGTCGCAGCACCTCGACCGGACCCGCCCGGGACCGGGACACGTCCCGCCCGGGCGGTCAGCCGTCCGCTCCCCATGTGGCCAGCCCGGACGATCAGCCTCTCCCCGGTCCGGTCTCAGCGCTGGTCGTACCCGTTGTCCCGGTCTCCCCGGTAGTGCCGGGGTTCGCCGTACCGGCCACCCGGTTCACCGTCGTAACCCGACCGCCGGCCACGCCGTGGTTCCGCGCCGCCCCAGCCGGCCGGCTCGTCGGGCTGCTGGCGACCGCCGTGACCGGACCGGCCCCCGGCGTACCCGCTGCCGCCTCCGCCGTACACCCCGCCCCGGGGCCCGCCCCGCTGCGGGCCGTCCTCCGGGCGCCCACCGCCGTAGACCCCACCGCCGCCCTTGGGCCGACCGGCCGCCGGTGGCCGGGGCGGGGCGGGCGCCCGGCCGCCACCGCCGTAGACCCCACCGGCACCGGCGGGAGCGGCGCCGCCGTACACCCCGCCCCGGGCACCCCGGCCCGGCGGACGCTCGTCCCCCCGGCCACCCGGCGGCCGGTCGGAGTACCGGTCGTCGGCGCCGTGGCCGCGCTCACCCGGGCCGTAGCCCGGCTCGTCCGGGTCGTACCCGTCCCGCCCGGCGGCCCGGCCGCTCCGCCCGGCCGCCGGGCCGCCGGCGGTCGCCCGGCGCCGGGCGCGGACGATCCCGAAGATCCCGAAGCCGACCAGGATCGCCCCGATCACCCCGACCGCGGCGATCATGTACTCGATGTCTTTGATGGTCAGCTCATCCAGCCAGGACCTGCTGGCTACGGCCTTCTTCGGCGGGGCGCCACCGGGCCGGTCCGCCACCCCGCTGGTCGACGGGGTGTACGCCAGGATGTCGATCGGGTCGTCCTCGCCGAGCTGACCACCGTCGGAGACGGTCAGGAAGGTCTTGCCGTCCGGGGTGTAGGCGATGGCCTCGCCGAACGGGTCGGCCAGCGGCGTCACCCGGGGCTTGCCACTGCTGAGCGCTTTGACGATGTCGCCGTCCGGCACGTCGTACTCGAAGGCGTCGGCGTAGGTGCGCAGTACCACCCGCTTGCCGTCCGGGGACCGGGCGGCACCGGTGATCGCCACCCGACCCGGCCCCTGCATCACGTTCTCGGTGGTGGTCTTGGGCAGGGTGACCTCGCCGGCCTTCTTCATCGGGACCGGGTCCTCGTTGTTGGTCTTCAACGCGGCGGCCGGGACGAAGATCTCCGCCTTGCCGATGGTTTTGGTGATGATGACCGGGGTGTTGTCGTCGGCCATCAGCAGCGCCTCGGCGTCGTGCGGCTTGCGCTCCGGGTAGGCGAGCCGGTGCAGGGCGGGCTTCTTGGCCCCGCTCACCGGCATGCTCCAGAGCGCCACCCGGGCCCGCCGCTCGGTGCTGGTGATGTTGTCGCCGATGTCGGCGATCCAGAGCGTGCCGCCGTCCGCGGAGAGTGCGAGGTCCTCGGTGTCGAACGGCCCGTTCCCGGAGTACTCGACCGCCCTGGTGATCTTGCACTTGCTGTCCAGGAAGAAGATCCGCTTCCGGCTCGGCACGTCCGTACCGTCGTTGATCACCACATAACCGGTCTTCGTGCCCACCAGACCGGAAAGCTCCCGCAGCTTGCTGTCGGTGATCCCGCAGCGCTTCTTGCCGGCCGCCGGCACGCCACCCTGACCGGTCGGACCGGGTGTCGGAGCCGCCAGGGCCGCCGGGCCGGCGGTGAACACACAGGCGAGGCCGAAGGCAACCGTGACCGAGGAGACAGCGCGCCGCATCAGGTCAGTGTCGCATGCGCCCCAGCGGCCCTGCGGCACACCGCGATCTCCACCCGGACCCCGTCCCCACCGGCACGGCCGATCCCTCCCGACCCGGAATGGACCGGGCCGGAAGGGATCGGTTCAGGCAGGCGCGGGGGCCGTCCCGCTCCGGTCAGCTCGTGAACGGGGCCAACTCGGCCGCGAGCGCCTCGTCGACCCGGACGTGCAACTGGGTGCCCTCCGCGACGTGCGCGGTGCTGAGCACCTCGCCGCGCCGGTGCACCCGGGCGACCAGGTCACCCCGGTCGTACGGCAGGGTGGCCCGGACCTCCACGGCAGGCCGGGGCAGCCGCCCCTCGATCGCCACCCGCAGGTCGTCGATACCCCGCCCGGACCAGGCCGAGACAAAGATCGCCTCCGGCCAGGCCCGCTTGAGCCGCAGCAGCGTCTCCTCGTCGGCGGCGTCGGTCTTGTTGACCACCAGCAGCTCCGGCAACCGGTCGGCACCCACCTCGGCGAGCACCTCCCGCACCGCGCGGACCTGCTCCTCGGGATCCGGGTGCGCGCCGTCCACCACGTGCACGACGAGGTCCGCCTCGGCGACCTCCTCCAGCGTCGAGCGGAACGCCTCGACGATCTGGTGCGGCAGGTGCCGGACGAAGCCCACCGTGTCGGAGAGGGTATAGACCCGGCCGTCCCCCGTGGTGGCCCGTCGGGTGGTCGGGTCGAGGGTGGCGAAGAGCGCGTCCTCGACCAGTACGCCCGCCCCGGTCAGGCGGTTGAGCAGGCTCGACTTGCCGGCATTGGTGTAACCGGCGATGGCCACCGCCGGCACCGCGTTACGGAATCGCCGGGACCGCTTGGTCTGGCGTACCGTGCGCATGCCCTTGATCTCGCGGCGCAGCCGGGCGATCCGGGTGCGGATCCGCCGCCGGTCGGTCTCCAGCTTGGTCTCACCGGGACCACGCAGGCCCACGCCGCCACCGGCACCGCCGCCGCGACCGCTACCACCGGTCTGCCGGGAGAGGGTCTCACCCCAACCCCGCAGCCGGGGCATCAGGTATTCGAGCTGGGCCAGCTCGACCTGGGCCTTACCTTCCTTGCTCTTGGCGTGCTGGGCGAAAATGTCGAGGATCAGCGCGGTCCGGTCGACCACCTTGACCTTGGTGCGCTGCTCCAGGTTGCGCAGCTGGGACGGGGACAGCTCCCCGTCGCAGATCACCGTGTCGGCGCCGGTGGACACGACCACCGCGCCCAGGTCGTCGACCTTGCCCCGACCGATGTAGGTGGCCGGGTCGGGCCGGGTGCGCCGCTGGATCAGCCCCTCCAGCACCTGGGAACCGGCGGTCTCGGCCAGGGCGGCCAGTTCGGTGAGGGAGTTCTCCGCGTCGGTCACGGTGCCCTCGGTCCAGACCCCGACCAGTACCACCCGCTCCAGCCGGAGCTGCCGGTACTCGACCTCGGTGATGTCGGTCAGCTCGGTGGAGAGGCCGGCTACCCGGCGTAGCGCCTGGCGGTCCTCCAGCTCCAGCTCACCGGTGGTGGCGTCGAGGTCTTCGTCCGCCATCCGAACGAAGCTCTCCTGGTCTCGCAAGCGGGCCTCCTGTCCGTTTTGGTCCGTGTCGACCAATCCTGACACGTGCAAGCGCACGTCGCACCGCTATATTCCCCCATTCCGCCACGCCAAAAGATGCTCCGGTGGCGCGGCGGTCCGGGGCACGGGCGGGAGTTCGGAGCGCGATCCTGGTCGCACCACACGGGGCCGCATGCCAGCGCCGCAGGCACTGCGGGTAGAAAGGCCCATGCGGCGGTCAAGCGGCCGCAGCCCACCAACGACGGAGGGACCACGTGGCGATCACCCGACTGCCGAGTGCCGGATTCTCGATCACCATCCGGATCGCTGTGACCGCGGACGCCTCGGCGATCGGCCGGCTGACCACCTGCGTGGGCGAGGCCGGTGCCATCGTCACCGCCCTCGACGTGGTGGACTCCGACCCGAACCACGTGGTCGTCGACCTGACCTGCGACACCGCCGACACCGGCCACGCCGACCAGGTGGTCGCCGCGTTGACCGCGCTGGACGGGGTGGAGGTCCGCAAGGTCTCCGACCGGACGTTCCTGCTGCACCTCGGCGGCAAGATCGAGGTCGCACCGAAGGTGGCGCTGCGCAACCGGGACGAACTGTCCCGCGCGTACACCCCGGGGGTGGCCCGGGTCTGCCAGGCGATCGCGGAGAACCCGGCCGACGCCCGCCGGCTGACCATCAAGCGCAACACGGTGGCCGTGGTCAGCGACGGCTCGGCCGTGCTGGGCCTGGGCAACCTCGGGCCGGCCGCGTCGCTGCCGGTGATGGAGGGCAAGGCGGCGCTGTTCAAGCGCTTCGGCGGGGTGGACGCCTGGCCGGTGGTGCTGGACACCCAGGACACCGACGAGATCGTCAACATCGTCCGGGCCATCGCCCCGGCGTACGGCGGCATCAACCTGGAGGACATCGCCGCGCCGCGCTGCTTCGAGATCGAGGCCCGGCTGCGGGAACTGCTCGACATCCCGGTCTTCCACGACGACCAGCACGGCACCGCGATCTGCGTACTGGCCGCGCTTACCAACGCGCTGCGCGTGGTGGGCAAGCAGCTCGCCGACGTGCGGGTGGTGGTCTCCGGGGCCGGTGCGGCCGGCACGGCGATCATGAAGCTGCTGCTGCGCCAGGGGGTCGGCGACATCATCGCGTACGACCGGCAGGGGGCCCTGCACCGTGGGCTGACCGGGCTCAACCCGGCCTGGCAGTGGCTGGCCGAGCACACCAACCGGGACAACTACTCCGGTGACCTGGCCGGGGCGGTCCGGGGCGCGGACGTCTTCATCGGGGTGAGCGCGCCGAACCTGCTCACCGGGGACGACATCGCCACCATGGCGAAGGACTCGATCGTCTTCGCGCTGGCCAACCCGGACCCGGAGGTCGATCCCCGGGAGGCGCGCAAGTACGCGGCGGTGGTCGCGACCGGCCGCTCCGACCAGCCCAACCAGATCAACAACGTGCTCGCCTTCCCCGGCGTGTTCCGGGGCATGCTGGACGCGCACGCCGAGGAGTTCACCGAGGAGATGGCGATCGCCGCCGCACGGGCCATCGCGGACGTGGTCGGCGAGGAGAAGATCAACCCGACGGTGATCGTGCCGAGCGTCTTCGACTCCCGGGTGGCTCCGGCGGTCGCCGCCGCGGTACGTGCCGCCGCGCACTCCCCCGCCCCGCCGCCGGCCGCCGACCCGGGTCCGGCGGACCTGCCGGAGATCGCCGCCGGGGCCGCCGCCCCGACCGGACCGCTGGCCCGCTGACGCCCTGATCCCCGCGCCCGCCGCCCTGACCACCCCTCCGCCTGTCGATCATGGAGTTGTGGTGCCCCACAAAAGGGGCTTAATGCTGCAAAAGACCCACCACAACTCCATGATCGACGTGGGGTGGGGTGGGGTGGGTGGTGGGGTGGGGTGGGGGTGGGGTGGGGTGGGGTGGTCAGGGGCGCAGGGTGGCGGGGTCGACCTCACCGGTGGCGACCAGCACGGCCGGCCCGGCCAGCCAGCACGTCGTACCGTCCAGGGTGACCGTCAACCGGCCGCCCGGCAGGTCGACCGCGACCACCCCGGTGTCCCGCCCGGCGTCACGCAGCGCCACCGCGGCCACGGCACACGCGCCGGTCCCGCAGGAAAGGGTCTCCGCCGAGCCCCGCTCGTGGACCCGCATCGCCACCCGCAGATCCGCGCCGGGTACCGGCTCGGCCGGTACGGTGAACTCGACGTTCACCCCGGACGGGAAGACCGCCGGGTCGAACCCGGGTGCCCGGGTCAGGTCGAGACCACCCAACTCCAGCCCGGCGGACAGGGCGCAGACCAGGTGCGGGTTACCGCAGTCGACCACCGCACCGGGCAGGGTCAACGGGCCGAGGGTGGCCGTGCTGGCGTCGTACACCCGGGGCAGCCGCATCTGCACGGCGACCGTGCCGTCCCCGACCACCGCACGCACGACGCCGGCCCGGGTGGCGATCGGCAGGGTCGCGCCGCCGCCCGGCGCCGCCGCGAGGCCCGCCGAGACCAGGTAACGGACGAACACCCGGGCGCCGTTACCGCACATCTCCGCGAACGAACCGTCGGAGTTCCAGTAGTCCATGAACCACTCGGCGTCGCCCGCCTGACCGACCGCCTCCGGATGCTTGGCCGCCCGGACCACCCGCAGCACGCCGTCCGCGCCGATCCCCCGCCGCCGGTCGCAGAGCGCGGCGACCAGGTCGGCGGTCAACTCCAGCCGACCGTCCGGGTCGGGCAGGATCACAAAATCGTTGCCGGTGCCATGGCCCTTGGTGAACTCCACGCCCCCATCATCCCCGACCGGCGGTGACCAGGTGCACGGCGGCGTCGGCCAGGTCCGGTCGGGCGGCGTCCAGCCAGCGGACCGCCGGGTCGCGGCGGAACCAGGACCGCTGCCGGCGGACGAACCGGCGGGTGGCCCGGACCGTGTCCGCCCGCGCCTCGTCCTCGCTGATCTCCCCGTCGAGGAGGCGCAGCACCTGCTGGTAGCCGAGCGCCCGGCTGGCCGTCCGCCCCTCGCGCAGGCCCAGGTCGACCAGGTGCCGGGACTCGGCGACCAGCCCGTCGGCCCACATCCGGTCCACCCGTACCGCGATCCGCTCGTCCAGCACGGCGGTGTCCAGGTCGACACCGATCTGCACCGACGGATAGAACGACACCGGCTGCGGCAGCGCGGCGGTGAACGGCGCGCCGGTCAGCTCGATCACCTCCAGGGCGCGGACGATCCGCCGGCCGTTGCCGGGCAGGATGCGCGCCGCCGCCTCCGGGTCGGCGGCCCGTAGCCGCTCGTGCAGCGGGGCGGGACCGACCGCCGCCAGCTCCTCCTCCAGTACGGCCCGCAACTCCGGGTCGGTGCCGGGGAACTCGAACTCCTCCAGTACCGCGCGGACGTAGAGCCCGGAGCCGCCCACCAGCAGCGGCACCCGTCCCCGGGTCAGAATGTCGTCGACCGCCGCGCGGGCGTAGCGCTGGTACTCGGCGACACTCGCCGGCTCGGTCACGTCCCAGATGTCCAGCACGTGGTGCGGCACACCCTCCCGCTCGGCGGGGGTGAGCTTCGCGGTACCGATGTCCAGGCCCCGGTAGAGCTGCATGGAATCGGCGTTGACCACCTCACCGCCGAGGGCGTGGGCCAGGGCCAGGCTGAGCGCGGACTTGCCGGCCGCGGTCGGCCCGACCACCGCGACGACGGTACCGGTCGGACGGTCTCCGGCACCCTCCGCCGGCACCCCGGGACCGGTGCTCACCGGGCCGGCTCCCAACCGGCCACGAAGTAGGCCACCCCGTAGGGAGCGGCGTGGTAGCTGAGGTCGCCGCGCCAGGCACCGCCGGCGGCGCGTACCGCACCGGCGAGCACCTGCCAGGCGGACCGGCCGGCGACCTTCAACTCGGTGGCCAGTGCCGGGTCCAGGTCCAGCAGGGCGTCGCTGTCCGCGCCGGCCAGCGCGGCGGCCACCCGGTCGTCGTACGCCTCGGCACGCGGGTCGGCGTAGCCCGGGGACTTCTCACCCCGGCAGGCCGTCCCGTCCCCCATCACCAGCAACGCCCAGGGCAGGCTCGCCCCCAGCCCCGCGCCGAGGGCGGCACACCGTTCGACCGGTTCGTCACGGGCCACACTGACCATCCGGCAGCCCGCCCCGGGGCCGTCCGGTGCCGTCCGGTCCACCAGCCAGCCACCCACGAGCAGACTCAACGGCAGTCGTTCAGCGACGCCGTCCGGCTCGGCAGCTCCGGCCCGGTCGGCAACGCTGGCCCGGTCAGGAGTCCCAGCCCGGTCACGAGTCCCAGCCCGGTCAGGAGTCCCGGCCCGGTCGGCGACGCCGGCTCCGGGCTGCCGGCCGACCTCCACCGCCACCCGGGCCCCCCAGGGCGCGAAGGACCCCCGGTAGGGCGGGTCGAGGTGGGCGGTCCGTTCACCGGTACCGAGGACGACGATGCTGCGTGCCCCGGCGTCGTACAGCCGGGCGACGGCCGCGTCACAGGCGGCGCGGAGATCGTCGAGTTCACCCGCGGCAGACCCGGCGATCTCGGGCACGATCAGGGGCGGATGCGGGCAGACGGCGGCAGCGACCAGAGGCACACCGATCACGGTAGCGGGGTGGGTACCGGGCTCCGCCGTGTCCCCACCGTGTCCCCGCCGACGACGCCGCCGGTCGTCGGCGGTAACCGCTGCGGGTGGCGCACAGATCGGGCGGACACCCCCTAGGACACCGTATGGTCACGGTCGGCGATAGCCGCTCGACGGGGACCGGGTTGGACCTGTGACAATGCCGGGGGAAGTTTGCTGCGCCGTGGCGGCGATCGCGGGTTCCACCCGTCGACGCCGGGAGAACGAGGATGGGCACATGAGTGACTGGACGGCCTTCGGACGGGTGGACGCGGACGGCACCGTCTACGTCAAGACCGCCGAGGGCGAGCGGGTGGTCGGTTCCTGGCAGGCGGGAGCACCGGAGGAGGGTCTGGCCCACTTCGCCCGGCGCTTCGCCGACCTCGTCACCGAGGTGGACCTGACTGAGGCCCGGCTCAATTCCGGGGCCGCTGACGCGACCGGGTCGTTGAGCACCCTCCAGCGGATCCGGGCCTCACTGGCCGAGGCACACGTCGTGGGTGACATCGACACGCTGGCCGCCCGGTTGGACAAGCTGGTCACCGTCGCCGAGGAGAAGGCCACCGAGGCGCGGGCCGCCAAGGACGCGGCCCGGGCCGAGGCGCTGGCCCGTAAGACCGCGCTGGTCGAGGAGGCGGAGAAGCTGGCCGCGGAGTCGACCGGCTGGAAGACCGCCGGGGACCGGCTGAAGGAGATTCTGGACGAGTGGAAGACCATTCGCGGGGTCGACAAGAAGGCCGACGGTGAGCTGTGGAAGCGGTTCGCGACCGCGCGGGACGGGTTCACCCGGCGCCGGGGCGCCCACTTCGCGGCCCTGGACACCCAGCGCAAGCAGGCCCAGGCGATCAAGGAGGAGTTGGTCACCGAGGCGGAGTCGCTGAAGGAGTCCACCGACTGGGTGTCCACCGCCAACCGGCTCAAGGAGCTGATGACGCAGTGGAAGGCCGCTCCCCGGGCCTCCAAGGAGGCTGAGCAGAAGCTCTGGGAACGGTTCCGGGCCGCGCAGGACGCCTTCTTCACCCGGCGCAGCGAGGTCTTCTCCGCCCGGGACAACGAGCAGCGCGGGAACCTGGAGCGTAAGCAGGCGCTGCTGGCCGAGGCCGAGGCACTCGACGTCGAGGGCGACCCCAAGGGCGCCCAGGCGAGGCTGCGGGACATCCAGGCCCAGTGGCACGAGGCCGGGCGGGTGCCGCGCGAGGCCGCCGCCGGGCTGGAGCGCCGGCTGCGGGCGGTCGACGAGAAGGTACGCGAGTTGATGGACTCGGCGTGGCGGCGGACGGCGCCGGCCGACAACCCGCTGCTGGCCCAGATGCGGGACCAGGTCGCCGAGGCCGAGCAGCGGCTGGCCCGGGCGCAGGCCGCCGGGGACGCCAAGCGGATCCGGGAGGCCGAGCAGGCGCTCGCCGCCAAGCGGCAGTTCCTCCAGCTGGCCGAACAGGCAAGCTGAGGCATTCCACCGGATCCCCCTTCCGCCGCTCGGCGGGAGGGGGATCCGTTTGTCTGGGCCTTGTCTGTGCCAGGCCCGGGTAGCGGGCAGGCCGGCGGCAGCGTGGCCAGCATCCCGTACCCGTACAGCCTGGACACCGCCAGCAACGTCGAGTCGATCGTGACGGGCGGCGCCGGCGCCGGACGGATCTCGGTCTGATCCCGGAGGTGGGGGTCCGCCGGTCCCTGGCGGGCCCCCACGCACTACGGTCAGTCGCAGCCGCAGGCGCCGCCGGGTGCCGGCGCCGCGGCCGGCGCACCGATGGTGGGCAGGCCGAGCAGCACGCCCGGGGTACGCGGGGTGCGGCCGGCCTCGGCGGCGTCACCGGCCCGGGTCCGCCGGTGTGCCAGCGGCTCGCCGTCGGCGTTGAGGTGGTGCGGGGCGGCGTAGGTGACCACGGTGTGCACGATGTCCCCGGGACGGATCCGCCCGGCCAGGGATCCGGCGGCGAAGTGGACGAGGCGGCCGTCCCGGGCCCGGCCGGACATCCGGCCGGTGTGCTCGTCCTTGCGCCCCTCGCCCACGGCGACCAGCACCTCGACAGTCTCGCCGACCAGCTTCCGGTTCTCCGCCCAGGTGATCTCCTCGACACAGGCGATCAGCCGCTCGTACCGCTCCTGGACGACCTGCTTCGGAAGCTGGTCGGGCATGGTCGCGGCCGGGGTGCCGGGGCGCTTGGAGTACTGGAAGGTGAACGCGGAGGAGAACCGGGCCTCGCGGACCACGTCCAGGGTGTGCTGGAAGTCCGGCTCGGTCTCGCCGGGGAACCCGACGATGATGTCGGTGGTGATCGCCGCGTCCGGCATCGCCGCCCGGACCTTCTCGATGATCCCCAGGTACCGCTCCGACCGGTACGACCGGCGCATCGCCTTGAGTACGTCGTCCGATCCGGATTGCAGCGGCATGTGCAGCGAGTGGCAGACGTTGGGCGTCTCGGCCATCGCGGCGATCACGTCGTCGGTGAAGTCCTTCGGGTGCGGGCTGGTGAACCGCACCCGCTCCAGCCCGTCGATGTCACCGCAGGCGCGCAGCAACTTGCCGAAGGCGTACCGGTCGCCGAACTCGACGCCGTAGGAGTTGACGTTCTGCCCGAGCAGGGTCACCTCCAGCACGCCCTCGTCGACCAGCGCGCGCACCTCGGCAAGGATGTCGCCGGGGCGGCGGTCCTTCTCCCTACCGCGCAGCGAGGGCACGATACAGAACGTGCAGGTGTTGTTGCAGCCGACCGAGATCGACACCCAACCCGCGTACGTGGACTCGCGGCGGGTGGGCAGCGTGGAGGGGAAGACCTCCAGCGACTCCAGGATCTCCACCTCGGCGGCGGCGTTGTGCCGGGCCCGCTCCAGCAGCACCGGCAGCGAGCCGATGTTGTGGGTGCCGAAGACCACGTCCACCCAGGGGGCCTTGCGGACGATGTCGCCCCGGTCCTTCTGGGCCAGGCAGCCGCCGACGGCGATCTGCATCCCGGGATGCTTGTCCTTCACGGGGCGCAGGTGGCCGAGGTTGCCGTACAGGCGGTTGTCGGCGTTCTCGCGTACCGCGCAGGTGTTGAAGACCACCACGTCGGGGTCGGCGGAGTCGGCGGCCCGGACGTATCCCGCCTGTTCGAGCAGGCCGGAGATGCGTTCCGAGTCGTGCACGTTCATCTGGCAGCCGTACGTGCGCACCTGATAGGTACGCGGGCTGCCCGCGGCTGCGGTAGTCATGACCAGAACAGCGTATCCGGGCGACCGGATCACCGAAGAGGCAGAGGAGCCGTGCCATGTGCCGGAGCATCAAGACCCTGCGTGAGCCGTACACCAGTGCGGTGACCGATGCCGAGATCGAGGCTGCCGCGTTGCAGTACGTCCGGAAGATCTCCGGGTTCCGGGCGCCCGCCGCGCACAACGCCGCCGCCTTCGACGCGGCGGTCGCCGCGGTGGCCGACGCGACGCGGACCCTGCTCGCCCAACTGGTCGTACGCGGCGGTCAGTCCGCCGCGTCGTCGGCAGCGGCCAGGACGGAGTGACCAACTCCGACCGGTGGCAGCGGCCGGGGCGGACCGACCGGCTGGGCTGCTCCGGTCAGGCCGCTGCCGCCGGTCAGGCCGCGGCGAGCGCGGGGACCACCGAGTCGGGTGCCCAGCGCGAGCGGTGGCACTGTGACCAGCCCCGGCAGCCGGGGCTGGTCACCGTGCAGAGCCGCTGGTCGCGGAGCAGTTCGCCGTCGTCGGTGTCGGCCACGTCGAAGTGCACCGGGCGGATCGTGCCGTCGGTCGCCACCAGCAGATGCCGGGTCGCATCGAGGGTGTCGTCCCGCAGCAGGCCGGACCGGCCGAGCCGGCGGGCCAGCGCGGCGACGGCGCGCAGCTCGACCAGCTCGTCGGGCACCCCGTAACAGTCGACGACGGTGGGAAACTCGCCGGGGACGTGCCAGATGTCGCAGAGCACGGCATCCGCCGGCAGCCGACCGGGGTCGGCGGCGGCCAGCGGCAGCACCGGCCGGCCGAGCACGGCGGCGAGGGCCGACCAGACCTCCTCGGCGGCGACCCGGTCGTCGATTCTCCAGTTCCACAGCTCGGTCATGCCGTCTCCTCGCTGCGCGCAGTCAGGGCCTCCGGAACGGGCCTCACTGATGATGGTGACGGGCGATTCCCGCCAGGAAGGGGCAAGTTACCGGTCTGTGACCATTTCCGACAAAAAGCCGACCCGCGCTGCCGCTGCTGGCGCCGCTGCCGCTGCCGTCGGTGCCGTGTGGGTGTCGGTGCCACTGCCATGGCGGTGCGTCGCCCGACCAGCCGACGCTCTGGGTAGTCGGAAGATGACAGTTTATCGGGTACCCGGCAGATCACCGCACGCCACACCGACCACCTCGGACCGGACCCTCACCGCACCACCACGCGATGCTCACCCGCCGACACCAGTTCCCCGATCACCGTGCCGCCCGGGATCTCCCCGGCCACCAGCAGCCCGCCGGAGGTCTGCGCGTCGGCCAGCAGCAGCCGCTCGACCTCGTCGAGGCCACCGAAGTCGGTCCACGGCGTGACCCAGTCCAGGTTGCGTCGGCTGCCACCGCTGACGTACCCGTCCCGGGCCGCCGCACGGGCACCGTCCAGGTAGGGCACCCGGGCCGGATCGAGCACGGCGGTCACCCCACTGGCCCGGGCCAGCTTCGACACGTGCCCGAGCAACCCGAACCCGGTCACGTCGGTACCGCACCGCACCCCGGCGGCCACCGCCGCCCGGGCCGCGTCGGCGTTCAAGGTGGCCATCGCCGCCACCGCCGCCGGGAAGGTCTCGCCGGTGGCCTTGTGCCGGGTGTTCAGCACGCCGATCCCGAGTGGCTTGGTCAGCGACAGCGGCATCCCGGGGCGCCCGGCGTCGAGGGTGATCACCTGATCGGGGCGTACCGTGCCGGTCACCGCCAAGCCGTACTTCGGGCCGTCGTCGTCCACGCTGTGCCCGCCGGCCAGGTGACAGCCGGCCAGCGCGGCCACGTCGTACCCGCCGCGCAGCACCTCGCGGGCCAGTTCCAGCGGCAGGACGTCCCGGGGCCAGCAGAGCAGGTTGAGCGCGACCAGTGGGGTGCCGCCCATGGCGTACACGTCGGAGAGCGCGTTGGTCGCGGCGATCCGCCCCCAGTCGTACGGATCGTCCACCACCGGGGTGAAGAAGTCGGCGGTGGCGACGATCCCGGTACGCTCGTCCCACCGGACCACCGCGGCGTCGTCGCCGTGGTCCAGTCCTACCAGCAGGTCGGCCCCGCCGGTCACCACCAGACCGGCGACCATCGCCTCCAGTTCACCGGGCGGGATCTTGCAGGCGCAGCCGCCACCCCGGGCATACCGGGTCAGACGTACCGGTTCCATCGCGCACTCCTTCGTCGGGACGGGACGATCGGGTCCATAGTGCGAGTCGCGGCTGCTTCCGGCAGTAGGGGGCCCAGAGTCTGCGACAGGTGGGACCGGTGTTACCGCTCCGTGACCATTCGACTTGCGTTCTGACATCTCGGCCCGCCTAGAGTTGCCCCCAACCAGAGGTCAAACCGACCTCGCCAGCATCGACAGGACGGTGGACGACGGTGTCGACGGGCGAACCGCTCATCGTGCTCGAAGCAATCAACAAGTGGTTCGGACCGCTGCACGTACTCCACGATGTCTCGCTCTCGGTCGGCAAGGGCGAGGTGGTCGTGGTGATCGGACCGTCCGGTTCCGGCAAGTCGACGCTCTGCCGCACCATCAACCGGCTCGAACCGATCGACTCCGGGACGATCACCTTCGACGGCCGGCCGCTGCCCGCCGAGGGCAAGGCCCTCGCCCGGCTGCGCAGCGAGGTCGGCATGGTCTTCCAGTCGTTCAACCTCTTCGCGCACAAGACGATCCTGGAGAACGTCACCCTGGGGCCGGTCAAGGTCCGCAGGGAGAAGCCGGCCGCCGCCCGCGAGCGCGCGATGGCCCTGCTCGACCGGGTGGGCATCGCCAACCAGGCGGAGAAGTACCCGGCCCAGCTCTCCGGCGGCCAGCAGCAGCGCGCGGCCATCGCCCGCGCCCTGGCCATGCAGCCCAAGGCACTGCTCTTCGACGAGCCTACCAGCGCGCTCGACCCGGAGATGGTCGGTGAGGTGCTGGACGTGATGACCTCGCTGGCCCGCGAGGGGATGACCATGGTCGTGGTGACCCATGAGATGGGCTTCGCCCGGCACGCGGCGAACCGGGTCATCTTCATGGCCGACGGGCAGCTCGTCGAGGACGCGCCCCCGGCCGAGTTCTTCGCCAACCCGCGCAGCGAGCGGGCCCGGGACTTCCTGTCGAAGATCCTCACCCACTAGATCCGTACGACAGGTCCACCACCATCCATCCGACGCAGCAGGCGTCCGTTGTGGAGCGCGTCGCCCGGCGGGCTCCGTCGAAGAAGGAGTAGAGGAATGCGTATCAAGCGCGTAGCGGCGCTCGCCGTCGCCGCCGCCCTGTCCGTCGGGCTGGCCGCCTGCGGTGGCGACAGCGACGAGGGTACCGGCGCCGGCAGCAAGTCATTCGCCGCCGGCAGCACCATGGAGAAGCTGAACAAGGCCCAGAAGATCAAGATCGGCACCAAGTTCGACCAGCCCGGCTTCGGCCTGAAGGGCCTGTCGGGCAAGCCGGAGGGCTTCGACGTCCAGGTCGCGAAGATCATCGCCAAGGAGCTGGGCATCCCGGAGGACAAGATCGAGTGGGTGGAGACGCCGTCCAAGGTCCGTGAGGACTCGATCGTCAACGGCACCGTCGACCTGGTCGCGGCCACCTACACGATCAACGACAAGCGCAAGGAGCGGATCGCCTTCGCCGGCCCGTACTACGAGGCCGGGCAGAACATCATGGTCCGCAAGGACGACAGCTCGATCACCGGGCCGGACTCGTTCAAGGACGGCACCAAGAAGGTCTGCTCGGTCGTCGGGTCCACTCCGCTGGAGGAGATCAAGAAGCACGTCAAGGACGTCGCCACCCAGGTGGTGCCCTTCGACACGTACGACAAGTGCCGGGACGCCCTCAAGCAGGGCCAGGTGGACGCGGTCACCACGGACAACGTGATCCTGCTCGGCTACATCGCCAAGGACGAGGCGTCGTTCAAGATGGCCGGCGACAACTTCACCAAGGAGCCGTACGGCATCGGGGTGAAGAAGGAGGACACCGACTTCCGCAACTTCATCAACGACACGCTGGAGAAGGCGTTCGCTGACGGTAGCTGGAAGAAGGCGTGGGACGACACCGCCGGCAAGTTCGGCGCGACCCTGGGCAACCCGCCCACCGTCAACCGGTACTGACGACGAGCTGATCTGGAGAGTGGGGAGGAAGACCGACCCGTGAATGTACTCATCGACCGGTTCGACGTTTTCGCGGGCGGTTTCTGGCTCACCTTCCAGATCTGCCTACTCGCCGCGATCGGCGCCCTGATCCTGGGCGCCGTCGTGGCGGTGCTCCGGATCTCGCCGGTGCCGCCGCTGCGGGCGGTCGGCACCGCGTACGTGACCGTCTTCCGCAACATGCCGCTGACCGTGGTCATGTTCTTCGCGGCCTTCGGACTGCCCGCGCTCGGCTCCAACGCCGACTTCCTGCGGATCCCCGGTCTGGACCAGGTGTTCAGCCGGCTCGGCACCGACCTGCCGTACTTCCGCTTCGCGTTGATCGCGCTGGTGCTCTACACCGCGGCGTTCGTCTGCGAGGCGCTGCGCTCGGGGGTCAACGCGGTACCGCCGGGGCAGGCCGAGGCGGCCCGCTCGCTGGGCCTGACCTTCGGCCAGAACCTGCGCCACGTGGTGCTGCCGCAGTCCTGGAAGGCCTCCGTGGTGCCGCTCGGCTCGGTCATCATCGCGATGATCAAGAACTCGGCGCTGGTCGGGTTCTTCGGCGTGGTGGGTGACCTGTCCCAGTCCGCCGACCAGCTCACCTCGGCCGAGGGGTACGCCTTCATTCCCGTCGCCATCGGCATCTCGATCGGATACCTGATCATGACCGTGCCTCTCGGTGCGCTCCTTGACCGGCTGGAGAAGCGACAGGCGGTGGCCCGATGAGCCAGCAGACGAGCGTCCTCTACGACGTACCGGGGCCACGGCAGCGCCGGATCACCTGGATCAGCAGCATCCTCGCGACGGTGCTGGTGCTCATCGGCGCGTACTTCCTGATCTACCGCCCGCTGGACGACAACGGGCAGTTCTCGATGGAGCTCTGGGGTCCGCTGGTGGACCCGTCGAACGAGAACTTCCCGCTGGTGTGGGAACGGATCGGTGCCGGCTTCCGAAACACCCTGATCGCGGCGGGCCTGGCCATCCTCGCCTCGCTGGTGGTCGGCACGCTGCTGGCGGTACTGCGGATCCAGCTCAGGAGCCTGACCGCCCGGCGGTTCACCGGGCTGGCCGCGCCGCTGGCGTACCCGCTGCGCGGGCTGAGCGCGCTGCTGGCGGTGGTCACCCGGGTCTGCGTCGAGGTGTTCCGGGGCCTGCCCGTGGTGCTCACCATCTTCTTCGTGGCCCGCGGCTTCCCCGAGTTCGGCATCTCCTTCGACGCGCTGTGGTACCTGGTCATCGGCCTGACCATCTACAACTCGGTGGTGATCGCCGAGATCCTGCGGTCCGGCATGGAGGGGCTGCCCGGCGGGCAGGCCGAGGCCGCCGCGGCGGTCGGTCTCTCCCCGTTGCAGACCACCCGGTTGATCCTGCTGCCGCAGGCATTCCGGATCATGCTGCCGGCGCTGATCAGCCAGCTCGTGGTGGTCCTCAAGGACACCTCACTCGGCTTCATCATCGCCTACGAGGAGACCCTGAGCATCGGCAAGCAGATCATCGGCGCACTGGGCAACCCGATCCAGACGTACCTGATCATCGGGGTGCTCTTCATCGTGGTGAACTACTCGCTGTCGAAGCTGGCCCAGTACGTGCAGCGCCGGCTCGCCCGGGGCCGCAAGACCGCCGGCACCCCGGCGCAGAACCCGCCGCCCGCCGCGCTCACCGCGCAGGCGGAGGCGAGCGGCGCCGGCGGGATCTAGCGACCCGTTCCCGCCGCACACGGTGGCCGCCCCGGAGAACCGGGGCGGCCACTGTCGTTTCCGAAGTCGTTGCCGAGGTCGGCCACCGTCCTCGCGCCGTCCTCGCCGGGGGCAGCCACCATCATCCTCGCGCCGTCCTCGCCGGGGGCGGCCACCATCGGCCGTTGCGGGGCCGGCCACCCCGTCGTTGCCAGTGCGGAACGTCGCATTCCGGCTGCCGGCCCAGAGCCGCCGCAGCGAACCCGTCCCGATGCGTAGACGGAGCAGCTCGACAGCCGGCAGGTCGCCCTCAGCGGGCGATCTCGGTGACCCGGGACTCGCGGACCACGGTGACCCGGATCTGACCCGGGTAGGTCAGCTCCTCCTCGATCTGCTTCGCCACGTCCCGGGCGAGCACGGCCGCGCCGATGTCGTCCACGTCGTCCGGCTTGACCATCACCCGGATCTCCCGGCCCGCCTGCATGGCGAAGACCTTCTCCACGCCGAGCTTGCCGGCGGCGATCTCCTCGATCCGCTCCAGCCGCTTGACGTACGCCTCCAGGCTCTCCCGCCGTGCCCCGGGGCGTCCGCCCGAGCAGGCGTCCGACGCCTGGGTCAGCACCGCCTCGATGGTCTGCGGCGGTACCTCGTTGTGGTGCGCCTCGATGGCGTGCACCACCTCTTCACTCTCGCCGTACTTGCGGGCCAGGTCGGCACCGATGATCGCGTGGCTGCCCTCCACCTCGTGGGTGAGCGCCTTGCCGATGTCGTGCAGGAAGGCGCACCGCTTGATGGTCGGCGCGTCCAGCCGCAGCTCGGCGGCCATGATCCCGGCGATGTGTGCGGTCTCCACCAGGTGCTTGAGCACGTTCTGGCCGTACGACGTCCGGTAGCGCAGCCGGCCGAGCAGGCTGACCAGCTCGGGGTGCATCTCGGTGATCCCGACCTCGACCAGCGCGTCCTCCGCCGCGCGCTGGCAGAGCTGCTCCACCTCCTGCCGGGCGAGGTCGTAGACCTCCTCGATCCGGTGCGGGTGGATGCGCCCGTCGAGCACCAGCTTCTCCAGGGTGAGCCGGCCCACCTCGCGGCGAACCGGGTCGAAGCAGGAGAGCAGCACCGCCTCGGGGGTGTCGTCAATGATGAGGTTGACCCCGGTGACCGACTCGAAGGCGCGGATGTTGCGCCCCTCGCGGCCGATGATCCGCCCCTTCATCTCGTCCCCGGGCAGGTGCAGGACGCTGACCACACTCTCGGCGGTCTGTTCGCTGGCGACCCGCTGGATGGCGTCCACCACGATGTGCCGGGCCCGCTGGTCGGCGGTCTCCCGGGCGTCCGACTCGATGTCCCGGACCAGCAGCGCGGCCTCCCGCTTGGCCTGGGTCTCGATCGACTCGATCAGTTCGCTCCGGGCGGCGTCGGCGGTCAGCCCGGCGATCCGCTCCAGCTCGCGGCGGTGCTGCTGCTCCGCCTCGGCCAGCGCCACCTCCCGCTCGGTGAGCGCCGCCTCCCGGGCGGCCAGCGCGGCGTTCGCGGCGGTGAGCTGCCGTTCCCGCTCGGCAAGTCGCTCGACCTCCTCGGTGTGCAGCCGCTCCCGCTCGTCCATCCGCTGGGCGCGGCGTTCCACCTCGACGGCCTGTTCCCGAGTGGTGGAGGCGAGCAGGGCCACTTCACGTTCCCCGCTGCGCCGGGCGGCGGCCCGGACCTCCTCGGCGTCCGCCTCGGCCTGCCGGTGGGCCCGTTCCAGCACGGTGTCCGCCTCGATCCGGGCGGTCTCCAGTACCCGCTTGGCCTCCGCGCGGGCCGCGTTCGCCTCCGCCTTGGCGGCGGCGGCCTCGGCCCGTGCCGCAGCGGCGGCGGACTTCGCCACGTCGACCGTGGAGTTCGCCTCGTCGGCTGCCGACCGCAGCGCCGCCAGGGACTGTTCCTGCCGGTCCTTCTCGGCGATGAACGCCGGATCCTCAGGCAGCGGAGCGCCCGCCATGGTGCGGATCTGCCGCAGCGTCCGCGCCCCGACAACGACCGCTCCGATGACGACGACCGCCAGGAGGGTCACCACCGCGAGCATCGCCACATCGAACGCGCTCATGCCGTTACCCCGCCCGGCCATGCACCGTTATTGATGTCGACCCACCCGGTCATGGGCGCCTCCCCTCCACCGTCCGCGCCGAAGCGCGCCCTGCGGCTGTAGTCGCCCGACCGAGGCGGCTGGCCGTGGGTAGGTGCCCGCGGGCGACGTCGATGACGTCACCTGCGGCCGGGTGCAGTTGTCACATGAGCACCGGACCGGCCTGTCCCGCGCTCACGTCAAGGGCCACTGAGCTGGCCAAAGTGTTGCCGTACTGTTATGCGATCTATGTTGTGCGCTTAGCCTGCGATGGTCGGGCAAATCCAGCCTGTATGGCGAGGCTAGGTCGCGTGGGCCGTTCGGTCAAGAACTCATGATCGAATAGGGGTGGAGACCGAGGGCCAACGCGCCCTTACCCAGCGTGCCAGGAAACTTCGCAGACGGCCAGAAATGGTCCACGCGAGCCGTCCGGGGGCCGTCGGGTAGACCCGGACGGGAACCCTCCCCAGGCGGCCGTGGCGGCGGACCAACGGGGTACGGACGGGCCGGCACGGGATGGCCCCAACCGGCCCCCGCACCGAAGCGGCCGCCACCGTCCGCCGGAGCGTGACCGCTACCGGTCCGGCTCCCCCTCGGCATCCGCCAGCGCGTCCGCGTCGATCTGCGCGGCGAACTCGGCCGTCTCGGCGCTCTGCGCGGCGAGGGCGTCCCGGACCGCCCGGATGGCCACCCCGGGCGGGTAGCCCTTCCGGGCCAGCATGGCCACCATCCGGCGGAAGACCGCGTCCGGCTCCCCCCGGGCGCTGCGGAGCTTGCGGTCAACCAGGGAGCGGGCGGTCTCCGCCTCGGTCTCCTCGTCCAGCTCGCCGAGGGCCTCGCTGGCGACCTCCCCGTCGACCCCCCGCTGTCGCAGCTCGTTGGCGAGTGCCCGGCGGGCCAGTCCCCGGCCCGCGTGCCGGCTGGTGACCCAGGCCCGGGCGAACGCCGCGTCGTCGATGATGCCGACCTCGTCATAGCGGTCGAGGACCTGCGCGGCGACCTCCTCGGAGATCCCCCGCCGGGCCAGCGCGGCACCCAGCTCGGCGCGGGTACGCGGCCGGACCGCGAGCTGCCGCAGGCAGATCTCCCGGGCCAGCTCCGCCTCGTCCCGGGGTGACGCCGGCGGTTCCCCCGGGTCCGCACCATCGATGTCCGCCCCGTCGACGCCGTCCGGGCGCCGGCCGCGCCCGGTGGCCGCCGCCCCGTCGGCGCTCCGCCGGGACCGGCGCGCACTGGTGCCACCTGCGGCGGGCGGCGCGGCATCCCAGCCACGCCCCGCGCGGGCGCCCCGTCGTCCCACCACCGCTACGCGACCGGTCAGAAGTCGACCGGCGGCAGCTCAGGGCCACCGGCGGCGTCGCCGGCACCCACGCCCACGCCCAGCTTCTCCAGGATCTTCTTCTCGATCTCGGCGGCCACGTCCGGGTTCTCCCGGAGGAACTCGCGGGCCTTCTCCTTGCCCTGACCGAGCTGGTCGCCCTCGTAGGTGTACCAGGCGCCGGACTTGCGGATGATCGCCTGCTCCACGCCGACGTCGATCAGCGACCCCTCGCGGGAGATGCCCTTGCCGTACATGATGTCGAACTCGGCCTGCTTGAACGGAGCGGCGACCTTGTTCTTCACGACCTTGACCCGGGTCCGGTTACCGACCACGTCGGTGCCGTCCTTGAGGCTCTCGATGCGGCGGACGTCCAGCCGGACCGAGGCGTAGAACTTCAGCGCCCGACCACCGGTCGTGGTCTCCGGGCTGCCGAACATCACGCCGATCTTCTCGCGGAGCTGGTTGATGAAGATCGCGGTGGTGCCGGTGTTGTTGAGCACGCCGGTGATCTTCCGCAGCGCCTGGCTCATCAGCCGGGCCTGGAGGCCGACGTGGCTGTCGCCCATCTCGCCCTCGATCTCGGCCCGGGGCACCAGGGCGGCCACCGAGTCGATCACGATGATGTCGAGCGCGCCGGAGCGGACCAGCATGTCCGCGATCTCCAGGGCCTGCTCACCGGTGTCCGGCTGGGAGACCAGCAGCGCGTCGGTGTCGACGCCGAGCGCCTTGGCGTACTCCGGGTCGAGCGCGTGCTCCGCGTCGATGAAGCCGGCGATGCCCCCGGCCCGCTGCGCGTTGGCCACCGCGTGCAGTGCCACGGTGGTCTTACCGCTGGACTCCGGCCCGTAGATCTCGACGACCCGGCCCCGGGGCAGACCACCCACGCCGAGCGCCACGTCGAGCGCGATGGAGCCGGTCGGGATGATGGCGGTCTGGATGACCGGCCGCTCACCCAGCCGCATCACCGAGCCCTTGCCGAACTGCTTGTCGATCTGAGCGAGAGCAAGGTCGAGTGCCTTCTCCCGGTCAGGCGCTGCCGCCATGGTTGCCACCCCTGCCTTCGCCGGCGTCTTTGCTGAGCTTCTAGTCACGCGGGACACGCTAGGCGTTGGGTCCGACAGAAAACCAGCCGGCCGGCCCTGACCTGTGGATGAGCGCCCCGCTGTGGACAATAGCCGAACAGGTGTACGACAGCGACAGCGACACGCGCAACGCCGGGAACCGCAGCTCAGCGCAGTCGGGCCGGCACCCGGTCCGGGTACGCCGCGCACACGGCCCGCCACACGACGTGGGTCTCCTCACCGGCGGCGAGCGCCTGCTCGACGGTCCGTCCACCGAGCTGCGCGAGCACCTGGTCGCTGGCGACGCTGACCGCGTAGCCGGGGCCGAACGCCTCCTCCAGCCGCTGCCAGAAGTCGGTCAACCGCACCTACGTCCTCCCTCGTCACCAGGCGGCCGGGAGCAGCCGCCGGGTCCGGCCGGTCGGCACCGGTCACCCGTCCCGTCCGCCGATGGTCTCCGCACCGGTCTGTCCCACCGGTACCGGCCGCAACGCTAGCGCCACCAGAGGTACCACGGCGAGCGCGGCGAGCAGGTTGAGCACCGGGTAACCGGCGTACTCGACGACAAACCCGCTGAGCGCACCGGCAGAGGCGCCGGCCAGGCCCATGGTCAGGTCGGAGAGGCCCTGCACAGTGGGTCGCACGTCGACCGGCACCGACTCCGACAGCAGGGTCGAGCCGGCCACCATGGTCCCGGACCAGCCCAGCCCGAGCAGCACCAGGCCGATCGAGAGCCGGACGGTGTCGTACCCGGCGGTGCCGGAGACCGCGCAGGCGGCGAGCAGGACCGCGATCCCGCCGAGCACCACGGCGCGCCGGCCGTACCGGTCGGTCAGCCAGCCGACCACCGGGGAGAGCGCGTACATGCCGGCGATGTGCAGGCTGAGCACGATCCCGACGACCTTGAGCACGTCGGCGTCCCCGTGCGACTCCCCCAGGTGCACCGGGGTCATCGCCATCACCGCGACCATCACCAGGTGCCCCATCGCCACGGCGGCGATGCCGAGCCGGGCCGCCGGCCGGGCCAGCACCACCCGCAACGCGGCCAGCATCCCGTCCCGCCCGGCCTTGCGTACCCCGTCGGGGGCCGACCCGTCAGCGGCATCGGCGGAGCCCCCGCCGACCTGGGCGGGCTCGTCGGCGGGGACCGGGGCGGCCAGCCGGCGCGCGGTGAGCAGCGGATCGGGCCGGAGCAGCAGGAAGATCGCGGCTGCGGCGAGCAGGAACGCGACGGTGCTGAACGCGAACGGCCCGGCCAGCGGCGGCAGACCGATCCCGCTGGTCACCTCGTCGGCCAGGGTGGCGAAGTTGGGTGCGGCCACCGCGCCGATCGTGGTCGCCCACACCACCAGGGAGAGCTGGCGGCCCCGGTGTGCCGGCTCGGCCAGGTCGACCGCGGTGTACCGCGCCTGGAGGTTGGCGGCGGTACCCCCGCCGAAGAGGGCCATGCCGAGGAAGAGCAGCCACACCACGTTGGCCATCGCGGCGAGGACCACCAGCACCCCGCCGAGCGCGCCGGCCAGGTACGCCAGCACCAGGCCGGGCCGCCGGCCGTGCCGGGCCATGATCCGGGTGACCGGTACAGCCAGCAGCGCCCCACCGACCACGGCAGCGCTGCTGGCCAGGCCGGAGACGGCGGTGCCGGCGATCCGGGTGGCCAACAGCGCGCCCACGGTGACACCGATGGTGAGACCGATGCCACCGATGATCTGGGTGACGAAGAGCAGGCGCAACGTGCGCCGCTGGATCGGGGCGGCGTCGAACCGGGTGCCGGCCGGCGTGGTCAGATCGGTGGCCATCCGGGCTCCTGGGGAAAGGGACGGGAGGGGGTCCATCCTCGCCTACCGGGGGCGTCCCGGGGCACCCCTGTTTCCCAGGCCGTGACGCCACTCTCGGACGGTTCGGGCCGCTCGGGCGACTCCGCCGACGTCAGAGGCCCAGACCCCGGCCGATGATCTCCTTCATGATCTCGGTGGTACCGCCGTAGATGGTCTGCACCCGCCCGTCCAGCCAGGCCCTCGCCACCGGGTACTCCAGCATGTAGCCGTAGCCGCCGTGCAACTGCACGCACCGGTCGGCCACCCGGTTCTGCAACTCGGTGGTCCACCACTTGGCCTTGGCCGCGTCGGTCACCGACAGCCGGCCGGCGTTGTACTCGGCCACGCAGTGGTTGAGGAAGGTACGGGCGATGGTCACCTCGGTGTCCAGCTCGGCCAGCAGGAACCGGTTGTGCTGGAAGGAACCGATCGGCCGGCCGAACGCCTCCCGACTCCGGGCGTAGTCGAGGGTCACGGCGAGCAGCCGCTCGGCCGCCGCCACCGCCCCGACCGCGATGCTCAACCGCTCCCGGGGCAGGTTGCCCATCAGGTGGTAGAAGCCCTGGTTCTCGGCACCGACCAGGTTCTCCACCGGTACCCGGCAGTCGTCGAAGAAGAGCTCGGCGGTGTCGTTGGCCTTCAGACCGACCTTGGCCAGCCGCCGCCCCCGGCTGAAGCCCGGGGTACCGGTCTCCACCGCGATCAGGCTCACCCCGTGGGCACCCTGCTCCGGGGCGGTCTTGGCCACCACCAGGACGAGATCGGCCAGCTCACCGTTGGTGATGAAGGTCTTCTGCCCGTTGAGCACCCACTCGTCACCGTCCCGGACCGCGCTGGTGCGTACCCCGGCCAGGTCCGAACCGGCACCGGGCTCACTCATCGCGATCGCGGTGACCAACTCGCCGGAGCAGAAGCCGGGCAGCCAGCGCGCCCGCTGCGCCTCGGTGGTCAACTCGGTCAGGTACGGCGCCACCACGTCGTTGTGCAGCCCGAACCCGAGCCCGGAACAACCGCTGGCGACGATCTCCTCGACCAGTACCGCGTTGAACCGGAAGTCCCGCTGCCCGCCCCCGCCGTACGCCTCGTCGACGTCCGTGCCGAGCAGGCCGGCGGCCCCGGCGGCGCGCCAGACCGCGCGGTCGACGATCCCGGCGGCCTCCCACCGGTCGTGGTGCGGTACGGCCTCCCGGGCCAGGAACTCACGGCAGAGTTCCCGAAACTCCCCGTGCACCGGTTCATAGAGATGCTGGTCCATGCCGGCAGTGTAAGGAAGGGCCCCCTCTTAACGTTTTCGGTAGAGGAAGGGCCCCCTCTTAACACGTGATCACTTCAGAGCACGGGCCACCACGGTGAGGTCGGCGACCAGTCCCTCGTACGCCTTGTCCTGGTCGTCGGCGCGGAGCACGGCGGACGGGTGGATGGTGGCGAGCAGCCGGGCGGGCGGCGCGGCGGCGCGCTTGCCGTCGGCGTCGACGGGGACGCGGGTGAAGTCCTCGGGGTGCTGGGCGGAGGCGGGCCACGGCATCAGCTCGCCCCTCGACCGGGTGACCCGGAACGTCGGACCGAGCAGCGCCTTGGCGGCGGTCGCCCCGAGCACCACCACGATCTCCGGGTGGAGTTGGGCGAACTCGGCGACCAGCCAGGGCCGGCAGGCGACAATGTGCACCCGGTCCGGCGTCTGGTGGATCCGGCGCTTGCCGCGTAGCTCAAAACGGAAGTGCTTGACAGCGTTGGTCAAGTAGATGTGCGCGGGGTCGAGACCGGCGTCGTCGACCGCCTTGCGCAGCAGTCGGCCGGCCGGGCCGACGAACGGCAGCCCCTTCTGGTCCTCCATGTCGCCGGGCTGCTCGCCGACGAAAACCAGCCGGGCGTGCGCGTCACCCCGACCGAAGACGGTCTGTGAGGCCGGTCCGTGCAGCTCACAGCCACGGCAGTCGGCAGCGGCGGCACGCAGCGCGTCGAGGGAGTCCGCGTCCGGCGGGATGAACTGCTGCGCACCGGGGGCGGTGTCGGTCTTGTCGGTCATGGCGATCTTTCTACCCGCCGACGCGCCGCCCACGCGGGAAACCCGGTCCGGCGCGTCCCGCCGGATCGCAGAGTTCGGTCCAGAACGCGGGTCCCGGGAGGGCACCGTTCCCGTCGATCATGGTCGGTCGTCCGGCCCGATCGACGGGAACGGTGCCCTCAGCCCC
This sequence comes from Micromonospora sp. CPCC 206060, assembly GCF_036906895.1. Classification (NCBI taxonomy): domain Bacteria; kingdom Bacillati; phylum Actinomycetota; class Actinomycetes; order Micromonosporales; family Micromonosporaceae; genus Micromonospora; species Micromonospora sp. CPCC 206060. Next base: position 71,838 of record NZ_JBAKHU010000026.1, read on the forward strand.
GGCGTGCCCGGATGGAGAAGGTGGTCGGCACCGGGCCGCCACCCTCGTCGAACCGTTCGGGACCCAGCCCGGCGTCGAGAAAGGCGTGCAGCAGGTCCGGCAGCGGGCGGTGCATCGCGCCGACCTTGTCCCGGATGCCCTGGTCCGTGTACGAGTCCCGGGTCCAGTAGCGGTCGCGGTAACCGGGGCGGATCACGACCGCCGCAGGATCGGTGCGGTCGGCGAACCCGCCGCAGAAACAGGGGTGGACGCCGACGTGGACGAACATCCCGCCCGGCCGGAGCACCCGGGCGACCTCGTGCAGCACGGCCGGATACCCCGGCATGTCGGTGTGCACCAGCACGGCGACGACGGCGGAAAGGCTGCCGGTGCGGACAGGTAGTTGCTGCCCGTCGGCCCGGGCGACGGGCAGCCGTCCCGTCGCGTGGCGCAGCATGCCGGCGGAGACGTCCACGCCGACCGGTGTCCAACCCAGCTCACGGATCTGCCGGGCGTGCACGCCGGTACCGCAGCCGACCTCCAGGCAGACACCGTCGCCCGGGCCGAGCAGGTCACGCAGGGCCTGGTTGACCCCGATCGGGTCGTGGCCGGCCTGGGCGGCGAGGAACTGCTGCTCGTACCAGTCGGCGATCTGGTCGTACGCCGCCACACCCATCTCAGCCTCCTCAGTGGTCACTGCCGTCATTCACTCACGGTGTGACCGGGCTGGGCGCGAATTTTCGCGTACGGCACAAGCGGCTGGTCGGGTGTTAACAAGGGGCCCTTCCTCTACCGAATGCGTTAAGCGGGGGCCCTTCCTTACATCTTGAAGGTGTCGGGGGTGGCGGGGCCGACCGCGCGGGCCACCGCTGCGGCAAGTGACCCGATCCGGGCCGGGTCGAGCCGGCTGACCGTGATCCGGATGCCGGGCGGGGAGTCCAGCCGGTGCAGGGCGCCGGGTGACACGGCGTACCCGGCGTCCCGCAACGAGGTGACCGCCCGGGTCTCGTCGGGTACCGGCACCCAGACGTTGATGCCGGTCCGGCCGTGTCCGGTGACGCCGTGTGCGGACAGCGCGGCCAGCAGTGCCTGCCGTCGGCCGTCGTAGTCGGTGCGGGCCCGGTCGAGCAGTTCGGACGTCGACCGGTCCCGCCAGAGCCGCAGCACCAGTTCCTGGAGGACGGTGGAGATCCAGCCGGTGCCGAGTCGCATCCGGCCGGCGACCCGACCGACCGTCGCCTCGTCCCCGCTGAGCACGGCCAGTCGCAGGTCGGGGCCGAAGGGCTTGCTCGTCGAGCGGACGAAGGCCCAGGCCGGGGTGATCCCGACGAGCGGGTGCAGGGGTACGGCGGCCAGTTCGGCGGCGTGGTCGTCCTCGATCAGCAGCAGGTGGGGCTGGCCGGCGAGCAGGGTGCGCAGGGTGGTCGCCCGGGCGGCGGAGATGGCAGCACCGGTCGGGTTCTGGGCCCGGCTGGTCACGATCAGCGCCCGGATCCCGGCGGTGAGGGCGGCGCGGACCCCGGCTTCGGTGGGGCCGTCGTCGTCGACCGGTACGGCCACCGGGCGCAACCCGAGAGCGGCGACCAGGTCGAGCAGGTTGGGCCAGCCGGGATCCTCCACGCCGACCGGGTCACCGGCGCGCAGGTGGGCGGCGAGCAGGCGCTCGATGCCGTCGAGCGCGCCGCCGGTGAGGGTCAGGGCGGTGGCCGGTACGCCGTCGGCGGCGAGCCGTTCCCGGGCGGCATCGGCGAGCGGGGGCAGCACGGCGGCCTCGGCGTACCCGATCGGTGGGTCGGCCCGGGCGGCGAGTGCGGCGAGGTGCGGTGCGATCGGCGGCAGCAGCCGGCCGTCCGGCCCGCCGGAGGAGAGGTCGAGCGCGCCGGGGGCGGCCGGTGGGCGCAGCGCGGAGCGTGGGCCGGTGACCGGCGGACGGGGCCGGACCCGGGTGCCGGCCCGTCCGGCGGTGACGATCAGGCCCCGCTGCCGCAGGTCCTGGTACGCCCGGGCGACGGTGGCCGGGCTGATCCCCAGGTCACCGGCGAGGGCCCGGACGGCGGGCAGCGCCGCACCGGCGGGCAGGGTGTCGGCGCGGATGCCGGCCTCGACGCTGGCGGATATCTCGGCGGCCGTGGAACCGCTGATCTGATAACGTACTGACACAGTTTGAAGATTGTACTATAACAAAATCGGGATGTGTCATGTACACCAGGACCGACCGGACCACCGCCAGCCGCACCCGGGACCGGATGAGCTACGACCGGGCCGGCGCCCACGCGATCCTCGACGAGGCCTACCACTGCACCCTCGGGTTCATCGTCGACGGCGAGCCCCGCGTCCTGCCGACCCTGCACGTCCGCATCGGCGACACGCTCTACCTGCACGGCTCCACCGGTAGCCGGCCGCTGCTCGCCGCCCGCGGCGACACCGGGCTGCCGGTCTGCGTCAGCGTCACCCTGCTCGACGGGCTGGTCTACGGCCGCTCACAGTTCCACCACAGCGCCAACTACCGCTCGGTGGTCGCACACGGCGTCGCCCACCTGGTCACCGACGAGCAGGAGAAGACGGACGTACTGACCGCCCTGGTGGAGAAGGTCGGCACAGGTCGCAGCGCCGAGAGCCGGCCGCCGAGCCGTCGGGAGCTGGCCGAGACAGCCGTACTGGCCCTCCCACTACGCGAGGTGTCGGTACGGTCCCGCAGCGGCGGGGTACGCGACGAGGAGGCCGACTACGCCCTGCCGCACTGGGCCGGGGTGGTGCCGCTGCGGCTGACCGCCGGCCGCCCCGAGCCGGACACCGGGGTGACCGGCCCGGTCCCGGCCTACCTGCAACCGCCCCGCTCGCCGTGGCACATCCCGGCCACCATGCGTGGCGAGCACGTCGTACTGGAACCGCTCACCGTCGGGCATGCCGAGGAGTTGTACGCCTCGACCACCGACCCGGAGGTGTGGCGGCACCTCGGCGACCCCCAGCCGGCGGACCCGACCGGGATGGCCCGGATCATCGCCGACGCCCTGGTCGCCCAGCACGCTGGTGACCGGGTCGCCTGGGTGCAGCGGTGCGCGGTCACCGGGGCGTTGGTCGGCAGCACGTCGTACTACGAGATCGACCCGGAGCGCGGTGCGGTGGGCATCGGCCACACCTGGCTGGGCCGGCCGTGGTGGCGTACCGGGATCAACACCGAGGCCAAGCTGCTGCTGCTCGCCCGGGCCTTCGACACCCTCGGCGCGAACCGGGTGGTCTGGCACACCGACCTCCGCAACGATCGTTCCCAGCGGGCCATCGAGCGGCTCGGTGCCCAGCGGGAGGGCGTGCTACGGATGCACCGGCGGCGCGCCGACGGCTCGTGGCGGGACACCGTGCAGTATTCGATGACCGTCAACGAGTGGCCGGAAGCACAGCTCAACCTGCGGAAAAGGCTTCGTCCGGCGGCACCCGTGGCCGGATGATGGCGGGCGTGCTGGGCATCACCGACATCTGGACGTACGTGTTGGGCACCGTGGCGATCATCCTGCTCCCCGGGCCCAACTCCCTGCTCGTGCTCGCCACCGCCGCCCGACAGGGGGTGGCCGCCGGTTACCGGGCGGCCACCGGGGTGTTCCTCGGCGACGCGGTGCTGATGGCGCTCTCCGCCGCCGGGGTGGCATCGCTGCTCAGGGCCTACCCGCCACTCTTCATGGTGATCAAGTACGCCGGCGCGGCGTACCTGGGCTACCTGGGGCTGAACATGATCCGGGGTGCCTGGCGGCGCTGGCGGGCCGGGGAGCCGGCCGCCGCCGTGCTCCGGTCCGCCGAGCCGGAGGAGGTGCCCAGCCCGTTCCGCCGGGCGCTGGTGATCAGCCTGCTCAACCCGAAGGCGATCCTCTTCTTCATCTCCTTCTTCATCCAGTTCGTCGACCCGGCGTACCGGTACCCGGCGCTGTCGTTCCTGCTGCTCGGGATGATCCTCATGGTCACCAGCGCGCTCTACCTCAGCGCACTGATCTTCACCGGGACCCGGCTGGCGGCCCAGTTCCGGCGTCGGCGCCGGCTCGCCGCCGGGGCCACCACCGGCGTCGGCGCCCTCTTCCTCGGCTTCGGCATCAAGCTGGCCACCGCCAGCCTGTAACGGATGTAAGGAAGGGCCCCCGGTTAACGCTTTCGGTAGGTAAAGGGCCCCTTCCTAACACCCCGGGCGGGTAGCTGACGCCGCCCCGGCTCAGGTGCCGTCGCTCCCGCCGCCACCGATACCGGCGCCACCACCGGTGCCACCGAGCCCGTACCCCGGCGGCTCGGGACGGTCGGGTGGGCGGCTCACGTGCGCCGACTCGCTGATCGCCGCCGACCAGTGCGCGTCGGAGGCGGCTGCGGCGTGCCGGTTGATGGTCTCGCGCAGCCAGCCGTCGACCGTACTCACCCAGTCCCGCTGCTCCGCCCCGGCGTGCCAGACCCGGAACCGGCTGAGACTGACGTGCCCGATACCGGCCAGCGCCAGCCGCCGGTCGACCCAGAAGATGACCTCCAACCCGGCGGAGTTGGTCACGAAGGTCACCTCCAGTTCGGTCATCGGCCCGGCGTAGATCGGCCCGACCCAGAACCCGATCTTCTGGTGCAGCGGCAACGCCTGCTGCACCCCGGGCAGCCGCCCCTGTTGCAGGGCCGCCTGACGGAGCCGGAACCCCAGCGTGTCGAACGCGGCCAGGATCTCCGCCTGGACCGGCAACGGGTGCACGAAGACCGGTACGAGGGCGCCCTGGTCGAGTTGCGGGCCGAGCGCCACCTCGGTCCGCAGCCCCATCCGCAGGCTCATCAGCGGACTGCCGCCGAACACGGTGACCGGTGTCTCCCACGGTATCGGCAGCGCGAAGACGACCGACCGCCGTTGCCGGGCCGGCAGGACGAAACCGCCACCGACCGGTACCGAATGGAACTGCACCAGCCGGCGCGGTGCCGCCGGGTCGGCCGGTTCCACCTGGGTGACCAGGCCGAGCGAGATCCGCTCCACCGGTACGTCGGTACCGCCAGCGGTGACCGTCACCCGGCCCGGCAGCGACAGGCCGGGACGGGTGCTCGGGTTGCCCAGCGCGGTGCGTACCTCCAGCCCGGTCCAGCCGGTCGTCGGTGACACCCCCGTGTAGCCCACCGCCCACCTCCCTCTCCGGGCTCAGCGCATCCGCCGTCCCCGGGGTACCGGGTCGGTCTCGTCGTCGAACTCTCCGATGACCTCCTCCAGCAGGTCCTCCAGCGCCACGAACCCCACCGGCCGGTCCGCCCCCGCACCGTTGGTGACCAGCGCCAACTGTGCCCGGTCGGCGCGCATCGCGGTCACCGCCTCGACCACGGTGGCGGTGTTGGCCAGCCGGAACGGCTCAGCCATCAACTCGCCCGCGGTGACCGTCCGGCCGGCGGTGGTGGCCCGTACCGCCTCGCGGACGTGCACCACCCCGACCACCTCCCCGGTCGCACCGAGTACGGCCAACCGGGACCGGCCGCTGTCCCGGGAGACCTGCTCGATCCGCTCTGCGGGGTCGTCCCGGCGTACCGTCACGATCCGCTCGACGGGCTCCATCACCTCCGCCACGGTGGTGCGTTGCAGCTCCAGCATGCTGGTCAACATCTGGTGCTGCGCGGCGGGCAGCAGCCCGTGCTCGCGGGACTGCTCCAGCAGCATCCGCAGCTCCTCCGGTCCGTGTGCCTGGGCCAACTGGTCCTGCGGATTTACCCGGACCAGCCGCAGCATCACGTTGGCCAGCCCGTTGAGTGCGGTCAGCACCGGTCGGGCCACCCGGGCGAAGGCCCGGAACGGCAGGGCAAGCAGCAACGCGGAACGTTCCGCGTCCGTGATCGCCCACGACTTCGGCGCCATCTCCCCCACCACCAGGTGCAGGAAGGTGACCAGGCTCAGGGCGAAGACCAGGGCAATCACGTGGCTGGCCGCGTCCGGCAGCCCCACCGCCTGCAGCAGCGGACTGACCAGATGCTCGATCGCCGGTTCGGCGAGCGCACCCAGCCCCAGCGTGCAGAGGGTGATGCCGAGCTGCGCGCCGGCCAACATCAGGGACAGTTCACTGACCCCGTCCAGAGCGGCCCGGGCGGCGCGACCGCCACCGGCCGCCGCCTGTTCCAGCCGGTAACGCTTGCTCGCCACCAGGGCAAACTCGGCGGCCACGAAGAAGCCGTTCAGGGCGAGCAGCACGATCGAGGTCAGCAGGGCGAAGGTCGGGCTCATGCGGTCACCCGCAGCCGGACCGAATCGGCCACGTGCCGGTCCACGGCGAGCACCTCGACCAGCGCCCTGGGTCGGGTCTCCTGGTCGTCGGGCTCCGCCGGCAGGCTGATCTCCAGCAGGTCACCCACCTCGGGCACCCGGCCCAGCTCCCGCATCACCAGTCCGGAGATGGTGTCGTACTCGGGAGCCTCGGGCAGGGCGATACCGGTGCTGTCGGCGACCTCGTCGATCCGCCAGCGCGCCGGGACCACCCAGGACCCGTCCTCCTGCCGGGTCGGCGCCGGCTCGTCCGGATCGTCCTCGTCGCGGATCGGCCCGACCAGTTCCTCGGCCAGGTCCTCCAGCGTGATCACCCCGGCGAAGCCGCCGTACTCGTCGACCACGCAGGCGAGCTGCCGGTGCCCGGCCCGCAGCCGGTCCAGCACCGTCGGCAACGGCAGCGTCTCCGGCACCAGCAACGGGGGTACGGCGACCGCGCTGACCGGGGTACCCGCCCGCTGCCCGGCCGGCACGGCGAGGACGTCGGCGATACCGACCACCCCGACCAGGTCGTCCACGCCCTCCGTACCGCGTACCGGAAAACGGGAGTGACCGGTGTCGAGCAGGGCGACCACCGCGCTGAGCGGTTGGTTGGCGCGTACTGTGTGCACGTCAACCCGGGGGACCATCGCCTCCCCGGCGGTCAACTCCCGGAAGTCCAGCCCCCGGTCCAGCAGGGTGGACATCTCGGCGTCCAGGTGCCCCTCCTCCCGGGACTCGGCGATGATCTGCTCCAGGTCCTCCGGGGTGGCCCCGCTGGGCAGTTCCTCGATCGGTTCGATGCCGACCCGGCGCAGCAGGCGTACCGCCGCGCGGTCGAAGAGTTTGATCAGCGGGCCGGCGACCGCCAGGTAGATCAGGGTGGACCGGCTCAGCGCCCGGGCCAGGGTCTCGGCGCGGGCGATGGCCAGGTTCTTCGGGGCCAGCTCGCCGAGGACCATCTGCACCACGGTGGCGATGAGCAGGGCGAGGGCCACCGACAGCGGCAGGCTGACCGCGGTGGAGATCCCGGCGGAGCCGAGCAGCTGGGCGAGTCCGTCACCGAGGTACGGCTCGGCGGCGTACCCGACGAGCAGGGCGGTGACGGTGATGCCGAGTTGCGCGCCGGAGAGCATGAACGACAGTCGCTCGGTGACCGTGAGGGCCCGTGCAGCGGCCTGGTCGCCGGCCTCGGCGAGCTGCTTGAGCTTGCCCCGGTCGACGGCGACGTAGCCGAACTCCTGGGCCACGAAATACCCGGTCGCGGCGGTGAGCACGATGATCAGAAGAAGTCCGACGACGATCAACACGGGTGGCTCAGGGCTCCCCGCTGCCGTACGCGGCGGTCCGCGTACCGTTTTCGTCTGTGCTGGCCGATGTGCCGGGTCCGACCCGGCCGGCTACTACTGCCCTCCTGGGCAGAAGAGTGGATCATGCCAGCCAGTTTATCGGGGCGGGCTGGGTGTCCGCTGAAAGTGTTAGGAAGGGGCCCTTCCTCTACCGAAAGCGTTAAGAAGGGGCCCTTCCTTACATTTCGGCGAGTTCGTCCCGGTCGAGCAGGTCGGTCCGGACCCGGCCGGAGCGGTACGTCGCCCGGCCGATCATCTGCGCCGCCACCGGGGCGGTGGCCAGCTGGAACACCCCCACCAGCAGCACCATGCCCAGATCCGCCCCGGTCCGCAGCCGCAGGGCGACCCCGAGCAGCAGGAGCAGCACGCCGAGCACCTGCGGTTTGGTGGCGGCGTGTATCCGGTCCAGGACGTCCGGGAAGCGCCACACGCCGATCCCCGCCACCAGGCTGAGCAGCGCCCCGGTCAGCAGGCAGATACCGCCGGCCCAGTCCAGCAGGGTGCTCACGACTCCTCCCCGACGGCGAACCGGACCACCGCGACCGAGTTGACGAACCCGAGCAGGCTCAGCACGACGAGGATCGGCAGGGTGGTGGCGTGCCGGTTCAGGGCGGCCTCCGCACTGACCGCCCCCACCATGGTCGAGAGCAGGATGTCGGCGGCGACCACCCGGTCGAGCAGCGCTGGGCCCCGCACGATCCGGGTCAGGGCGAGCAGCGCGGCGGCCGAGAGCAGCACCGTGACACCGATGCTGAGCAGAGTGTTCATCCCGCTTCCCCTTTCTCGGTGGTCTGCACCTGGCGCAGTTCGGCCGCCGAGCCGACGGCCCGCACGAGCCGGCGTTCGACGTCCCGGATCCGCTTCCGGCTGGCGACCAGGTCCTGCGGCCCCCGGACGTCGAGCACGTGCACGTAGAGGGTCCCGGCGGTGCGGTCCACCTCCAGGATCAGCGTCCCCGGCACCAGGGAGATGACCTCGGCGGTGAGGGCCAGGTTGAGGTCGGTACGGACCCGCAGCGGGACCGCGATGATGGCCCCCCGGGGTGGTGGACCGGGACGCAGCGCGGCCCACGCCACACGGGCGCTGGCGCTGACCAGTTCGCCGATGAACCGCACCGCGAAGCTGAGGGCCGCCCAGGGCCGGATCTGGCCGCCGAAGGTGACCGGCGGCAGCGGGAAGAAGACCAGCACGATCACCCCGATGGCGAGGCCACCGATCAGGTTGCCGACGGTGAACTCCCCCCAGAACAGGTTCCAGACCAGTGCCAGCCAGCCGGCGGCGACCGCCTCGTCCCGCCAGCGACCCGGCCGGCCACCGGAAGGCGGGACCGGAGGCCCGGCTGGGGGCGGAGACGGTGGCGGGGCCGGGGGCCCGGCCGGAGGTGACGGCGACGGAGGTGGGGTCGTCACGGGACACCCCCGGGTAGCACGGCCTCCACGTAGGGGGTGCGCTGCCGCAGGTCGGCGGCGGCGTCGGCGGTGACCGCGAAGAGCGGACCGGCGACCAGGGTGAGGGCCACACCGAGGGCGACCAGCGCGGTGGTCGCGACGACCATCAGCGCCGGCAGCCGGCCCCTCGGTTCGGCAGTGGCCACCCGGGGCTCCCGCCAGAACGCGATGTTCCACACCCGGGAGGCGACGTAGAGGGTGAGCAGGCTGGTCAGCGTCCCGGCGGCGACCAGTGACCAGGGCAGGGTGCCGCCTTCGGCGGCACCGGCCTGGAGCAGTCCCAGTTTGCCGAGGAAGCCGGAGAACGGCGGGATGCCGGCAAGGTTCATGGCGGGCAGGAAGAAGAGCACGCCGAGCAGCGGGGCAACCCGGGCCAGGCCGCCGAGCCGGCGCAGGTCGGTGCTGCCGGCGCGCTGCTCCACGAGGCCGGCGACCAGGAAGAGGGTGGTCTGGATGGTGATGTGGTGCACCACGTAGAAGATCGCGCCGGAGAGCGCGGCAGCGGTGGCCAGCGCCACCCCGAAGATCATGTAGCCGATGTGGCTGACCAGGGTGAAGGAGAAGAGCCGCCTGATGTCGGACTGGGCCACCGCACCGAGGATGCCGACCAGCATGGTCAGCCCGGCCACCACCATCAGCAGCCCGTCCACCCGGACGTCCGGGAAGAGCAGCGTCTCGGTCCGGATGATGGCGTACACACCGACCTTGGTGAGCAGGCCGGCGAAGACCGCAGTCACCGGCGCGGGCGCGGTGGGGTAGCTGTCCGGCAACCAGGCGGAGACCGGGAAGACCGCCGCCTTGATCGCGAAGGCCAGCAGCAGCATCAGCTCCAGGAGCAGCCGTACCCCCTGCGGCAGCGCGTCCAGCCGCGCGGCGAGTTGGGCCAGGTTGACCGTCCCGGTAGCCAGGTAGACCAGTCCCACCGCGCTGAGGAAGATCGTCGACGAGAGGATGCTGACCAGCACGTAGGTCGAACCGGTCCGGATCCGGACCTCGGTACCGCCGAGGGTGATCAGCACGTAGCTCGCGGCGAGCAGGATCTCGAAGCCGACGAAGAGGTTGAACAGGTCACCGGCGAGGAAGGCGTTGGTCACCCCGGCGGTCAGCACCAGATAGGTGGGGTGGTAGATGCTCACCGGGGCCTTCTCCAGGTTCTCCCCCTGGCCCTGGCCGATCGAGTAGAGCAGGACGCACAGGGTCACTGCGGCCGACACCGTCAGCATCAGCGCGGCCAACTGGTCGGCGACCAGCACGATGCCGACCGGGGGCTGCCACCCGCCGATCTGGGCCACCACCGGCCCGTGGCGGTACGCCCCGACCAGCAGCACCGCCGCGACCATCAGGGTGGCGGAGAGCGTGAAGACACTAACCGTACGTTGCAGCCTCGGCCAGGGGGCCAGCAGCAGGGTGAGGGCCGCACCGAGCAGCGGCATCACCACTGGGAGCGGGACCAGGTGACCCATCACCCACCGCCTTTGCGGCGCAGCCGGCGCAACGCGGGTGCCGGGTTGACCTGCTCCGGGTCGTCGGCGTGGTCGTCGCCGCCCACGTCGGCGGCCGCCACCTCGTTCCGCTCGGCCCGTTCGAGGATCTGGCGGTCCTCCAGGTCGTCCTGGACCTCGTCGTTCCCGGTCAGCGACCAGCTCCGGTACGCGACGGTCAGCAGAAAGGCGGTCAGCCCGAAGGTGATGACGATGGCGGTGAGCACCATCGCCTGGGGCAACGGGTCGCTCATCTCCCCGACCGGGCCGGTACCCACGATCGGGGCGCCACCGGACCGGCCACCGAGCAGGATCAGCAGGTTCGCCCCGTTCCCGATCAGGATGACCCCGAGCAGGATGCGGGTGAGGCTCCGCTCCAGCAGCAGGCTCACCCCGGTGGCGAAGAACACCCCGAGCACGAACACGATGACCAGGGTCGGGCCACTACCGGCTGCCCTCACGACGGCTTCCCATCCCGGTCGGCGGCCAGCGCCCGTTCCGGCTCGCCGGTTGCCTCGATCTGCCGGTCCACCTCGGCACCCAGGGTGCGCAGGATGTCCAGCATCAGCCCGACCACCACGAGGTACACCCCGACGTCGAAGAAGATCGAGGTGACCACGTAGAAGTCGCCGATGACGGGCAGCGTGAGATCGATCCGGCTGCTCTCCAACACCTGGTGACCGGCCAGCATGGCGAGCACCCCGGTGCCGACCGAGACGGCCAGTCCGGCACCGAGCACGGTGCCGGCGCCGATCGGGGCCGCCTCCTGGAGTTCGTGCCGGCCGCCGGCCAGGTAGCGCACGGCCAGCGCCAACCCCGCCACCAGTCCCCCGACGAACCCGCCGCCGGGGGCGTTGTGACCGGAGAAGAGCAGGAAGAGGGAGAAGAGCACCACGGTGTGGAAGAGCAGCCGGGTCACCACCTCGAAGACGATGGACCGGCGCCGGGCGCGCAGGGTGGGACCGCCGCGCAGCCAGAGCCGCTGTCCCTCCCGGGCTTCCGGTTCGGCAGCCGCCCGACGGCGGGGCCGGGGTCCGGTGCGGGAGCGCTGGAAGACCAGGCTGGCCACCCCGGTCGCGGCCACCACCAGAACGGCCAGCTCCCCCATGGTGTCCCAGGCCCGGATGTCGACCAGGGTCACGTTCACCACGTTGCGCCCGTAGCCCTCCTGCACGGCGAGGTCCGGGAAGGCGGCGGAGACCGGTGACTCGGCGCGGCTGCCCGCCACGGCGAGCGCCAGACCGGCCATCACCGCTCCGGTCGCCATCCCGATCCCGCGCCGGACCCACCTGCTGCGGCGCAGCGGGCGGGCCGAGAACCGGGGCGCCAGTCGCCGGACCACCAGGACGAAGATGGAGATCGTGGCGGTCTCCACGAGGAACTGGGTCAACGCCAGGTCGGGCGCACCGTGCAGGATGAAGAGCATCGCCGTGCCGTATCCGGTGACCCCGACCAGCAGGACCGCGGTCAGTCGGCGCCGGGCCCGGACGGCGAGCACCGCGGCGACCGTGAGCACCAGGGCGACGACGAGTTGCAGCGGGCTGTCCCAGGGCGTGATCCCGGCCATCGACGGTCGCGTGGCCAGCAGCGCCCCGCCGGGTACGACGACCAGCACCACCAGGATGGTGCCGAGGTACTGCGGCAGGGAGCCGCGCTGGGTGGCCCCGGTGACCTCGATGGCGATCCGGTCGAACCGGTGGATCAGCCACTCGTACACCACTGTGCCGGTGGCCGGTAGGCGCACCCGGTCCAGGACCGGCAGCAACGGCCCGCGCAACGCGAAGAGCAGGGCGCCCCCGGTGAGGACGAGCACGGAGAGGAGCAGCTCCGGACCGAACCCGTGCCAGAACACCAGGTGGGACTCCCCGCCACCGAACAGTTCGCTGTACGGCGCCAGGTAGCTGCCGACCGGCTCGGCCAGCGGCCCGAGCAGCAGCCCGGTGAGGGCGAGCACGGCCGGCGGCGCCAGCAGGGCCGCCGGTGGCGGCTTCGCGGCCGTCGCGGCCACCGCCGGTTTGTCGCCGAACGCTCCCCAGACGAACCGCGCGCTGTAGGCGACGGTGAGCACCGTGCCGGCGACCAGCACGGCGAGCAGCACCGGTTGGTCGAGGAAGGCGTGCAGTAGCTCGTCCTTGGCGACGAACCCGAACAGCGGTGGGACACCCGCCATCGAGGCGGCGGCGAGCACGGCGACCGCGCAGACCATGGGCAGCCGCCGTCGCAGACCGGAGAGTTCGCCCAGTTCACGGGTACCGGCCTGGTGGTCGACGATGCCGACGACGAGGAAGAGCGCCGCTTTGAACAGCGCGTGGGCCAGCAGCAGGGTGATGGCGGCGAGAGCCGTGTTCCGGTTTCCGGCACCGGTGACCGCCACCAGCAGACCCAACTGGCTGACCGTGCCGTACGCCAGCAGCAGTTTCAGGTCGGTCTGGCGGAGCGCCGCCCAGCCACCGGCGAGCATGGTCACCGCTCCGGCGACCACGGTCACTGGACGCCACGGCCCGGCGTCCGCCAGTACCGGGGCGAGCAGTCCGACCAGGTAGACGCCGGCCTTCACCATCGCGGCGGCGTGCAGGTAGGCGCTGACCGGGGTGGGCGCCGCCATCGCCGCCGGCAACCAGGAGCTGAACGGGAGGATGGCCGACTTGGCCAGCGCCCCGACCAGGATCAGCAGCACGGCGGTGACCAGGTACGCCCCGTCGGGCAACGGACCGGCGGCGATGACCGACCAGCGGTAGCTGCCGGCGTGCTGGCCGAGGAGGATGAAGCCGATCAGCATCGCCAGCCCGCCGAGGGCGGTCACGGTCAGTGCCTGGGCGGCGGCCCAGCGGCTGGACCGCTGCTCCGGGTGGTGGCCGATCAGCAGGTAGGAGAAGACCGTGGTGAGTTCCCAGCAGACGTAGAGCAGCAGCAGGTTGTCGGCGACGACGAGACCGAGCATCGCGCCGGCGAAGGCGACGAAGACACCGACGAACCGGCCGAGTCCCGGTTCGGCTGCGGTGAAGTAGTGCGCGCAGTAGGCCAGTACCAACGCGCCGATCCCACCGACCAGCAGCGTCATCAGCCACGACAGGGTGGTGACCCGCAGCGCCAGGTCGAGGTTGAGCTGGCGGATCCACGGGTACGTCTCGACCACCGGGTCGCCCCGGCGGACGGTGTCGGCGTGGACCAGCGCCCAGCCGAACGCGGCAGCCGGCGCCAGGGCCAACGGGTAGCAGGCGCGCGGACCCCACCACCGGACGAACAGCGGCGCGAGCAGCGCCGCCGCGAGGTGAAGGATCAGCAGTACCAGCACGCCCACTCCCGGCAGGTGTCAGCGCGGGCCGGGTAACCGGTCCGTGCCTCTGAGCGAACGGCAGATCGGCGGCGTCGGGGCGGTTTTGCCGAATATCGCCGGACGGGGGCGGTGGATCGGTTAGGGGTGTCCCGGGCGCGACGGCACGCCCGTGGGCGGCCGGTGGGGCGGCCCTACCGGGCCGGGCTGTCGGAGGTCACCGACTCCCGTTCCCGACGTCCGTCGACCACCAGGTCGGGTCGGCCCAGCTGGACGACGACCTTGTTGATGACGCGCTGGGCGGCGGTGAGGGAACGGACCGGGAGCAGTTGCCCCCGGCTCTCCCGGCGCAGGACGAAGTAGTGCACCGCAGCCCGGACCTGGGCCCGGTCGGCCGCGCTGGCCTGGGTGGAGGCGGCGATCAACTCGCGCAGGCAGTGCGCGAGGCGCTCGGCGAGCTCCAGCTCGGGGGCGCGTAGTCCGACCCGGAGCGCGGCGAGGTGACTGTCGACCTTACGGATGAGGATGTCCGTGCCGAGCTGGAAGCCGTGCTGCCCTGTGCTCATCCGGCTCCCTCCGTACCGACCGGGGTCGACGGTGAAGTTACTTTATGTTGCACGACGCTAGCAAGCAGTTAAGTAAGACTTAACGTGTCAACCGCCCCGTTCCGGTGCGTACGGTCCCGCAGCGGGCAGCCTTTCGTTTCCTGTCGGAGCGGGCGGGCAGGATGGGGACGTGACAGACGCGCTGGCGGGGTTCGGCCCGGCGACCCGGGAGTGGTTCGACGCCGCCTTCGCCGCCCCCACCGCCGCGCAGGCCGGGGCCTGGGCGGCGATCGGCGCCGGCCGTAACGCGCTGGTGGTCGCCCCCACCGGCTCGGGTAAGACCCTCGCCGCCTTCCTCTGGTCACTGGACCGGCTGGCCCGCGAGCCGCTGCCGACGGACCCCCGGCGGCGCTGCCGGGTGCTCTACATCAGCCCGCTCAAGGCCCTCGCCGTGGACGTGGAGCGCAACCTGCGTACCCCGCTGACCGGCATCCGGCAGGCGGCCACCCGGCTCGGCGTCACCCCACCCGAGATCACCGTGGGGATGCGCACCGGGGACACCCCGGCCGACGAGCGGCGGTCCTTCGCGCGTACCCCGCCGGACATCCTGATCACCACCCCGGAGTCACTCTTCCTGCTACTCACCTCGGCCGCCCGGGATTCGCTGCGCGGTGTCGAGACGGTGATCGTCGACGAGGTACACGCGGTGGCCGGTACCAAGCGCGGCGCCCACCTGGCACTCTCCCTGGAACGCCTGGATGCCCTGCTGCCCGCGCCGGCGCAGCGGGTCGGGCTCTCCGCCACGGTCCGCCCGATCGACACCACCGCCCGCTTCCTCGGCGGCGCCCGACCGGTCGAGGTGGTGCAGCCGCCCACCGACAAGACCATCGAGGTCGGCATCGAGGTACCGGTCGAGGACATGACCCGGCTCGACGAGGCCGAGCCGCCGCCGGACGACCTCGGCGGGCCGGGGCCGCGCCGGGCGTCGATCTGGCCGGCGGTGGAGGAACGGGTCTTCGCGCTGATCCGCCAGCACCGGTCGACCATCGTCTTCACCAACTCGCGGCGCAGCGCCGAGCGGCTCTGCGCCCGGCTCAACGAGCTGGCCGCCGGGGCTGTGGGTGACCCCGCCGGGCCGCCCGGGCAGCTCCCGGCGCAGGTGATGGCGCAGTCCGGTGCGGCACAGGGGGCGGCACCGGTGATCGCGCGGGCCCACCACGGCAGCGTGTCCCGGTCCGAGCGCCAGCACATCGAGGAGGCGCTGAAGTCGGGTCAGCTACCCGCCGTGGTGGCCACCTCCAGCCTGGAACTCGGCATCGACATGGGCGCGGTCGACCTGGTGGTGCAGATCGAGGCGCCGCCGAGCGTCGCGGCCGGGCTGCAACGGGTCGGCCGGGCCGGGCACCAGGTCGGGGCAGTCTCCCGGGGGGTGGTCTTTCCCAAGCACCGGGGTGACCTGCTCTCCTGCGCGGTGGTCGCCGAGCGGATGGCCGAGGGCGCGATCGAGGAACTGCATCCGCCCCGCAACCCGCTGGACGTACTGGCCCAGCAGATCGTCGCGATGGTCGCCCTCGACCAGTGGCGGCTGGCCGACCTCGCGGTTCTGGTCCGGCGGGCCGCTCCCTACGCCGAGCTGCCCGACTCGGCGCTGCACGCGGTGCTGGACATGCTCTCCGGCCGGTAC
This sequence comes from Micromonospora sp. CPCC 206060, assembly GCF_036906895.1. Classification (NCBI taxonomy): domain Bacteria; kingdom Bacillati; phylum Actinomycetota; class Actinomycetes; order Micromonosporales; family Micromonosporaceae; genus Micromonospora; species Micromonospora sp. CPCC 206060. The sequence goes on from NZ_JBAKHU010000026.1 coordinate 87,821, forward strand.
CCGTCCACCGCCTTCGCCGAGCTGCGTCCCCGGCTGGTCTGGGACCGGGCCACCGACCTGCTCACCGGTCGCCCCGGCGCGCAACGGCTCGCCGTCACCAGCGGCGGCACCATCCCCGACCGGGGCCTGTTCGGGGTCTTCCTCGCCGGTGCGGAGCGGGCCGCCCGGGTCGGCGAGCTGGACGAGGAGATGGTGTACGAGTCCCGGGTGGGTGACGTGTTCCTGCTCGGGTCGTCGTCCTGGCGGATCGAGGAGATCACCCCGGACCGGGTCCTGGTCTCCCCCGCCCCCGGTCAGGCCGCCCGGATGCCGTTCTGGAAGGGCGACACGCTGGGCCGCCCCGTGGAGCTGGGCCGGGCCATCGGCGCCCGGCTGCGGGCCCTGGTCCGGGCCGGTGACGAGGCGGCGCTGACCGCGCTGCGCGCCGGCGGACTGGACGACTGGGCCGCCCGGAACCTCCTGGCCTACCTGCGCGAGCAGCGGGAGTCGACCCGGTCCCTGCCGGACGACCGGACGGTGGTGGTCGAGCGGTTCCGCGACGAGCTGGGCGACTGGCGGCTCGCCGTGCACTGCGTGCTCGGGGCCCGGGTCAACGGTCCGTGGGCGCTGGCGATCGCCCGCCGGCTCACCGAGCGGTACGGGGTCGACGCGCAGGTGATGCCCGCCGACGACGGGATCGTGGTACGCCTGCCGGACACCGCCGATGCCCCGCCCGGCGCGGAGCTGGTGGCCTTCGACCCCGACGAGATCACCCAACTGGTGGACGAGTCGGTTGGCACGTCGCCGCTCTTCGCCTCCCGGTTCCGGGAGTGCGCGGCCCGGGCCCTGCTGCTGCCCCGCCGGGATCCGCGGCGCCGGCAGCCGCTCTGGCAGCAGCGCCAACGGGCCGCACAGCTACTCGACGTGGCCCGGGAGTTCGCCGACTTCCCGATCACCCTGGAGGCGGCCCGGGAGTGCCTCCAGGACGTGTTCGACCTGCCCGGTCTGGTCACGCTGATGCGCGAGTTGGGTAGCCGCAGGGTTCGGCTGGTCGAGGTGGAGACGAGCACCCCCTCGCCGTTCGCCCGGTCGCTGCTCTTCGGGTACGTCGGGGCATTCCTCTACGAGGGTGACGCACCGCTGGCCGAGCGACGGGCCGCCGCGTTGGCCCTGGACTCCACGCTCCTCGGCGAACTGCTCGGCCGGGTCGACCTGCGGGAGCTGCTCGACCCGGCGGTACTCGCCGAGACCGAGCGACAGCTCCGCTGGCTGACCGACCAGCGCCGGCCCCGCGACGCCGAGGACACCGTCGAACTGCTCCGCCAACTCGGCGATCTGAGCGACGCCGAACTGGCCGAACGCGGGGTGCCGGCGGAGTGGCTGGACGGGTTGGCAGCGGCCCGGCGGGTGCTGCGGGTCCGGATCGCCGGGGCGGAGCGCTGGGTCGGCGTGGAGGACGCCGGCCGGCTGCGCGACGCGCTCGGCGTGGCGCTACCGGTGGGGGTCGCCGAGGCGTACCTCGCCCCGGTGGCCGATCCGCTCGGTGACCTGGTCGCCCGGTACGCGCGTACCCGGGGTCCGTTCGCGGCGGTAACCTGCGCGGCGCGGTTCGGGCTCGGGGTGGCCGTGGTGGAGCAGGTGCTGCGTCGGCTGGGCGCCACCGGCCGGGTGGTCTCCGGTGAGTTCTCCCCGGACGGCGCCGGCACCGAGTGGTGCGACGCGGAGGTGCTGCGGTTGCTGCGCCGCCGGTCCCTGGCTGCGCTGCGCCGGGAGATCGAGCCGGTGCCGCACCGGGCGCTGGCTGCGTTCCTGCCCCGCTGGCAGCAGGTCGGCTCCCCGGCCCGGGGTGTCGAGGCGGTCGCCGCCGCCGTGGAGCAGTTGCAGGGCGCGGCGGTCCCCGCGTCCGCGCTGGAACGTCTGGTGCTGCCCGGCCGGGTGACCGACTACACCCCCGCCTACCTGGACGAGCTCTGTGCCAGCGGTGAGGTGGTCTGGGCCGGGTCGGGTGCGCTCACCGGCGGGGACGGCTGGGTACGGCTGGCGTACGCCGATGCCGCCCCGGTGCTCCTGCCGGCACCCGACGAGGCGCTCACCCTGACCCCGCTGCACGAGGCGGTGCTGGCCGCGCTGGACGACGGGCAGGCCCTGTTCTTCCGGTCGTTGGCCGACCGGGTCGGTGCCACCGACGACACCACGCTGGCCGGCGTGGTCTGGGATCTGGTCTGGGCGGGCTGGTTGACCAACGACACCCTCGCCCCGCTGCGGGCGGCGCTCGGCGGCGGTGGAGCGCACCGGTCCCGGTCGGCCGCCCCGCGTACCCGTTTCCGGCGGCCGGGGCGGGTGGCGCTGCCGGCCCGCGGCGGCCCGCCCACGATGGCCGGACGCTGGTCCCGGCTACCCGACCGGGACACCGACCCGACCCGCCGGGCCGCCGCGCTCGCCGACACACTGCTGGAGCGGCACGGGGTGGTGACCCGGGGCGCCGTCGTCGCGGAGCAGGTCACCGGCGGGTTCGCCGCCGTCTACCCGGTGTTGTCCGCGCTGGAGGAGCGGGGCGCGGCCCGGCGTGGCTACTTCGTCGAAGGGCTGGGTGCCGCCCAGTTCGCGGTACCGGGAGCGGTGGACCGGCTGCGCGCCCTGGCCGAACCGGCGAACGGCGGTCGCGGACGCGGCGGGGCGGCGCTGGTGCTCGCCGTCACCGATCCGGCCAACCCGTACGGCGCGGCGCTGCCCTGGCCGGAGCGGGTGGTGGACTCCGGCGACGGGGACCAGCCCGCGACCGGGCACCGGGCCGGGCGCAAGGCGGGCGCGCTGGTGGTACTGGTCGGCGGCGAGCTGATCCTGTACGTGGAACGGGGTGGCCGGACACTGCTCTCCTTCACCGACGATCCGGAGGCGTTGGCGGCGGCCGGCCGGGCGCTCGCCGACGCAGTGCACTCGGGCGCCCTGGGCGCGATCTCGGTGGAACGGGCCGACGGCTCGGCCGTGCGGTCGTCCCCGCTGGCCGACGCGTTGACCGCCGCCGGCTTCCGGGCCACCCCACGGGGGTTGCGCCTGCGCGCCTGAGCAGCGGGCGGCTCGCGCCTGAGCAGCCGGCGGGCGGCGGGCGGCGGGCGGCGGGCGGCGGGCGGCGGCACGCTGTCGAGCTGCACCGTCCGAGCGTGCAGCCCACGTAGCGGTCGCCCGGAGCCGCCCACCATTACCCGCCAGCACGCTGTCGAGCTGCACCGTCCATGCGTGCAGCCCACGTAGCGGTCGCCCGGAGCCGCCCACCGTCACCCGCCAGCACGCTGTCGAGCTGCACCGTCCATGCGTGCAGCCCACGTAGCCGTCCACCGTCACCCGCCAGCACCCCCACCGCCAGCACTACCGCCAGCACCCCCACCACCCGCCCACCGCCAGCACCCGCCCACCGCCAGCACCCCCACCGCCAGCCCACCTCCCGCCGCCCGCCAGCACTACCGTCACCCGTGCGCCGGCTGGCCCCGGACGTCCCGCTGCCCACCGCCCTGCCCCGTCTGCGCCAGCAGCTCGACAGCACGCCACCACCACCTGGCCTTCCACCCCCCGCCGCCC
>NZ_JBAKHU010000027.1:0-86946 GCF_036906895.1 Micromonospora sp. CPCC 206060
ACGACCCGGCCCGGCCGGTCATTCCCACCGGCCATCGGCCCGCACCGCACCCCGGTGTAGGGGTTTGTTGGTGCTGCGGTCGTACGGGGGTTACAACGGTCCCACCTCGCCGGCCATTCCAGCCGGTGGCCCCCGACCCGATCCGGGGTAACCGGACATCCGTGACGAACCGGCACACCCGGCCCGGAACTAGGCGCATGCCGGAGTGGCCCGTGCCCGGTTGCGCCATTCGTCCGCCAGCAGGGACCAGATTTCGGTGTCCACCCGCGTACCGCCGAACGGAACGAGCTGGCGCAGCGTCCCCTCGTGGGTCGTCCCCAGCCCCTCTCCCGCCGCCGATCATGGAGTTATGGTGGGGGAAAGAAGACGTTTCGTGGCTCTTGTCAGGCACCACAAGTCCATGATCGGCCGAGGGGAGTCGCGGCGGTTGACCGTCTGCGAGGATTCCGGGCATGGAGATCTGGTACAACCCGTCCTGCTCGAAGTGCGTCGGTGCCCGGTCCACCCTGGACGCCGCCCGGGTGCCGTACCGGCTGCGGGCGTACCTCGACACCCCGCCCAGCGCGGCGGAGCTGACCGGGGTACTGCGCCGGCTCGGCGCACATGCCTGGGACATCTGCCGGACGCAGGAGGCCGCCGCCGTGGCGCAGGGCATGGCCGACTGGCCCCGCGACGAGGCGAGCGAACCCCGCTGGATCGCTGCCATGGTGGCCGCCCCGGAACTGATCCAGCGGCCGATTCTGCTCCTCGACGACGGCGGCGCGCTGGTCGGGCGTACCCCGGAGGCGGTCGACGAGGCGGTCGACCGGAGCCGCTGACCGCCAGGTCAGTCCGGGGTGGCCGGTGACCCCGGGCCGGTCGCCTCGGCGTGCCGCTGGCGCAGCCGGTCCCGGATCTCCTCCGGCGTGTACGCCCGGCGTCGCCGCTCGGCCCGGGCCACCGCGACCCCGGTGGCCGCCACCCCGACCACGCCGGCCAGGCCGAGTATCTTCCACCACTGCATCCGTTGCCGCATCCGCCTAGGGTAAGGCGCCATGAGCATCAGCCTGGACGAGGCCGTGGAGTTGACCCGTACCGGAGATGTCTGGATCTTCCGGGGACGTAGCGTGCCGGACCGGGCCATCCAGCTCACCACCAACAGCCCGGTCAACCACGTCGGCATGGCGGTGGTGCTCGACGACATGCCGCCGTTGATGTGGCACGCCGAGCTGGGCCGGTCGCTGCCGGACATGTGGACCGGCAGCCACCAGCGGGGCGTGCAGCTGCACGACCTGCGCGACGCGGTCTGCGTCTGGGCCAACCGGTACGGCCAGCGGGCCTGGCTCCGCCAGCTCGAACCGCCGGTCGACCGGGACATGGAGGACGCGGTGCTGCGGACGGTCGCCAGGCTGGACGGTACGCCGTTCCCGTCTACCGCCCAGCTCGCCTGGAGCTGGGCCCGGGGCCGGGTGCCCGCCGTACGCCTGCCCGGACTGCGCCGGGACACGGCGGACACCGGGCTGGCGGAACCCGCGCGGATTGGGGAGGCCGCCGGGGAGGGCGGGGGAGTCGGGGTACGGGACCGGGCGTTGGAGACGGCGTACTGTGCGGAGGTCGTCGCGGTGACCTACCAGGCGATGGGGCTGCTGCCCGCCGGCCGCCGGCCCAACTGGTACGACCCGGGACGGTTCTGGAGCGGCGACGACCTGGACCTGCTCGCGGGCGCGCGGCTCGGCGACGAGATCCAGGTGCGTATCCCGCCACGGTGAGACCCGGGGAGGTTTGCCGGGGTCGCGGCCCGGAGAAACCTGGCGGCGTGAACGCCTCCACCGATCTTGCCACGCTGACCGACTTCTTCGACCGGTACGGCGTCGCGCTGACGACCGCGGACGTACCGGCCATCGCCGCCTGCTACGCGCTGCCCGGCCTGGTCGTCGCGGACACCTACAGCTTCTCGTTCACCACCCCGGCCGCCGTGGCCCTCTCCTTCGTCGGCGCCGCGCCGGACTACACCGAACGCGAGCTGGTCGCCGCGAACGCCCAGATCCGCGACGTGCAGCAGTTCTCCGCGCTGCTGACCATGGTCGAGGTGGAGTGGGAGTTCCTGGACAGCCAGGGCGGCGTGGTGCCGGGTGAGTGCTACCGGTACCTGCTGCGCGGCACCGAGGAGGGACCGGTGATCTGCACGGTCGTCCGGACCGGCTGAGTTGCGCGGTTGTCCGGACCGCCTGACCTGCCCGGTCGTTCTTACCGTCGGGGTCAGGCCCCGGTGGGTACCCAGAAGCGGAGCTTGTCGCCGCGCTGGTCCTCCAGCACGCCACCGTTGGCCTCGATGACCCGACGGGAGGCGACGTTGTCCACGTCGCAGGTGACCAGCGCCGAGGTGATGCCGAAGTCGCGGGCCACCGGCAGCGCCGCCCGCAGCATCGCGGTGGCGTGACCCTGCCGGCGGGCGGAGGGGCGGACGTCGTACCCGATGTGGCCGCCCAGCTCCCGCAGCGACGGGTTGAGTCGGTGCCGTACCGCGATCCGGCCGAGGTAGACCGGCCCGGCGACCCACCACAGTGTGGTCGACGGCACGAAGCCCGCCGGGCGCGGAGTCTCCTCCCGGCTCTGCAGGCGCAGCTCCCGGACGAACTCGTCGAAGCCGGCCGGGTTGTGCCAGGTCGCGGAGTGCTCCCGGATCTCCCGGCCGACCATGGTGTGGTCCTGCCGGTCACCGCGCCCCTCGGCCTGGAACTCGGCCATCGCGGCGAGAAACGAGGCGTGCACCTGCGGGGTCGGTGGTACCAGGGTCGGCGGACCGGGGAGAGCGTACGTGTCCATGGCGACGATTGAACGGCAACCGGACAGACAAAGGCGACCGTTTTGCGGGCTGTCGGATCGCCGGTCGACCGTTAGGCTCCCGGTCGGCCGTTAGGCGCTCCGGCGGTTCGACAAGGGAGACGGATGACCAGCAGACGTGCCGGCCGGGGGGCTTCCGGGGTCATCGCCGCCGCACCCTGGATCGTGGTCATGCTCGGGGTGGGCACGATGATCGTCCTCCTGGTGTTCGCGGTGGGTGCCGTGCGCGGCGACCGGCGACCCTTCGACGGTCTGGCCGTCGACGCCGCGCCCCCACCCACCCTGCCGGCTGACGACGGGCGACTGACGACCAACGGTCCCCGGGCCGACGGCAGCGCCAGCCCGACACCGGGCCGCACCTCCGCGCGGCCGTCGGTGTCACCGTCCCGGTCGCCGACCCCGAGAGCGACGGTTTCCGGTACGCCGTCGCGGAGCGCGCCCCCAGGGATCCTCGTCTCGCCCGCGCCGCCGGCGACGCCGGGGGTGACCGGCCGGTACCGCGTGCTGGAGAGCTACCGGGACTCGTTCATCGGCGAGGTCCGGGTGGTCAACACGTCGACCACCGCGCGGGACTGGTCGGTCCGGTTGACCTTCCCGGCCGAGGTGGACCGGCTGCGGACCTACTGGGTGGAGTCGGCCGCGCAGGCCGCTGCCAGCCGGGCCGGGGCGGCGTACGTCTTCACCAGCGGGGCGCCGCTCGGGCCGGGGCAGACCGCCTACCTGCGGATGCACTTCCACCGGTCCGGCTCGACCGATCGGCCCGCTGACTGCACCGTCAACGGCGTGGCCTGTAGTTTCGCCTGACTGTTCCACGCCTGGCGGGCTGGCCCGTGCCGGCCGGGCCGGCTGACCTCCCCGCGCCCGTCGCGGCGCTCCGTCCACTCTCCCCTTGCGCAAGGGCATGCCTATGTTACGACTTGGTTTGCAAGCTATTGCAGAACGTTTCGGCAAGGGCTAGCGTGCGGGCGAATCAACGACCACAGGAAGGCCGTCGATGAAACCCCCGCCGATATCGCGTACCGCCCTGCTTGCCTTCGTTTCCCTGCTCACCCTCTCCCTGATCGGCGCCCCCGTCGCCGTGCACCAACTCGGTGGTCGGGCCAGCGGCGCGCCGATCGCCGCCGGCACCGTCCAGTGGTCGTCCGAACCGTCGGCCGAGGCGCTGGCCCGGGCGGCTGGCGAGCGCGAGCGGGCCGAGCAGTTCTACTTCGTCCTGCCCGACCGCTTCGCCAACGGCGACTCCCGCAACGACACCGGTGGTCTCGCCGGCGACCGGCTCGCCACCGGCCTCGACCCGAAGGACAAGGGCTTCTACCACGGTGGTGACCTGAAGGGCCTGATCGACCGGCTCGACTACATCGAGGGCCTCGGCACCACCGCCATCTGGCTCGCCCCGATCTTCAAGAACAGGCCGGTGCAGGGCACCGGGTCCGACGTCTCGGCCGGCTACCACGGCTACTGGATCACCGACTTCACCCAGGTCGACCCGCACTTCGGTACGAAGGAGGACCTGAAGAAGCTGACCGAGCTGGCCCACCGGCGGGGCATCAAGATCTACCTCGACATCATCGTCAACCACACCGCCGACGTCATCAGGTACGCCGAGAACAAGTACTCCTACGTGGACAAGGCGACCGCGCCGTACCGGGACGCGCAGGGCCGGCCCTTCGAGGACCGGAACTACGCCGACGGCAGCCGGACGTTTCCCGAGGTCAACACGAGGTCGTTCCCGTACACCCCGACCTTCGCCACCGAGGCGGACAAGACGGTCAAGGTGCCGGCCTGGCTGAACGACCCGACCATGTACCACAACCGGGGCGACTCCACCTTCGCCGGGGAGAACAGCGAGTACGGCGACTTCTTCGGGCTCGACGACCTGTGGACCGAGCGTCCCGAGGTGGTCCGGGGCATGACGAAGATCTACGCCGACTGGGTGCTGAAGACCGGCGTCGACGGCTTCCGGCTGGACACCGTCAAGCACTCCAACCTGGAGTTCTGGCCGCAGTTCGCGGCCGGCATCGAGGCCGCCGCCGACAAGGCCGGCAAGCCGGACTTCTTCATGTTCGGCGAGGTCTACAGCGCCGACCAGGAGGTCACCTCGACCTACGTACGGCGCGGCGGGCTGCCCGCCACCCTCGACTTCGCCTTCCAGGAGGCCGCCCGGGGCTACACCGCCGGGAACGGCTCCGCCCAGGCCCTCGCCGACCTGTACGCCCGGGACAGCCTCTACGCCGCCCGGGACACCGAGGCCGACCGGCTGCCGACCTTCCTCGGCAACCACGACATGGGCCGGATCGGCTCGTTCATCGTCGGTGGGGGTACCGACCCGGCCAGCCACCTGCGGCGCAGCCAGCTCGCCCACGAGCTGATGTTCCTCACCCGGGGCCAGCCGGTGGTCTACTCCGGCGACGAGCAGGGCTTCACCGGCCCGGGCGGGGACAAGGACGCCCGGCAGGACATGTTCGCCTCGAAGGTGCCCGACTACCTCGACGACGACCTGCTCGGCACCGACCGGACCCACGCCAGCGACCAGTACGACCGTAGCCACCCCCTCTACCGGACGATCGCCGACCTGGGCGCGCTGCGCAAGGCCCACCCGGCCCTGCGCGACGGTGTCCAGGTGACCCGGTACGCCGCCGACGGCGCCGGGGTCTTCGCCTTCTCCCGGATCGACCCGGTCAGCCGCACCGAGTACCTGGTCGCGGTCAACAACGCGGCCACCGCGCAAACCGTCACCGTGGACACCTGGTCCGCCGGGGCGGCCTTCACCGGGATCTACGGCGGCACCGCCACCGGTACCGCCGGTGCCGACGGCAAGCTGACCCTCACCGTCCCGCCGCTGTCGGCCGTGGTGTACGCCGCCGGCACGCCGGTCGCCGTACCAGCCGCCGCCCCCACCATCCGGATCACCGACCCGGCCCCGGACGCCGCCGTGGCGACCCGCACCGCGATCACCGCCCAGGTGACCGGCGACCCGCTGGCCACCGTCACCATGGCCGCCCGGGTCGCGGGCGGGAAGTGGACCCTGCTCGGCAGCGCCGACCGGGCCCCGTACACGGTGCACCACGACCTGGCCGGGTTGGCAGCCGGCACCCGGGTGGAGTACAAGGCAGTAGTGCGCGACAGCAAGGGACGCACCGCGAGCACTCGGTCCGCCATCACCGTGGCCACCCCGGAACAGGCCAGCTCCCGGGAGTGGGCGGTGGTGCACTACCAGCGCCCGGCCGGCGGGTACGACGACTGGGGGCTCTACACCTGGGGCGACATCGACCCGGCGTACGCCACCGAGTGGCCCAAGGGGCAGCCGTTCGCCGGTGAGGACTCCTACGGCCGGTTCGCCTGGGTGAAGCTCAAACCGGGCGCCAAGTCGGTCGGTTTCCTGGTGGTCAGCAAGGATGGCGTCAAGGACGTCGAGAACGACCGGACCATCGACGTGCCCCAGACCGGCGAGATCTGGGTCAAGCAGGGCGACCCGGCGACCTACCCGACCCGGCAGGCGGCCACCGGCGAACCGGACCCGCCGGTCGACGAGAACACCGCCGTGCTGCACTACCGCCGGGCCGACGGCAACTACGCCGGCTGGGGGCTGCACGTCTGGGACGGCGCCGCCAACCCCACCGAATGGTCCGTGCCGCTGGCCCCCGCCGCCCGGGACGCCTTCGGCGTCACCTTCCGGGTGCCGCTGGCCGCCGGGGCGACCGGGCTGAGCTACATCATCCACTCCGGGGACGAAAAGGACCTCCCCACCGATCAGCGGCTCGACTTCGCCACCGCCGGCCGCCAGGTGTGGCTGCTCGCCGGCACCCCGGGGCGACTGCTGCCGGTGGCCGCCACCGAAGGCAAGGGCGACACCGACATCACCCGGCAGAAGGCGCACTGGATCGACCGGTCCACCGTCGCCTGGGCCACCGGCCCCACCGACGGCAAGCGGTACGACCTGGTCACCGCCCCGACCGGCGGGGTGACCGTGGTGGACGGCGAGCTGTCCGGGACGTACACCTCGCTGCCGTTGCGGGCGCAGGCCAACGGGCTCACCGAGGCCCAGCGGGCGGCCTTCCCGCACCTGTGGGCGTACCGCGCCTTCACCCTCGACAAGGGGGACCTGCGCCGGGTGCCGGCCGCCCTGCGCGGGCAGCTCCTGGTGACCGAACGCGACCACACCGGCAAGCTGCTGGCCGCGACCGGCGTGCAGATCCCCGGCGTGCTCGACGACGTCTACGCCGCCGCGACGAAGGCGAAGCTCGGCCCCACCTTCGACCGGGGCCGGCCGTCGCTGGCGCTCTGGGCGCCCACCGCCCGGAAGGTCACGCTGCAACTGTTCGACACGCCCACCTCGACCCCGAAGACCGTGGCGATGCAGCGCTCGGACCGGACCGGCGTCTGGACCGTCCAGGGCGCGAAGAACTGGGTCGGCAAGTACTACCGCTACCAGGTGGAAGCCTGGCAGCCGGCCGCCCAGCGGGTGGTCACCGCCTCGGTGACCGACCCGTACTCGGTGGCCCTGGCCGCCGACTCCACGCACAGCCAACTCGTCGACCTTGCCGACGCCGACCTGGCGCCGAGCGGTTGGGCGAAGCTGCGCAAGCCGGCGGCCGTACCGTCGTCGAAGGTGCAGATCCAGGAGGTGTCGGTCCGGGACTTCTCCATCGCCGACATCACCGTGCCGACGGAGAAGCGGGGCACCTACCTCGCCTTCACCGACCCGGGTACCGCCGGCATGCGGCACCTGCGCAAGCTCGGCGACGCCGGGGTCACCCACCTGCACCTGCTGCCCGCGTTCGACTTCGCCACCATCCCGGAGCGGCGGGCCGACCAGCAGCAGCCGGCCTGTGACCTGGCCGCCCTGCCGCCGGACTCGGACGAGCAGCAGAAGTGCATCGCGGCGGTCCGCGACACCGACGGCTACAACTGGGGGTACGACCCGCTGCACTACACGGTGCCGGAGGGCGGCTACGCCGTCGAGCCGGACGGGGCGGCGCGAACCGAGGAGTTCCGGCGGATGGTCGCCGGGGTCAACGGCGCCGGTATACGGGTGGTCATGGACGTGGTCTACAACCACACCTCGGCCGCCGGTACCGACGCCAAGTCGGTGCTCGACCAGATCGTGCCCGGGTACTACCACCGGCTGCTGGACGACGGCAGCGTGGCCACCTCCACCTGCTGCGCCAACACCGCCCCCGAACACGCCATGATGGGCAAGCTGGTCGTCGACTCGCTGGTCACCTGGGCTAAGGCGTACAAGGTGGACGGGTTCCGGTTCGACCTGATGGGCCACCACCCGAAGGCGAACATCCTGGCCGTCCGGGCCGCGCTGGACAGACTGACCCTCGGCCGGGACGGGGTCGACGGGAAGTCGATCCTGCTCTACGGCGAGGGCTGGAACTTCGGCGAGGTCGCCAACGACGCCCGCTTCGAGCAGGCCACCCAGGGCAACATGGCCGGCACCGGGATCGGCACCTTCAACGACCGGCTGCGCGACGCGGTCCGCGGTGGCGGCCCGTTCGACGGCAACCCGCGCCACCAGGGCTTCGCCTCCGGCCTGTTCACCGACCCCAACGGTGACCCGGTCAACGGGACGAGCGCCGAACAGCGTGCCCGCCTGCTGCACCAGCACGACCTGATCAAGGTCGGGTTGACCGGCAACCTCGCCGGCTACCGGTTCGTCAACTCGGCCGGCCAGCAGGTGACCGGCGCCCAGGTCGACTACAACGGCGCACCGGCCGGCTACACCGCCGCGCCCGGTGAGGCGGTCACCTACGTCGACGCGCACGACAACGAGATCCTGTACGACGCGCTGGCGTACAAGCTGCCCGCCGGCACCCCGGCGGCGGACCGGTCCCGGATGCAGGTGCTCGCCCTGAGCACCGTGATCATGGGGCAGGGCGCAGGGTTCGTCACCGCCGGCACCGAACGGCTCCGATCGAAGTCCCTCGATCGCAACTCGTACAACAGCGGCGACTGGTACAACCAGATCCGCTGGAACTGCGCGGACGGCAACGGCTTCGGTATCGGCCTGCCACCGGCCCAGGACAACGCCGACAAGTGGCAGTACGCCAAGCCGCTGCTGGCCGACCCGAAGCTGGTGCCGGACTGCGCGGCGGTCGACGCCACCGACGCCGGCTACACCGAGCTGCTGCGGATCCGGGCGTCGTCGCCGGTGTTCGGGCTGAGCAGCGCGGACCAGGTGCAGCAGCGGGTCGCCTTCCCGCTCTCCGGTACCGGCGAGACCCCCGGCGTGCTGACCATGACGCTGGACGGCCGCGGGCTGGACCGGCAGTGGACGTCGGTGACCGTGGTCTTCAACGCCACCGGCGAGGCGGCCACCCAGACCGTGACGGGTCTACGGGGCGCGGCGGTCAGCCTGCACCCGGTGCAGCAGAACTCGGCCGACCCGGTGGTCCGGACCGCGTCGTTCGACGCGGGCACGGGGACGTTCACCGTCCCGGCGCGGAGCGTGGCGGTCTTCGTCCAACGCTGAGATGTAAGGAAGGGCCCCTTCTTATCGCTTTCGGTATAGGAAGGGGCCCTTCTTAACACCCCGGCACCGTCAGCCGCCGACTGCCGCGAGCTGCCGTACGACGTGCTGCCGGGCATCATGGTCGACATGAACACCGACTGGGTCACCATCGCGGCCTACGAGAACACTCCTGGCTGTCTGCGCCCGTTGGCTGCGCTCCGGGCTTGACTGCGTGACCGGGGCATCGACTGGATGCCGTTCGAGCCGAGCGAGATCTACTGGGGTCTGGCCTGCGGCATCGGTCCTGACGGTCACTGGCACGGCTGGTTCGACGTCCGCATCCGGCCGCCGCTCTCCGCCGTCTCGGGCTGCACCCCGACCAACCGACCGCGACGGTCGCCGGGCCGGCTCCGCCGGGCTGGTGGCATGCCGCTGCCGAGCGTAACGCCCGGTGAACCGCGGTGATCAGCTGGCGGAACGCGCCCTAGTCCACGGGGTGCGACGGGACACGTGCCGGCCCATCGGTGGGACCGGTCCGGGACGTGGCATCCCGGGCAACGTCGCGGCTGGCGCTGCGGGCGGTACGCCGCTGCGCGGCCAGCCGGGTCAGGTAGATCAGAGCACCGGCCAGGACGCCCATGTCGTCGAGGTAGATCGGGTCGGGGAGCAGGTCGACCGGGAACACGGTGTAGATCAACGCCCCGTAGAACGCCACCCGACCGCCCATGCCCAGCTCGCCGAGCAGCCGGCGGGTACGCAGTACCCGTACGGCCAGTACGACGGCACCGGCCAGGGTGGTGACGGCCAGCACACCGCCGAGTACGCCGACCGCGATCCACGCCTCCCGTGACATGCGGAAACGGTAACCCGGGGAGATGGACACGGCGACCGGTGCGTGGTCCATGAACTGCGGATTGGCCGCTGCGGCAGGGTGGGGGCCGGCCCTACCGTCGCGATCATGGAGATTCTGCGATACGCCGCCTTCACCGAGGTGCCGGAGGGCGGCAACCCGGCCGGGGTGGTCCTGGACGCCACCGGGGTCGACGAGGCGGAGATGCTGCGGGTGGCCGCTGATCTCGGGTACTCCGAGACTGCCTTTCTCATTCCGACCGGCGGGGACGGGTTCGACGTCCGGTACTTCAGCCCGCTGGCGGAGGTGCCGTTCTGCGGTCACGCCACCATCGCGCTTGCCGCCGCGTACGCCGAGCGGCACGGCCCCGGGACGCTGCGGCTGCGTACCCGGGCCGGTGAGGTGCCGGTCGCGACGGCGGTGACCGGGGGTGGGCGTACCACGGCGACGCTGACCAGCGTGGCGCCCCGGACGGTACCGCTCGCCCCGGACGACCTCGCGGCACTGCTCGCGGCGCTGCGCTGGTCGGCGGCGGACCTGGATCCGGCCCTGCCGCCCCGGGTGGCGTACGCCGGCGCCTGGCATCCGGTCGTGGCCGCCGCGACCCGGCAGCGCCTGGCTGACCTGGACTACGACCTGCCGGCGCTGGGCGAGCTGATGGCCCGGCGGGGGTGGACGACCGTCGACCTGGTGTGGCGGGAGTCCGAGCATGTCTTCCACGCCCGCAACCCGTTCCCGCCGGGTGGGGTGGTCGAGGATCCGGCCACCGGTGCGGCGGCTGCCGCGTTCGGTGGCTACCTGCGGGAAGTCGGGCTGGTCCGACCCCCGGCGACGGTGACCGTGCACCAGGGCGTGGACCTGGGGCGGCCGAGCATCCTGACGGTGGACATCGCGGCGGCATCGGGCTCCGGCATCGCGGTCACCGGCACCGCCGTACGGCTGCCCGGCTGAGTGCTCCCGGGCCGGCACCTCATGCGGGCCGGCCGGGCCGGGCATGAGCTGATGGCGCGGGGATGGCCGGCGGGGGAGCGGTAGGCGCAGCGAGGCATCCGGTCCCGCCGGGCGATCGGTCGTCGCCCGGCGGAACCGGATGCGGGTCGTGCAGTTCGGTTCAGTCATCCATCGGATCGGCTGTTCGACCAGCTTCGGTCGGCAGGTCAGCCGAAGCAGTTCTCCACCTGCGCCCGGCTGCCCTTGCAGTTGGTCGGGCTGTTGCTGATGATCGAGGACTCGTCATCGACGGTGACCCGGTGGTTGTCGGTGAAGATGCCACCCGGCGCCAGGGTCGACCGGTTGAAGGCGACCTTGGTCTCGGTGAGGGTGACCTCGCCACCCTTGTTGAAGATGCCACCGCCCCGCGAGTTGCGCCCGATCGCCTTGTTGTCGACGACCTCGGTGTGCCGCAGGACCAGCTTGCCGTCCTTGTTGAAGATGCCGCCACCGTCACCGCCCGCGGTGTTCTCCTTGATCGCACCATCTTCGACGACCACGTTGCTGTCGAGCAGCTTGAGACCGCCGCCGTCACCCAGCGTCGAGTTGCGGCTGACCCGGACGTGTTCCAGCTTGAGCTGGGCCTCCTCGGCGGCGAAGATGCCGCCACCGCCACGGACCGCGTTGTTGTCGGTGACCAGGCTGTGCGAGATGACGGTCACCCCGGCCCAGTCGGCGATACCGCCACCGAACACGGCGGCGTTGTTGCTGCCGATGGTGCTCTTCTCGATCCGGACCGTCCCGCCGGCGTTCTCGATCGCGCCGCCGTCGTCGCCGGCGTTGTTGTCGACCAGCTTGGACTCCTCGACCTTCAGCAGGCCGGTGTTGGCGATTGCGCCACCGTCCTTCTGGGCGCTGTTGTCGCTGAGCGTGCTGTGGCTGACCGTGGTGATGCCGGCGTTGTAGATCGCGCCACCGCTGCCGGTGGCGGTGTTGTGGACCAGCGTGGTCTTGTGCAGGTGGAGTTCGCCGCCCGCCTGCACCAGGATCGCGCCACCGCTGTCCCGCTCCTCGTTGCCGTGGCGGTAGCCACCGCCGGCCGCGTTGGCACCCGAGCGGTTGCCGGTCGCGGCGTCGCCCGTGCGGTTAGCCGTGGCGGTGGACACGGTGCGGTTGGCCACGGTGCGGGTGGTCGCGGTGGGGCGGACTGCGGTGCGGCTGCCGGCCTCGGCGGCACCCGCCGCCCCCTTCGCCGCCGTTCCGTTCGCCGTACGGCTCCCTGCGGCGGAACCGAGCATCCTGACGTCGGGGCCGTGGACCCGGTGGTGCCTCCGGTCGCCGGCCTCGCCGCCCTTGATGGTGACGTCCTCCAGCGTGAGGTCACCGCCGACCCCGACGTTGAAGATCCGGAACCCTTCCTTGTCCGCAGCGTTGACGATCTTGGAGTCGTGTCCCTTGATGGTGATGGGCTGGACGATCTCCGGGAGACCGCTGCCGTGGCGGCTGTCGTCATCCCGGTTGTCGTGGCGGTTGTCGTTCTCCCGGCCGCCGTTCTCCTGCTGGTGCCCGCCCTTGTGCGTGCGCTTCTTGTCCCTGTACTCGTTGTGCGCGGTCAGGGTGTAGGTGCAGCCCTTGGCGAGCTTCAGGATGGCGCCGTCCTGCGCGTTGGCGCGGACCAGCGCGTCGATGAGTTCGTCGGAGTCGCAGCCGATCTCCTTGACCTCCTGATCCCGGCCCTTGCCGGACCAGTCGCCCTTGCCCTCCTTGCCCTGCTCGCCGGGCCGCCCTCCCGGGTCCTGGCCGCCATGCTCGTTGCCTTCCGCACCCTGCTGCCCGTTGTCGGCCTTCTTGTCGTCGGCCTTCTTGTCGTCGGCCTTCTTATCGTCGGCCTTCTTGTCGTCAGCCTGCTTGGCGCTGGCCGGGTTCGCGCCGGCCAACCGCTCCAGGCCGGCGGCCTGCTGCGTGTCCTTCACGTTGACCACGCCGCCCACCGCAGCGAGGCTGACCACCCCCGTCAGGCCGGCCACGCCGGTGGCCACCCAGAGAGCCCGCCGCCGGCGCCTGGGCGCGGCCGAGGTGGTGCCCTGCTGGTTCGGTTGGTACTTGGACATTACAGATCCCTGCCCCTCACTGGTAACAGACAGGGCCGCATCGCCATAAGCGCTGCGACCAGCCACAAAAAGGATGTGACCTCTTGGGGACCACCGTAGGTGACCTATCTTCGCGATGGGCGTTTTCCCGAAAAACGTCCGCATTGGTATCAGAAGGGGCTAATGGTGCTCCGGAAGCCGCCGGACGACGTCGCACCCTCGCCGCTCCCGGAGACCCCTCCCCGCCCCGGGTGGGTCCGTCCCGGCTCCCGGTCGGGCCCGCTGGTGGTCGGGTTGGCCCGGGGGTTGATGTCCGGGCGGGAGCGGTCCGGATCCGACCGAAAATTTTCTACGTCACCGGCCCTTCGCGTGGTGCCAATTTCCGGACTGCTGGTTTATCGTTCCGGTATCGCAAGAGCGAAATATTTCGATGTTATGAGGAGGGCTCCCCATGCCGTACTCCCGAAGGCTGGCCGGCCTCGCCGTGCCGCTGCTGCTGATCGGTGGCCTGGTCGCGACAGGTCCAGCCGCTTCCGCCGCCCCGGCCCGGCCGGCGGTCGTCACCACGACCGTGACCGACGCCGTCACCACCAAGCTCCTCGGGCAGGCCGCAAGCGCCGGCCACCGGGCGTCCCGCGCGGACGCGCGGGTGACGGTCAGCCGCGAACGCGGCCGGTGGGCCTTCGGCACAGCGGTGCTCGTCGCACCGCACACGGAGGACGCCCACCCGACCGGGGTGATCTTCGTGGCCCGCGCCGACGGCGCCGACTGGCAGGTCGCCTTCGACGGTGAGGCGGCGTTCAGCGAGCTGAGTGCGGCCTCACCGGTGGTCACCGCCGAGGAGAAGCGGGTCTTCACCACCAGCCCGACCCCGCTGTACGCCGGTGGTGACTACCGGACCGGGATGGCGCTGCCCTTCGCGGTCGGTCAGAGCTGGTACATGACAGGCGGGCCGCACGGCTGGGGCGGGTACGAGCAGCCGTACAGCTCGATCGACCTGGCCGGCGGGGACCAGGTGGTCCGGGCCGCCCGGGCGGGGACCGCGTACACCATGTGCACGGGCTGGATCCGGGTGATCCACGACCGTGGCTACTCGACCGACTACTACCACCTCTGGAGCAGCATCTCGGTCAACGGGGCGGCGGTCTCCCAGGGGAGCTACCTCGGCTACACCGGTACCGACGTGACCTGCGGCGGTGCCGCCAGCGGTCGGCACGTCCACTTCGGACTCCGGCAGAACAGCGCCTACGTGCCGATCGGCGGCCACGGCCTCGGCAAGTGGGCGTTCGTCAGCGGTGGCGCCTACGGCGGCGGAGCCCGGCACGGCTCGTACTACGTGGCGGCCGGTGGCGTGCTCTACAACTACGGGGCACTCGGCTTCACCCAGGCGGTCGTCGACGCCAACGGCGGCGGTACGCTGACCCGCCGCTCAGGCCCCGGCACCGGCTACGGCGCAGTCGGTTCGGTCGCCGACGGTGCCACGGTCAGCATCTCCTGCTCCGCCAACGGCACCTCGCACACCGGCCGGTACGGCACCACCTCGCTGTGGAACCGGCTCACCGACGGCAGTTGGGTCTCCGACGCGTACCTCTGGACCGGAGTGAACGGGACGGTCAACGGCTGGTGCTGACCGGCCGGGCCGGCCCACCGGATCCGTCCGGCCGTGGGGCGGGCGGATCCGGGTCACTGGCCGGCGGGCGCCGACGCCGGGCGCCCGCCGGCCAGAGCACGACCACCGGCAGTCCTCGCTCCCGGGCCACCCGGACCACGTCCGCGGTGTCCCCGATGCCCGCCGACGGCCGCCCGTCCCAGACCGCCAGCAGCAGATCGCAGCGGTTCAGCAGCTCCTCGCTCGCGGCCAGGTACGCCTCCCGACCGGAGGTCGCGAACGGCATGTAGCTGACCCGGACAGCCCGGCCGAGCAGTTCGTCGAAGGCCGGCCGGTTGTCCGGCCCGACCGCGTTACGCCGGTAGTCCCGGGCCGGGATGATCGCCTCGAACGTCCCACCCCGGGCCAGCACCGCCCGGGCGAAGAGCTGGTCCGCCCCGTCGGCCAGACAGGTCACCCCGTGCAACGGCCCGTCCGCGTACCGTTCGAGCTGCCGGTCGAGGCAGTCCCGGACCAGCTCCGCGGTCCCCTTGGCGAGTAGCACGTGTCCGGTGACACCGATGCGTGGCATGGCTGACCATCCGTTCCTCGTCACGCCGCCCGTACCCGGACGATCCGGAACCCCGCTTCGGCGAGGATGACGGGCAGCTCGCGCATCGCGTCGTGATTGCGCTCGCGCATCTCCTCGTGCAGGTGTTCCCAGGTACGCAACGCCGGATGCAGCCGCTGGGCATCGTCGCGGTGGTCGGCGTACCGCCAGCCGGCCGCGAACCGCTCGTCGAACCAGCGCTGGTGCTCCAGCACCGCGAGCCGCTCGATCTCCGACTCGGCGAGCACGTACTCCGCGCCCGATCCGACCCGGGGCGACAACGCGCAGCCCAGCTCCCGCAGCTTGCGGCCGATGTCCTCGGCCTGGGACCGGTTGGCCTGACGCAGTGTCTCCGGCAACTCCTCCCAGGCGACCAGGGCCGGATTCTGCGCCGGATGTTCGCCGTGCTGCCGCCGGGACAGCACGTAACTCTCGTGGATCACCCGGGCCAGCCGCTCGACCAGGTCGTCGCCGATCAGCTCCGGGTCGCACGCGGCGTTGGCCACGCCGTAGAGCCGGAGCGTGCCGGAGAGGTCGTCGAGCACCTGGTGGTCGCCGGGCCGGCTGTCGAACGCCGCCCGCAGGCTGGCCAGTCGGTCCAACCGGACCACCACCGAGCCGGGCCCGCCGTGCCAGAGCTGCTCGGCGGTCAGGGCGGTCTTCAGCGCCCGTTCCTCGTCGTCGTCGCAGATGAACACCCGGTCGGGCGGCAGCGGGAAACCCGTGTCGGCGAGCAGTTCGACCAGGCCACCGTCGAACGGGACGATCCGGCAGGTCCGCGACAGGAACGGGTAGCGGTGCGACAGTTCGGTCGCCGCCCGGGTGGCAGCCTCGTCGACCAGTGCGATCGACACCGGCGCCCTCGGCTGCGGATCGCGTACCCGCCAGCGGCGGGCCAGCTCCACCAGGACCGCCCGGCCGAAGGCGGTCGCGCCGAGCACCACCACCCGGGGTGGTCCGCCGTGCGTGGGCAGCAGCGGTGCCTCGGTGAGCAGCTTCCGGGCTGCCAGGTCGTCGATGTTGAAGAAGTCCAGCCGGGTGCCGGACGGCTCGGCCAGCCCCAGATGCCGGGCCTGTAGCGCCAGGCACAGCTCGGGATCGGCGACCTGCGCGTACACCGCCAACGGGCGGGACCGTCCGCGCCGGGCGGCGGCGAGCGCGATGGCGGTGTTGGTGGCGCTGTCGTCCGTGCAGGCGTACAACGCACGCGCCCGACTGATCCCGGCCGCGTGCAGCACCTCGGGAT
Organism: Micromonospora sp. CPCC 206060; assembly: GCF_036906895.1. Lineage (NCBI taxonomy): Bacteria > Bacillati > Actinomycetota > Actinomycetes > Micromonosporales > Micromonosporaceae > Micromonospora > Micromonospora sp. CPCC 206060. The sequence goes on from NZ_JBAKHU010000027.1 coordinate 16,595, forward strand.
CACCGGCCTCCCCGGCCAGGCCGAACGGGTCCCGCCCGGTGACCACCGAGCCGGAGGGTATCTGCACCACCCGGTCGCCGGTCGCCCGCAGCCGCCGGGTCAGGATGTCGGCGACCATGCCGTCACCGCAGACGATCACGTGGTCGCGGGCCTGCCGGATCCGTAACCGGCGCAGTTCGGCGGCGAAGAGCAGCCGTCCCGCCTCGATGAACGCGTAGACGGTGACCGCCGGTGCGGTGAACCGGGCGATGTCCAGCAGCACCGGGAACGGACCGCCGCCCTCGTCCAGCGGCGGTGCGCCGAGCACGAAGAGCTGGAGATCGTAGTAGAGCAGGTCCTGCGGGCGCCCCTGGAACTCCGGATGCAGGCGGACGTACTCGGCCAGGCCGAAGTAACCGATCACCAGGGAGACCAGCCCGATGGCGGCGAAGAGTAGCCGCAGGACGTTGACCGCCGGGGCACGCGCCGGCTCGTCGGGAACGCTGCTGGGCACAACGCCTCCCTGCCGGTTGCCGGTGGTGTGACGCAGCGCCGCCAGTCGATCGACGAGTGACGCAGCGCCATCGTACCGTCGCTGTCCAGCGTCAGGGAATGCGCAGCTCACCGGGGTCGGTGGCGGTGGATACCGGCCGGCGGGCCGGTCTGCCGGGGCGGTGTCCGGCCGGGGCCGGGTGACTCAGCCCGGCAACCGGGGACCGGCCTCCCGCTGCGCGGCCAGCCAGGTCTCGACCTCGTCCGCCGCCCGCGGCAACCCGGCCGACAGGTTCACCGCACCCGACGAGGTGACCAGGATGTCGTCCTCGATCCGGACGCCGACACCGCGCAGTTCCTCCGGCACCAGGTCGTCCTCGGGCTGGAAGTACAGGCCCGGCTCGACGGTGAGCACGTACCCCTCGCCGAGGGTGCCGTCCTTGTACAGCTCCTTACGGGCGTTCGAGCAGTCGTGCACGTCGATGCCGAGCATGTGCCCGAAGCCGTGCAGCGTCCACCGCCGGTAGACCGAGGAGGCCGGGTCCATCGCCTCGTCCACGCCCACCGGCAGCAGGCCCAGGTCGGCCAGGCCCTCGGCGAGGACCCGCATGCAGGTCAGGTGCACCTCCTGGAAGGCCACCCCCGGCCGGATCACCTCGATGCCGGCCTGCTGCGAGGCGTACACGATGTCGTAGACCTGCCGCTGCAACGCGGTGAACCGGCCGTCGACCGGGAGGACCCGGGTCACGTCGGCGGTGTAGAGGTTGCGGTTCTCCACACCCATGTCCATCAGCAGCAGCTCACCCGGGCGGGTGGTGCCGTGGTTGTGCACCCAGTGCAGGATCGTGGCGTGCTCGCCCGCGCCGACGATCGAGCCGTAGCCCACGTCGTTGCCGTCGTGCCGGGCCCGCAGCGCGAAGACCCCCTCCAGCAGCCGCTCGGAGACGACCCGGTCGGCCGGCAGGATCCGGGCCACGTCCTCGAAGCCCCGCACCGTGGCGTCGATCGCGTCCTGGAGCTGGGCGATCTCCCACTCGTCCTTGACCAGCTTCAGCTCGCTGATCGCGATGGCCAGCTCGCGGTCCCGGCCCGGCTGTCCCTGCTCCCGGGCCCCGTCGTGCGGGCGTACCGCCGCGTCGACCCGCCGGTCGAAGCCGCGCAGCACCCGGGTCCGGCCGGGCGCCAGGTCGGCCAGGGTCGCGTCCAGCCCGGCCAGGTCGGCCGTCTCCACGCCCAGCTCGGTGGCCTTCTCCTTCAGGGTGTGCCGGCGGCCCACCCACAGCTCGCCGTGCCGGCTGCGGAAGAACTCGTCGGTCGTGCGCGACGACCGGGGACGCATGTACAGCACGGCGTCGTGCCCGGAACCGTTCGGCCGCATCACCAGCACGCTGTCCGGGTCGTGGTCGCCGGTCAGGTAGGCGAAGTCACTGCCCGGACGGAACGGGTATGCGGTGTCGTTGGCGCGTACCTTCTCCGGGCCGGTGGGGATGACCAGCGTCTCGCCGGGGAACGTGGCGGAGAGCGCGGCCCGACGCTTGGCGTGGTTCGGCACCTCCGGGCGGGGGCCGACCGGCAGCTCGCTGTCCCGCCAGCCGTCCCGCATGAAGGCGAGGAACCGTTCCGGGAAGTCCGGATCATGGGACTCGGTGCCGTCGGGCTGCCCGCCGGTGGCCCTCGCCTCGTTCATGATCCGCTCCTTCCGCTGGTCCGCGCACCTGCGCCGACCGTACCCCGTCGGGTGTCGGGGGAGACCGTGCGGTGCCGCGACAGCGGCCGGGCTCCGCGTGGAAAGATGATTCCCATGTGCGGACTCCTGGCCTTTTTCAGCGCGCGCGGCGACGCCGGCGCGCACCGCGACGCCATCGCCGGAGCGTTGGAATGCCTGCATCACCGCGGGCCGGACGAAACCGGCGTCGAGCTGGTCGGGGACGCCACAGGGCGGTACGCCGACGGGGTCTTCGCGCACAAGCGGCTGGCGATCATCGACGTGGCGCTCAGCCACGAGCCCCTGCCCTACGCCAACGGTCGTTACCTGCTGACCTTCAACGGTGAGATCTACAACTACATCGAGCTGCGGGACGAGCTGATCCGGGACTACGGGGCCCAGTTCGCGACCAACGGTGACGGTGAGGTGATCGTCGCCGGCTACCACTACTGGGGCGAGCAGGTGCTCACCCGGCTGCGGGGCATGTTCGCCTTCGTCATCTGGGACCGGCAGGAGCGGCGCGCCTTCGGCGCCCGGGACAACTTCGGCATCAAGCCGCTGCACTACCTGGAGACCGCCGACGGGCTCTACCTCGCCTCGGAGAAGAAGGCGCTGCTGCCGTTCGCCCCGTCCGCGTACGCCGGTGACGCCGGGGTCGACACCGCGAACCTGTCGCACTACCTGACCCTGCAGTACGTCCCCGAGCCCGGCACCCTGCACCAGGGCATCAACCGGATCGGGTCGGGGGAGTACCTGACCTGGACCCCGGGTGGCCGGATCGAGGTGCGGCGGTGGTACCGGCCGGTGTTCCGGCCGAGCCCGGTCGACGACCCGCAGCGGCTCTACCACCAGATCCGCGAGACGCTGCGCGAGAGCGTACGGATGCACATGCGCTCGGACGTGCCGGTCGGCTCGTTCCTCTCCAGCGGCATCGACTCCACCGCCGTGGTGGCCCTGGCCCGGGAGTTCAACCCGAACATCCTCACCTTCACCGTGGGCTACGACGTTCCCGGCTACTCCGAGATCGACGTCGCCCAGGAGTCCGCCCGGCACCTGGACGTCACCACCATCCCGACCAAGATCGGGCCGCAGGACATGATGGAGGCGCTGCCCCGCATCGTCTGGCACCTGGACGACCCGGTCGCCGACCCCGCCCTGGTACCGCTCTACTTCGTGGCCAAGAAGGCCGCCGAGCACGTCACCGTGGTCCTCTCCGGGGAGGGCGCCGACGAGTTCTTCGGCGGGTACACGATCTACCGGGAGCCGCTGTCGCTGGGCGCGGTGAACGGTCTGCCCGGCGGGGTGCAGAAGGGGCTGCGCGCGGTCTCCAAGGCCATCCCGCAGGGCGTCAAGGGCAAGAGCTTCCTGGAGCGCGGCACCACGCCGATCGAGCAGCGCTACTACGGCAACGCCCGGATGTTCACCGAGGAGGAGAAGCAGCACCTGCTGCGCCGGTACGACCCCTCGGTGCGGTACACCGACGTGACCGCCCCGGTCTACGCCGAGTGCACCGAGCTGGACGACGTGACCAAGATGCAGTACGTCGACCTCTACACCTGGCTGCGCGGCGACATCCTGGTCAAGGCCGACCGGATCTCCATGGCCCACTCGCTGGAGGTCCGGGTGCCGTTCCTGGACCGGGAGGTCTTCGACGTGGCGGCCACCATCCCGGTGGACCTGAAGCTGCCGCCCCGCTCGGACGCCACCAAGTACGCCATGCGTCAGGCGCTGCAGGGGGTCGTCCCGCCGGCCATCGTCAACCGGAAGAAGCTGGGCTTCCCGACCCCGACCCGGGTCTGGCTGCGCGGCGAGATGTACGAGTGGGTCCGGCACGTCTTCGCCACCTCCGGCGCCGGTGACCTGCTCGATCTGAACTACGCGATGCGCCTGCTCGACGAGCACAAGCGCGAGGAGGCGGACCACTCGCGCAAGGTCTGGACCGTGCTGATCTTCTGCATCTGGCACGCCATCTTCGTGGCCAAGACCCTCAACCCGGGCATCCAGCGCAACCAGTCCGCCCTGCTGACCAAGCCGGTGGTCGGCTCGATGGTGCACTGACCCGCCCTGCACGGTGGCGGTAGGCCCGGCACCGCCCGAGGGACGAACAGGGGGCCTGCGTCAGCCGACCGGAATCGGGCTGACGCAGGCCCCCTTCCTGCGGGTACGTCGTAGCTGCCGGTTAGCCTCGACGGCGTGCCGCTAACCCGGTGTTGGTCGGGTCGCGGAGCACCGGGTCACGGGCTGGTGCAGGTGACCGTCGGCACGGTGTTGCCGGCGCCGGTGGTGGCGAGGAAGCCGAACGTCGTGGTGCCGTTCGGGGCGACCACGCGGTTGTAGTCCATCGGCTTGACCGTCACCGTGTTACCGGAGACGGTGTGGGTGCCGCTCCAGACCGTGGAGATGGTCTGCCCGCTCGGCCAGGTCCAGGTCGCGGTCCATCCGTTGAACGCGGTGGTGCCGTGGTTCATGATCGTCACCTCGCCCTGGAAGCCGCCCTGCCAGGAGCTGACCACCCGGTACCCGGCCATGCAGTCGGTGCCCGGCGCCGGCGTGGTCGGGGCAGGGGTGGTCGGCGTCGGTCCCGGCGTGGTCGGCGTCGGGGTCGGGTTCCCGCCACCCGGGCCGACGCCGGTGACCTCACCGTTGCCACCGTCGAAGGTGACATCCGAGCAGCCGAAGAAGTTCTCCTGGCTGTCCGAGCGGACCCAGCGGGAGTAGATGATGTGCCGGCCGTTCTTGTTCGACGGCAGGTTCCCGCTGAAGTAGTAGTGCCCGTCGTTGGTACCCGGCGAACCCTTCTGCGGCGGGTTGGTCACCGTGAGGAAGGGCTGCTCCTCCAGATCCGACCAGGCCAGCGGCCGGGTCGGGCTCCAGCTGTCCTTGGTGACGTAGAAGTAGAACGTCCCCGGGTGGTGGGCCCAGTTGCTGTACCGGTAGCTGAAGTTCGCCCCGGCGGTCAGGTGGGTCAGCGGCCAGTCGGTGCGGGCCAGGTCGTAACCGCTGAACCCGGGGTTGCCGCCGCTGCAGAGCTGCCCGTCCGGGATGAAGCCGACGGTGCGCCCACCGGCGTCGGAGCGGAGCACGCTGAACCAGTTGTAGAGGGAGTTGGCTCCGCTCTGGGCCACGGCGGCGGCGCACGCGGGATTGTTCGGCTTGATCTCGCCGGTCTGGCTGAGACCGTCCTGCCAGCAGAGGTAGGTCCGACTGCCGGGGGCCATGGCCGCGCCGTGTGCCTGCGCGGCCTGGCCGGTGAGCACCGTCAACGCGGCGGCGGCCAGGGTGGCCACGGCGGCGAAGACGGAGGCAGTACGTAGGGGTTTCACCGGTTCTCCTCACTTTCGCGGTGCGGCCAACGGCCGTACCACGGTCAACGGGGATCACCGCGCCGGACAGCGGTCGTGGACCTCGGCACACGGATCGGCGAGCGGGCCGGGAGCACGACGGCGTACGCGGTCCGGTCGCGGACCTGCCCTCGCGTGGCTCATACCGGCATCCCGGATATGGTGCGTCAGCCCCCGCACCATCTCGGTACGCGCCATCGCACCACGGAAAGCGGCCGAAATCAATAGTGCTCGATCAATATCTTTGCCGGACCGGGCGGCCTCGGCCGGTGGCAGGCATGCTGGGACCGGCGGGGCGGGCGACGACCGTCCGGTACACCGGGTCGGCGGGACGGGTGCGGAGCAGGAGGACACATGGGGTACGCGGTGGTGCTCGGTGAGGCGTTGCTGGACCTGCTGGACACCGAGTGCGCGGGGGAACCGGTGTACCGGCAGGCGATCGGTGGCGGCCCGTTGAACGTCGCGGTCGGGGTGGCCCGCCTCGGTGGGCGGGTGCAGTTCGTCGGTTCCCTCGGTGACGACGCCCCGGCCGCCCGGATCCGGGCCTTCCTCACCGACAACCGTGTCGGGGTGGACGGGCTGGTCACCGTGGCCGCCCCCACCGCCCTCGCGGTGGCCACCTTCTCCGGCGCCGAGCCGGACTTCCGGTTCTACGGCGAACCCCCGTCGTACGGGCTGCTCACCGCCGCTGCCGTGGACACCGCGTTGGTGGAGGGTGCCGACGTGCTCTACTGCGGATCGATCGCCCTGCTCTGCCAGGACAGCCGGGAGGCCGCCCGGCACGCCTGGTCGCTCGCCGGCGCGCTGCGGGTCTTCGACCCCAACGTCCGTCCGGACCTGCTCAGCGGTCAGACGGCGCTCGACGACCTGCGGGCCCTGGTCGCCGAGTTCGCCAGCAGCGCCCACCTGGTCAAGCTGAGCGCCGCCGACGCCGGAGTGCTCTATCCCGGCGGGACGCCCGAGCAGGTCACCCAGCGGCTGCGGGGACTCGGCGCGGAGGTGGTCGTGGTCACCCTCGGCGCCCAGGGTGCGCTGGTCGCCGCCGGTGCCGACCCGGTCCGGGTACCGGCACCGCAGGTCGACGCGGTGGACGCGACCGGGGCCGGGGACTCGGTGATGGCCGCCCTCGTGGCGGACCTGCTCGCCGACGGGCCACCGGCCCGGCCAGGGGAGTGGACCCGGCGGGTGGAGTACGCGCTGCGGGTCGCCGCAGTGGTCTGTGAATCCCGGGGCGGCGCGGTGTCGATGCCCACCCGGGCCCGGGTCGCCGAGCGTTTCCCCGGCTGAGGCTGCCAGACGTTCCCCGGCTGAGGTTGCCAGATGTTCCCCGGCTGAGGTTGCCAGACGTTTCCCGGCCGGGTCGCCGAGCGTTTCCCCGGCGGCCGGCACCGCCGTCCGGCGGCTCAGCCGGCGGCGGCCAGTTGGGCGTAGCCGCGTCGGACCGCCACCAGTGCGGGGCCCGGCCCGAAGGGGGCTGCGGCGGCGACCTCCCCGGCCGGACGACCGGCGGCGTACCCGGCCCGGATCAGCCCGGCCAGGTCGGTCAACCCGGCATGCTGGGCCCGGACGAACGCCGCGTCGACGACCGACCCGTGCCCCGGTACGACCACCGTGGCCGGGCCGGTCAGCCGGATCAGTTCCGCCACCGCAGCCGGCCAGTCCAGCGGGAAACTCTCCTCGAAGGCCGGCGGGCCGCTCTCCTCGATCAGGTCCCCGGCGACCAGCACGTCCGCGTCCGGCGCGGACACCACCAGGTCACCTGCGGTGTGTCCGCGCCCCGGGTGACGCAGCACCACCACCCGGCCACCGATGTCGAGGGTGGTCTCGGTGTGCACCGTGCCGGTCGGAGGCAACAGCGGGGTGACCGCCAGTTCGGCGGCCAGCGCCGGGTGGTCCGGCAGCATCTCGGCGTGCGCCTGCCGGCGTACCTCGTCGGGATGGTCGCGCAGCAGCCGGACGGTCACCTCGTGGGCGTACACCGGGCGGGGCGGGTCGGCGGCCAGGGTCCGGTTGCCGAAGCAGTGGTCGAAGTGGTGGTGGGTGTTGACGACCGTCCACGGGTACGGGGTGACCGCCCGGACCGCCCGCGCCAGTTCCGCGGCCTGCCCGGCGGTGGAGAGGGTGTCGACCAGCAACGCCGCGCCGTCCCCGACGAGCAACGCCACGTTGACGTCGAGCACCGGGTACCGGAGCACGAAGACCCGGTCGGCGATCTCGGTGAACGCGAGCGTCACGCCGTACCGTTGGCCCGGGCGACGAACCGTTGCCGGTCCACCAGCACCCGGTCCACCCGGCCCTCGGCCACCGTCTCGTCGCCGTCGGTCACGGTCACCTCGAACAGCAGCCGCCGCCCGTCGACCCCGACCAGGATGGCCCGGGCGGCGACGGTACGGCCGACCGCGGTGGCCGCCCGGTGGTCCAGCTCGACCCGGGTGCCGACCGTGGTCATCCCGCTCGGCATCTGGACGGCGGTGGCGGCCACCGTGGCCGCCTCGGCCAGGGCCAGGACCCGGGGCGTACCCAGCACGGGCACGTCGCCCGAACCGAGGGCCTGCGCGGTGTCCGAATCGGTGACGGTCAGCTCCACCCGGGCGGTCAACCCCGGCGGGAAAACGGCATCCGGCTGCTCCTGCATGCCGACAGCGTAGGCGCTGCGGGGCGGGCGGGGACGGCGCCGGCCGGTGTCCGCGACCAGCGCCGGGCTTCCCGCCGGGTGGCCGCCGCTACCGCCCGGCCGGGCGCCGTTAACCTGGACGGCGATGGTCGCCGTCAGTGATCCCACCCCCGCCCCGGTCGGACCGCCCCCGCCTGAGGAGGGCGGTCGGCGCCGGCTGGTCGCCATGTCGGTCTGGAGCGTCGCCTTCGTCGCCGGCTGGCTGCTCATCGGTCTGCCCACCGACCCGCTCTACGCGTTCGCCTGGCTCTGGACGGCGACCATCGCCTGGCGCCCCGGCCGTCCCTGGCGGGAGCATCTGCGGTTCGCCCGGGACTGGCTGCCGGTGGTGCTCCTGCTCGCCGCGTACAACCTCTCCCGGGGATTCGCCGACAACGGGGCGACGCCGCACGCCATCGATCTGATCATGGCGGACGTGTGGATGTTCGGCTGGGCCACCGGGGGTGAGGTGCCGACCGTCTGGTTGCAGGAGCACCTCTACCGTCCCGAGGTCCAGTGGTGGGACGTGCTGGCCAGTTGGGTCTACTTCTCCCACTTCGTGGTGGCGTTGGCCGCCGCGGTGGTGCTCTGGCTGCGGGAACGGTCCCGCTGGGCGGCGTTCATGCGACGCTGGGCGTTCCTCTGCGCCACCGGCCTGGTCACCTACTTCCTCTACCCGGCCGCCCCGCCCTGGTGGGCGGCGCAGTACGGGCTGCTGGAGGAGGTTGCCCGCATCTCCACCCGGGGTTGGAAGGCCTTCGGCATGCACGGGGCCGGCAACCTGCTCAACGCCGGTCAGATCGCCTCGAACCCGGTCGCCGCGATGCCGTCGCTGCACACCGCCTTCGCGCTCTTCGTCGTGCTGTTCTTCCTGCGTTCCACCCGGCGCCGCTGGTGGCCGCTGCTGCTGGCGTATCCGCTGGCGATGACCTTCACCCTGGTCTACTCCGGCGAGCACTACGTGATCGACGTGCTGGTCGGCTGGGCGTACGTGGGGATGACCTTCCTGGCGGTCGGGTTGGGTGAGCGCTGGTGGGCCGCCCGGCAGGCGCGTCGGGGTGCCGCCGCCGCCAACGGGACGACGGACGGTACCCCGGTGCCGGTCACCAGGGCGGAGACCGACCCGACGGCGACGCCGGAGCCTGCCCGACGCTGACCCGCCGCAGGCCCGGCTCCCGGCCCGCCGGGGCTGTCCCAGCCGGTACCGCCCCGGTCAGCCGGCCCGGCGGGCGGTGTGAGCCCGGTCGATCAGTTCCGCGGCCATCGCCCACGCCTCGGTGAGGTCCCGGTCCACCGCCGCAGCGCCCGATCCGCTGGCCGTGTCGACGTGCACGGTGGCCAGCCGGAGCCGGCGCTGCACCGGCCCCTGCACCACCCGCACGCTCTGGATCCGGGAGTACGGCACGATCACCAGTTGCCGGGTGAGCAGACCGTGGCGTACCACGAAGACCCGGTGGTGCAGGCCGGCGCCGATCACCCGGAGGGCCAGCGGGTGCCGCCACCGTGCCCGGCGCGGCGGCGGGGTCAGCGGCAGCTCGACCAGGCGTACCCCGGGCAGCAGTTCGGCGGTGACCAGCTCACCGGTGCGCAGGTCGCCGACCGGGAGCAGCCGGTCCGGCCGGTTACGGTCGTCCGGTTCGCCGGCCGAGTAGCCGGCCACCTCCAGCCGCAGCCGTAGCCAGCCCTTCGCCCGCCAGAGCAGCGGCCAGGTCACCCCGACCGCCTGCACCCGGTTGAGCGGTACGGTCTGGGCGCGGGTCTCCAGCAGACCGTGCTGGACCCGCAGCGCCGCCTCGTCCCGGGCCAGCCGGAAGTTCCAGTCGTCCAGTACCCGGCGGGCCGGTTGCAGCAGCACACCGGCCATCGCGGTCAGCGTGCTCGCCACCGCGATGAACGACCAGACCCCCTCGGTCAGGAACTGGGTCAGTACGAAGGCGAGCCCGAACGGCAGCAGGAACGCCTGCGGGGTGAGTAGCTGGCTGATCACCAGATCACGGTTGGCCACCGCGTGCAGCGGATACCCGGCCGGTGGGGGCGGCGCGGCCGGTTCGGCGGTGCCGTCCGTCGCGGGTACGACGTGCGGGCCGCGCCCGGCGATCCGCAGCAGCCGTTCCCGGAGCGCGACCGCGTCGGCGACCCCCAGGAAGGCCAGCGGTGCCTCGGTCTTGCCCCCGCCGACCACCTCCAGCCGCAGCTCGGCCAGGCCGGTCAGCTGGGCCAGCAGCGGCCGGACCACCTCGATGGCCTGCAACCGCTCCAGGGGGATCGCCCGGGTACGCCGCCAGAGCAGCCCCTCGTGGATGCGCAGTTCCCGGCCGACCACGTGGTAGCCGGTGTTGTACCAGCTCACCACGGCCAGCACCGTGGCGCCGAGGACCAGGACCGCCACCATCGCGGCGAACCAGCCCAGCCCGACCCGGCTCAGCGTCGACCAGGACAGCGCGGCGATCACCACGACGATCGACTTGGCGCCCTGGATGACCGGACTGAGCGGGTGCAACCGGCGCCTGGGTTCGGCGGCGACCGGTTCGCTCACCGCGCCGCTCCACCGGTGGCCGGTTCTCCGCCGGGGTTCCGTGTCCCGCCGGTCAAAGCCCCTCCGCCCGGTCCTCGCCGAGCGCGGTGAGCCGGTCCCGCAGCCGGGCCGCCTCCGCCGGACGCAGCCCCGGCACCCGGGCGTCGCTGGCCGCGGCAGCGGTGTGCAGCTGCACGGTGGCCAGGTCGAAGGCCCGCTCCAGCGGCCCGGCGCTGACGTCGACGAACTGCATCCGGGAGTACGGCACGATGGACAGCCGTCGGACCAGCAGACCGTGCCGGACCAGCAGATCGTCGGACCGCTCGGCGTAACCCCACGCGCCCACCGCGCGGACGATCGCCACGACCCGCCAGCCGCCCAGGAGCAGGACGGCGACCAGACCGACGCCGAACAACCCGTGGCCGGTGAGCGCCCAACCCGCTGCCAGGCCGACCAGGGGTACCGCCATGCCGATGGCGAGCCGGAGCAGTTCCACCCAGATCAGGTCCCGGGACACCCGCTGCCAGCGCACCGTGTCCGGCCACGGCGCCAACGGGTCGGGCGGGCCGGGATCCGGCGCGGGTACGGTCTCCTCGGTCACGCCTCGAGCGTAGGCGATGACGCGACCGGCAACACCTCACGCAGGAACCCGCGTGCGTCGAGGAACGCCCCGAGAGTCGGCCGGTGCTCCGGGCAGGCGAGCCAGGTCTTGCGGCGCTGCGGGGTGTGCAGCCGGGGATTGTTCCAGTGCAGTGCCCACTCCGCCGTCGCGCGGCAGCCTCGGGCCGAACAGACCGGTGCCGGGAGGGCGGGCGGGGTCTCGGTCACCCGGGGAGTCTACGGCGCCGGGTGGAGGGATTGAGCGCCGGGCGACCACGGGGGGAGCCGCCCGGCGACGGGATGAATCGTACACACGCCGACGCCCCACCTGTCTACCCGTGTCCGGCAGAATTCAGCCCCGACCTGGCCGGGCCCGGTGTTTCCGCCCGGGTGGGAGCACAATCGTGTTCTCCCCACCTCGGCTCTCCGACGGGCATGCGAGGCTTGGAGGCGCAATCCCCGCCGACAACTGATCACGCTGTGGAGGACCGGTGGCCCAGCCGACCACACCCGACGCTCCGACCCCGTCCGAGAACGGCACCGCCCCGGGCACACCGGGTAGCACGCCGGCCGAGGACGCCACCCTGCTCGAACGCGCGCTGTTCGAGGTCAAGCGGGTGATCGTCGGTCAGGACCGGATGGTGGAGCGGATGTTCGTCGCGCTGCTGGCCCGGGGGCACTGCCTGCTCGAGGGCGTGCCGGGGGTGGCGAAGACGCTCGCCGTGGAAACCCTGGCCAGGGTGGTCGGCGGTACCTTCGCCCGGGTGCAGTTCACCCCGGACCTGGTCCCCGCCGACATCATGGGTACCCGGATCTACCGGCAGTCCAGTGAGAAGTTCGATGTCGAACTCGGTCCGGTGTTCGTCAACTTCCTGCTCGCCGACGAGATCAACCGGGCGCCGGCCAAGGTGCAGTCCGCGCTGCTGGAGGTGATGAGCGAGCAGCAGGTGTCGATCGGTGGTGAGACCTTCCCGGTGCCGCACCCGTTCCTGGTGATGGCCACCCAGAACCCGATCGAGCAGGAGGGCGTCTATCCGCTGCCGGAGGCGCAGCGGGACCGGTTCCTGATGAAGATCCTGGTGGGTTACCCCACCGACGCCGAGGAGCGGGAGATCATCTACCGGATGGGCATCGCGCCGCCGGAGCCGGCCACGGTGTTCAGCCCGACCGATCTGATCGCCCTGCAACACAAGGCCGACCAGGTCTTCGTGCACAACGCGCTGGTCGACTACACCGTCCGGCTGGTCCTGGCCACCCGGGCCCCGGCCGAGCACGGAATGCCCGACGTGGGCCAGCTCATCCAGTACGGGGCGAGCCCCCGTGCCTCGCTCGGCATCGTCCGGGCCACCCGGGCGCTGGCCCTGCTGCGGGGCCGGGACTACGCGCTGCCCCAGGACGTGCAGGACATCGCCCCGGACATCCTGCGGCACCGCCTGGTGCTCAGCTACGACGCGCTGGCCGACGACGTACCGGCCGACCACATCGTCAACCGGATCATGTCGACGGTGCCGCTGCCCTCGGTCGCGCCCCGGCAGAACGCGGCCCCGGCGCCGCCCGCCGCGCCGCCGATGGCCGCCGGCTGGCCCGGGCAGCGGCCGTGACCGGAGCCGGGGTACGACCGCCCGGCGCGGTTCCGGGCGGAGCCGGTGGTGCGGGTACCGGGGACGGCCGGTCGGAGGCGGTGCTGTCCCGGCTGCAACTGCTGGTCACCCGCAAGCTCGACGGGCTGCTCCAGGGCGACTACGCGGGGCTGCTCCCCGGGCCGGGTACCGAGGCGGGGGAGTCCCGCGAGTACCGGCCCGGTGACGACGTACGCCGGATGGACTGGCCGGTGACGGCCCGGACGACCGTGCCGCACGTACGCCGTACGGTCGCCGACCGGGAACTGGAGACCTGGCTGGCCGTGGACCTGTCGGCCAGCCTCGACTTCGGTACCGGCCGCTGGCTCAAACGGGACCTGGTGATCGCCGCGGCGACCGCGATGACCCACCTGACCGTGCGTGGCGGCAACCGGGTCGGCGCGGTGGTCGGCAGCGGGGGACCGGTACCGGCACCCCCGGCACGCTCGCGCTGGCGGCGGGCGGCCCCGGAGCCGGCCGCCACGGCGCCGCCGCTGCTGTTCCGCCTGCCCGCGCGGCCCGGCCGCCGGGAGGCGCACGGGCTGCTGCGGGCGATCGCCGGCACCGCCGTCCGGCCCGGCCGGACCGATCTCGGCGCACTGATCGACCTGCTCAACCGCCCGCCCCGGCGGCGTGGGCTGGCGGTGGTGATCTCCGACTTCCTGGCGCCGCCGGCCGAGTGGGGTCGCCCGTTGCGTAAGCTCGCGGTCCGGCACGACGTGCTGGCGATCGAGGTGGTCGACCCGCGTGAGCTGGAGTTGCCCGATGTCGGCGTGCTCGCGGTGGTCGACCCGGAGACCGGGGAGCTGCACGAGGTGCAGACCGCCGATCCGCGACTGCGCCGTCGGTACGCCGACGCCGCCGCCGCCCAACGGGCGGCGATCGCCGACGAGCTGCGGGCCGCCGGGGCGGCCCATCTCCGTCTGCGTACCGATTCCGACTGGCTGCTGGACATGGTGCGCTTCGTGGCCGCGCAGCGGCACGCCCGTACCAGGGGGACGACACGATGATCCGATTCCTACAACCGTGGTGGCTGCTCACGGTGCTGCCGGTGCTCGCCCTGACCGGCGCCTACGTCTGGCGGCAGTTGCACCGGCGGTCGTACGCCATGCGGTTCACCAACGTGGAGCTGCTCCAGACCCTGGCCCCGAAGGGGCTGGGCTGGCGGCGGCACGCCGCCGCCACCACCCTGCTGCTCAGCCTGCTGGTGCTCGCCACCGGGATGGCCCGGCCGGCGATCGACACGAAGGAACCGCTGGAACGGGCGACGATCATGCTCGCCATCGACGTGTCGCTGTCGATGCAGGCCGACGACGTGGCGCCGAACCGGCTGGAGGCGGCCCAGGAGGCGGCCAAGCAGTTCGTCGCCGAGTTGCCGCTCAGCTACAACCTGGGGCTGGTGGCGTTCGCCAAGTCGGCGAACGTGCTCGTGCCCCCGTCGAAGGACCGTGCGGCGGTGACCAGTGCCATCGACGCGCTGGTGCTGGCCGAGGCGACGGCCACCGGTGAGGCGGTGTTCACCTGCCTGGAGGCGATCCGGTCGGTACCGGCCGACGGGGCGGCGGGCATCCCGCCGGCCCGGATCGTGCTGCTCTCCGACGGGTACCGCACTGCGGGCCGGTCGGTGGAGGAGGCGGGCGCCGCGGCCCAGGCGGCCAACGTCCCGGTCTCCACCATCGCCTTCGGCACCGACGACGGTCAGGTCGACATCGGTGGGCAGCTCCAGCGGGTACCGGTGGACCGGCTGGCCCTCGCCGAGCTGGCCGAAACCACCCAGGGCTTCTTCTACGAGGCGGCGTCGGTCACCGAGTTGAAGCAGGTCTACCAGGACATGGGCAGCTCGATCGGGTTCCGGACCGAACCCCGGGAGATCACCCAGTGGTACGCCGGGATGGCCCTGCTGCTCGCCCTGACCGCCGCCGGGATGAGTCTGCTCTGGACCTCCCGCCTGCTCTGACCGGCCGGGCCGACCCGGTCGGCCCGGCCACCACCCGCCGCCGCAGGGCGACGACACTGACCCCGGGACGGTCCCGGGGTCAGTGGGTGCTGCTGGCCAGGACGAAGAGGACGGCCACCCAGACGGCGGCGAGAGTGAAGCCCAGCGGGGCGAGGTAGCGGCTCATGGCAGGTTTCTCCGGTGGCGGCTGGTCCGTCCGTGCCGGGGCGCGGACGTCAGGGGGCAGGCAGGGCGCACACACGAAGTCGTGACCGGGGTGCTCCACCGGCTGCCACCGGGAGGTGGCGGGCCCCGGTCGTCCGGGCGCTACCGGACGGCGCGGGTCGCTGCGGGAGGAGCGAAGCTGGTCAGCTCACTCGACTGAGTCGTGGCTCAGCGGGGCTGACGATCGGCCCGGCCACGACTGGGAGGATCGCTATCTCGCACAGCGATCACCTCCACAGCTCGGCGGGGTCCGGAACGCGGATCATCGTACACCCGCGCCGTCGACCCTCCGCAGTCGGCCGATCGGCCGGCGGCCGCCGCCCCGCCGGTGCCGGGACCGGGCCGTCCAGCGGTCCGTCCCGACTGTCATGTTCCCGCGTGACCTGGGTCGCGTTAGCGCTTACCTGCCGGTAACGCCTAATCTCCAACGCGCACCGTCCACACGCTTTCTTCGAGGGGGACCCGTGGCCAGAACCGTGCTGGTGACCGGCGGTAACCGGGGGATCGGCCTGGCCATCGCCCAGGCCTTCGCCAAGCAGGGCGACCGGGTGGCGGTCACCCACCGGGGGCAGAACGGCCCGCCGGACCTGTTCGGCGTGCGGTGCGACATCACCGACCCGGCCGCCGTGGACAGCGCGTTCAGCACCGTCGAGGCGGAGCTGGGGCCGGTCGAGGTGCTGGTCGCCAACGCGGGGATCACCGACGACACGCTGCTGATGCGGATGTCGGACGAGCAGTTCACCACCGTGTTGGACACCAACCTGACCGGCGCGTTCCGGTGCGCCAAGCGGGCCGCCACCAAGATGGTCCGGGCCCGCTGGGGCCGGATGATCTTCATCTCCTCGGTGGTCGGCCTCTACGGCAGCCCGGGCCAGGTCAACTACGCGGCCAGCAAGGCCGGTCTGGTGGGTGTGGCCCGATCCATCACCCGCGAGCTGGGCAGCCGTAACGTCACGGCGAACGTGGTGGCACCGGGCTTCATCGACACCGACATGACCGCGGGCCTGCCGGACGACCGCAAGGAGCAGTACCGCAAGTCGATCCCGCTGGGCCGGTTCGCCAGCCCGGACGAGGTCGCCGGCGTGGTGACCTGGCTGGCCGGCGACGCCGCCGGTTACATCTCCGGTGCGGTCATTCCGGTCGACGGCGGCATGGGCATGGGGCACTGACTCCGACCCCACCGGCCCGGCGTGGCGCCGGGCGCCGTCTGCACGCACCAGTCGCCGGCCGGTCCCCGGTCGGCGGCCGTCCGCCCCGGCGGGCCGCACCACGAGCGCACCACGGATGAGTACGGAGGATCTGCACGTGTCTGGACTGCTGGCCGGTAAACGGCTGCTCGTCACCGGCGTCATCACCGACCAGTCGATCGCCTTCTCTGCGGCGAAGCTGGCCCAGGAGAACGGGGCGACGGTGGTGCTGACCGGGTTCGGTCGGCTCTCGCTGGTCGAGCGGATCGCCAAGCGGCTGCCCGAGCCGGCACCGGTGATCGAGGTGGACGTGACCAACACCGAGCACCTGGCCAGCCTCGCCGACCGGGTGCGGGAGCACGTCGACGGGCTGGACGGGCTGGTGCACTCGATCGGGTTCGCGCCGCAGAGCTGCCTCGGCGGCGGGTTCCTCGACGCGCCCTGGGAGGACGTGGCGACCGCCCTGCACGTCTCCACCTACTCCTACAAGTCACTGGCCATGGCGGCGCTGCCGCTGATGTCCCGGGGTGGCTCGATCGTCGGGCTCACCTTCGACGCCACCAAGGCGTGGCCGGTCTACGACTGGATGGGCGTGGCCAAGGCGGGCCTGGAGTCGGCCTCCCGATACCTGGCCATGCACCTGGGACCGAAGGGGATCCGCAGCAACCTGGTGGCCGCCGGCCCGCTGCGCACCATGGCGGCCAAGTCGATCCCCGGGTTCGAGCGGTTCGAGACCGCCTGGACCGAGCGCTCCCCGCTGGGCTGGGACCTCAACGACCAGGAGCCGGCCGCCCGGGCCTGCCTGGCGCTGCTCTCCGACTGGTTCCCGGCGACCACCGGCGAGATCGTCCACGTCGACGGCGGCTACCACGCCCTCGGCTCCGAGTCGTAAGGAAGGGCCCCTTCCTATCGTTTTTGGTAGAGGAAGGGGCCCCGCTTAACACCCCAGCCAGGCCGGGGACAATGGGCGCATGGCGTACGACGCACTGCTGCTGGTTTCGTTCGGCGGGCCGGAACGACCCGAGGACGTGCTGCCGTTCCTGACCAACGTGACCCGTGGTCGGGGGGTACCGGCCGAGCGGCTGGCCGAGGTGGCCGAGCACTACCAGCACTTCGGTGGGGTCTCGCCAATCAACCAGCAGTGCCGCGACCTGCTCGCCGCGATCCGGGACGACTTCGCGGCGCACGGCATCGACCTGCCAATCTACTGGGGCAACCGGAACTGGCACCCGATGCTCGCCGACACCGTGGCGCAGATGCACGACGACGGCATCCGGCGGGCGCTGGCCTTCGTCACCAGCGCCTACGGCGGCTACTCCTCCTGCCGGCAGTACCAGGAGGACATTGCGTCGGCCCGGGCGGCGGTGGGCCCCGACGCCCCGGTGATCGAGAAGCTGCGCCAGTTCTGGGACCACCCCGGCTTCGTCGAGCCGCACGCCGACGCGGTACGCACCGCGCTGGCCGGCCTCGACCCGGCCCGCCGGGACACCACCCGACTGGTCTTCACCGCGCACTCCGTCCCCACCTCGATGGCGGCGAACGCCGGCCCGCACGGCGGGCGGTACGAGGCACAGCTACGCGAGACGGTCGGGCTGGTGGCTGCGGCGGCGGCTCCGGACCTGCCGTACGACCTGGTCTGGCAGAGTCGGTCGGGTCCACCCCAGGTGCCGTGGCTGGAGCCGGACATCAACGACCACCTGGCGACACTCGCCGCGTCCGGCACCACCGGTGTGGTGGTCAGCCCGATCGGGTTCGTCTCCGACCATCTGGAGGTGGTCTGGGATCTCGACACCGAGGCGCTGGCCACCGCCCGGCAGCTCGGGCTGGACTTCGTCCGGGCCGGCACCCCCGGCACCGATCCCCGGTTCGTCACGATGGTCCGCGAACTCGTCACCGAGCGACTCGACCCGGCCGCGCCGGCCCCCCGCCAGCGGCTCGGTGCGTTGCCGATGTGGGACACCTGCCCGACGGTCTGCTGCGTACCGGCCCGCCGCCCGGCCAGCACCCGTCATGACCCGCCCGGCCCCCGCCAGGCCGATCCGCCGCGCCGCCACCAACCGTCCTGACCTGCCCCGACCACCCCTTTGAGGAAGATATGACCGAGCGTAAGCCGGTGCAGAGCTGGCTGACCGACATGGACGGCGTGCTGGTACACGAGGGCCAACCGGTACCGGGCGCGCCGGAGTTCATCAACCGGCTGCGTACCTCCGGCAAGCCCTTCCTGGTGCTGACCAACAACTCGATCTACACCCCCCGGGACCTCCAGGCCCGGCTCAACCGGATGGGTTTCGACGTGCCGGAGCACGCCATCTGGACCGCCGCGCTGGCCACCGCGCAGTTCCTCGCCGACCAGCGACCCGGCGGCACCGCGTACGTCATCGGCGAGGCAGGGCTCACCACCGCCATGCACGCGGTCGGCTACGTGCTGACCGACTTCGCCCCCGACTACGTGGTGCTGGGGGAGACCCGGACCTACAGCTTCGAGGCGATCACCAAGGCGGTCCGACTGATCAACGACGGGGCCCGGTTTATCTGCACCAACCCGGACGTCACCGGCCCGTCGGTGGAGGGCGCGCTGCCCGCCGCCGGCTCGGTGGCCGCGATGATCTCCAAGGCGACCGGCGTGGAGCCGTACTTCGTCGGCAAGCCGAACCCGATGATGATGCGCTCGGCGCTGAACACCATCCAGGCGCATTCGGAGAGCACCGCGATGATCGGCGACCGGATGGACACCGACATCCTCTGCGGGCTGGAGGCCGGCCTGGAGACGGTGCTGGTGCTCACCGGCATCAGTACCCGCGCCGAGGCGGAACGCTACCCGTACCGGCCGTCCCGGATCGTCAACTCGGTCGTCGACCTGATCGACGAGATCTGACCGACCCGGTCCCGCCGGTCGGCCGGGCCAGAGAGGCGACAGCCGGGCTCAGGGGCGCGACAGCCGGGCTCAGGGGCGCGACAGCCGGGCTCAGGGGCGCGACAGCCGGGCTCAGGGGCGCGACAGCCGGGCTCAGGGGCGCGACAGCCGGGCTCAGGGGCGCGACAGCCGGGCTCAGGGGCGCAGCGGCGCGTTGCAGGCGGCCACCAGGGCACGCCGGCAGGCGGCCGTCAGCGGTCGCAGTGCCGCGTCGCGCTGCTGTGCCTCGTACCCGTTGATCGCCCCACCGGGCGCGGCGGTCTCGGCCAGGGCCAGGACCCGGTCGAGCACCGCGGCGCGGGCGAAGAGCCGACGGGCCCGCGGATCGAACCCGGGTGGCAGGTCGGTGGTGCCGTCCGGCCGGCGCAGCGCGGCCAGCGCACCGGCCAGCTCGGGGCGCCACTGGGCGACGTCGAGCCGGGTCAGCGCGGCGGTGGCCTCGGCGAGCGCGGTGGTCAGCTCCGCTTCCGCCTCGGCCGCTCCGGGGCAGCCGAGTGAGGCGGCCGGCGCGGTCTGCGGCAGGGGGTACACCCGCCAGAGCACCGTCTCGAACGTCATCCCCGAGCCGGAGGTGTGGGTGCGGACCTCCGGGATCAGCCCGAGCCCGGCGGCGACCACCCCCTCGCCGGCGAGCAGCGCGGCACCGGCGAACTCGCCGGGGCCGGGCAGCCCGCGCGGATCGCCCGGTGCCGGCAGCACCAGCCGGATCTCGTCCGGGGAGAGCTTGGCCAGGGTCGGCAGCGCCTGGCCGAGGGGCAGGTCGGTCCAGGCGCCGGGCGCGTCGGCCACCAGGTGCTCCTCGTCGCCGGCGATCGCGTCCGCGACCTCGTCGTAGGGCACCAGCCCGGCGCGCCACGCGCGCACCCAGGCGACGAACCGGCTGGACCGGCACGGAGCGAGGGTTGCCGCGCCCGTTGCGGGTGACATGCAGGCAAGGGTACGTGGTGGATCCGACGCTGTCTCGACCGTCACCGTGTCCGTTCCACACCCCCGTGCCCGACCTGGACGCCGGAGCCGTCCACTGCGGCGTGCCTGCGGGGCACCCGGCGCCGGGCCGGCTAGCCTCAGCGCCCATGGGGAGGCGATACGGCGACGACGTACTGGCTGGTGACTGGCGGCGACGCCGGACGATCCCCGAGGTGGACGCCGAGCCGGACCTCGTGGTCGAGGACGCCGACTCGGGATTCTGCGGCGCGGTGGTCGGCTTCGAGTCCGGCGCGGTGGTGCTGGAGGACCGGCACGGCCGGCGGCGGAACTTCCCGTTGCTGCCGGCGGCCTTCCTGCTCGACGGGGCACCGGTGACCCTGCGCCGGCCCCGCCCGACGGCTGCCCCGGCGGTGCGTCAGCGCACCGCCTCCGGTTCGGTCGCGGTCGCCGGGGTACGCGCCCAGGTGGCCAAGGCCAGCCGGATCTGGGTGGAGGGGGTGCACGACGCCGCGCTGGTCGAGCGGATCTGGGGCGACGACCTGCGGATCGAGGGCGTGGTGGTGGAGCCGCTGGACGGCATCGACGAGCTCGACGCCCAGGTGCGTGCTTTCGCGCCCGGCCCGCAGCGGCGGCTCGGGGTGCTCGTCGACCACCTGGTCCCCAGGTCGAAGGAGAGCCGGATCGTCGCCCGGGTCACCTCGCCGTACGTCCTGGTGACCGGGCATCCGTACGTCGACGTGTGGCAGGCGGTGAAACCGGCGGCGCTGGGTATCCGGGCCTGGCCGGTGGTGCCGCCGGGGCGACCCTGGAAGGAGGGCGTCTGCGCGGCTCTCGGCGTGGCCGAGCCGGCGGAGCTGTGGCGGATCATCCTGTCCAGGGTGAACAGCTTCGCCGACGTGGAGACCCCGCTGATCAACTCCATGGAACGGCTGATCGACTTCGTCACCGTACCGCCGGCCGACGACTGACCCGGGTTCCCCGGGCTACGGACTACCCTCCGGGTCCCGGGTGAAGACGAAGGTGGCGATGTCCAGCGCCACCGCCGTACCGGCCGGGTCCCGCAGCACGGTGACCACCTCGCCGTCGTTCATCCCGGCCCGGCCCCGCCACCGGCCGTCGCCGTCGCGGACGAACCGCCACGGCACCGCGCCGGCCGGGCGTAGCCCGGTGCAGACCAGCTCACCGGAGTCCGGCATCCAGGTGATCTCGTACTCGCGTCCCATCCACCACCACCGGCCGCAGAGCTCGGCGATCTCTGGCTCCGGCGGGGCCGTCGCCGGCCGCCACGGCCGGACCGGAGCCGGCTCGGTGTCGAGTACACCGGTCAGCAGCCGCTCGCCCAGCCCGCCGATCGAGCCGGCCCGCAGGCCGTACGAGTTGGCGAAGCCGATCACGGCGGTCCGGGTGGGTCGGTGCACCGCCACCGTGGCGACGTACCCGGGCATCGAACCGCCGTGTCCGACGTAGACCCGGTCCCCGCAGCGGTACAGCGCCAGCCCGAGGCCGTGACCCGACCGCCACGAGTCGAGGTCGCTGATCACCACCGGGGCGCACATCTCGGTGAGCGTGTCCGGGGCGAGCACGGCCGGATCGGGGTCCGCCAGGAATGCCGCCCACCTGGCCAGGTCCGTCGGGGTGGACCAGAGCTGCCCGGCGGGCGCCATCGCCCCGGTGTCGGTACGCGGCTCCTCCCGGAGCGTGCCGTGCCACGGGTGCACCACGTAGCCCCGGGCGAACGGCTCGGTCGCCTGGTAGGTGGTCCGGGTCATGCCCAGCGGGGTCAGCAGCCGCTCGTGGAGCAGCTCCCACCAGGACCGGCCGGTGACCCGCTCCAGCACCGCGCCGAGCAGCCCGTACGCCAGGTTGGAGTAGTGGTAGACCCGGTGTGGCGGGTACGCCAGCTTGGTCGGGGTGAGCCCGGCGAGCAGGGCGGTCAGGTCCCCGCCGGTGCTGCGCTCCCACCACTCGCCGTCCGGTTCCCGTTGCAGGCCGCCTGCGTGCCCGAGCAACTGCCGCAGGGTGGGGGTGCCGACCCCGGTGTCCGGCAGGTACCGCTCCAGGGGATCGTCGAGCGCGAGCTGCCCGGCGTCGCGGAGCTGGAGCACCAGCACCGCGGTCATGGTCTTGCTGATCGACCCGATCCGGTACTGGAGGTCCGCGTGCGGTTCCGGCGTCGTGCCGGCGGTGGCCAGGTGTACCAGGGTGCCGTCCCGGACGATCCCGGCGACCAGGGACGGGGCCAGCCCGGTCGTCTGTGCCTCCGCGACGAGGGCGTCGACCCGGCGGGTGGTCTCCGGCAGCAGGAGGGACATGGTACGGCTCCTTCGCCTCATCGACGGTCGCGGTGGATCGTACCGTCAATGTGATCTTCGATGGTGGGTGTCACGTGCGCCTGCGTGTCAGGATCAGAGCATGGAGCCACTGCTCTGGATCGTGCTCGGTACGGTGCTGGCCGTCGCGGAGATCGTCACGACCACCCTGTTCGTCGGCATGTTCGCGGTCGGCGCGTTCGCTGCGGCCGGTGCTGCGGCGCTCGGTGCCCCGGTGGGCGTGCAGGCGCTGGTCTTCGCAGCGGTCTCGGCGCTCACCGTCGGTGTCGTCCGGCCGGCCCTGCGTCGCCGGCTCGGCCCGACGGCCGGCAGCGACGAGACGCGGTTCGGCACGGCGGCGCTGGAGGGCGCCGAGGCGCTGGTCCTGGAGCGGGTGGACGTCGACCACGGCATGATCAAGATCGACGGTGAGTTGTGGAGCGCCCGGTCGTTCGACGCGACCCAGGCGTTCGAACCCGGTGAACGGGTACGGGTGATCCAGGTCAGGGGCGCGACCGCCCTGGTCTGGCGGGACGACTTCTCTTCCCCCGGCGAGCTGCCCGGTGGGCTGCCCGAGACGAAAAGGTGAGCGTATGGAACTGGTGATCGCGGCGTTCTTCGCTGCCGTGGCCCTGATCGGGGTGGTCGCGTTGGCCAAGTCGGTCCGGATCGTGCCGCAGCAGCGGCACGACGTCGTCGAGCGGCTCGGCCGGTACAAGCGCACCCTGAGCCCGGGCCTCAACCTGCTGGTCCCGTTCATCGACGCGGTACGTACCAAGGTCGACATGCGTGAGCAGGTGGTCAGCTTCCCCCCGCAGCCGGTGATCACCTCGGACAACCTGGTCGTCTCGATCGACACCGTCCTCTACTTCAAGGTCGTCGACCCGGTACGCGCCACCTACGAGATCGCCAACTTCCTCCAGGCCATCGAGCAGCTGACCGTCACCACGTTGCGTAACGTGATCGGCTCGCTGGACCTGGAACGGGCGTTGACCAGCCGGGAGGAGATCAACCGGCACCTGTCCGGCGTGCTCGACGAGACCACCGGACGGTGGGGGATCAAGGTCACCCGGGTGGAGATCAAGGCGATCGAGCCGCCGCCGAGCATCCGCGACTCCATGGAGAAGCAGATGCGCGCCGAGCGGGACCGCCGGGCCATGATCCTGCAGGCCGAGGGGCACAAGCAGTCGCAGATCCTCTCCGCCGAGGGTGAGAAGCAGGCCGCCGTGCTGCGCGCCGACGGTGACCGGCAGGCCCGCATCCTCCAGGCGGAAGGTCAGGCCAAGGCGATCCGGACCGTCTTCGACGCGATCCACCAGGCCAACCCGAGCCAGAAGGTGCTCGCCTACCAGTACCTCCAGGCGCTGCCGCAGATCGCCAACGGCACGGCGAACAAGGTCTGGATCGTGCCGGCCGAGCTGACCAAGGCCCTGGAGGGGATGGGCGGTGCGCTGGGCGGGCTGGCCCAGATGGTGGGGGACGCCCCGACGCCGCAGGCGTCCCACGACGCGAGCGCCGTCGAGCGGGAGGCCGCCGAGGCGGCGCGGGCCGCCGCCGCTGCCGCCCAGGAGATCCACAACGAGGTACGCGCCGCCGAGGCGCAGGCCACCGGGGGCAAGGCGCCGCAGGGGCTGCCCGCCCCCGAGCCGGTCTCCCCGCAGAGCATGTTCCCCGGCCAGACCGGCCAGCGCCAGACCTACTGACACCGGTAAGGAAGGGCCCCTTCTTATCGTTTTTGGTATAGGAAGGGGCCCTTCTTAACGTCTGGCTTACGCCCTGCCACCGCTCCGGGCGGATATCCGAGAACTCCTCATGCGGTACTGCGGCGCCTGCCACGATCGGTCCAGGGACAGGTGATGGGGGCCGCAGCGGCGCGGCCACCATCCTCGGCTGGTACGGGCGGAGCGAGGTGACGGCATGAAGGATCCGAACGGACGGGCCAGGTCCACCGCCGCGGTCCCGGGAGCACACGATCCGGCGGGTCCGCTGGGTACCCGGCGCACCGGCGGTGGTTTCGGCGTACTGCCCTTCGCCCCCGATGCCGGACCGAACCTGCCGGCGACGAACGCCACCTGGGCCTGGTCACTGCGCCGACTGGCCCGCGCCGCCGTTTGGCTGCTGCCGGCGTACGCGATCCTCTACGGCGCCGTGACGATGGCCAGTGACGGCGGGATCGGCAACGAGCCGTACCCGGCCGACGGCCGCCCGGTGTACCTGGTCGGCTGGGTGCTCGCGGTCTGGCTGGGCCTGCTGGCCCTGCTGGCGCTGGCCGGGCTGCTGGTGACCACCCGCAGTCGCCGCTCGGCGTTGGCCGGGCTGCTGGCCAGCCTCGCCGGTACGGTGCTGATGCTGCCCTTCACCGGGCTGGCCGAGACCACCCCGGTCTTCGGCACCGAGGCCCGCACCATGGTGCTCGCCGGGGCGGCCGTCTACAGCGTGGGCTGGTTCCTCACCGGTTGGGCGGTGGCCTGTTCCGGGATGTTCAGCTACGGCGACGGCCTGCTGCTGATGATCGCCGCTCCGCTGGTCGGCCTCGCCGGTGCCCTGATCGGCTCGTTGCAGACCTTCGGCGCGATGTTCGTGTTGGCCGCCGGGATCGGGATCGCCTACCGGGCCGGGCGACTGGTGCCCTCGGCGATCCTGCGCGAGGCGGCCAGTGCCAGCCTGGCCACGGCCGCCGGGCCGGGCAGCCCGTCGGGCGACGGGCTGCCCGGCCCGGCCGCCCGCTCCGGCGACGGGCTGCCCGGCCCGCCGGCCGCCCACTGACCCGTGGATCATGGAGTTGTGGTGGGGGATCTATCCACTTGTGTACCTTCTGTGGGGCACCACAGCTCCATGATCGACCCGTCAGGGTGTGGGGTAGCCCTGGACGTGGGGCGGCCCGGCGATCCGGGGGAGGGCGTGCGGCGCGGCGCCCCCCTCGGCGAGGATCTCGACGAAACGGTCGCACCAGCGGACCACCGTCGTGTAGTCGAGCCGGTCGGTGGCGTACTCCACCGTGCCGCGTAGCCCGTCGGCGGTCGGTGCGAGCACCGTGGCGTACTCCCGGCGGGCACAGTCGAGCGGCTGATCGACCAGTTCCGCGACCAGCCCCGGCAGGCGCAACGGCGGTAGACCCGGGTTCCAGCCGAGGAGCGCGGTGGCGACCGGCGGCGGCATCCCCTGCCGCCACTGCGGGTCGACCGCCGCGTAGACCTCCGGCAGCGGGGCCGGCTGATGGCGTACCGCGTCCAGGAAGACCGCCTCGGTGCGGCGGACCAGATCCGCGAAGGTACGTACCTCGGCCACCGGCAGTCGCAGCACCAGCGGGCTGGTGAACAGGCCGACGGTCGGCTCGATGTCCCGGCTGTCCCGGTGGGCGTACGGGCCGGCCAGCACCACGTCCCGGTTACCGGTCAACTCGGCGATCAGCAGGGCGTACCCGGCCGCCAGGACGGGGAACATCGTCGTGCCCAGGTCACCGGCGAGCCGGGTCAGTCCGGCGGTGACCTCGTCGGGGATCGGGAAGGCGTACTCGGCGCCCCGACCGGAGGACATGTCCGCCCCCGGCCGGTCCACCGGCAGCGCCACCGCCCGGGGGGCGCCCGCCAACCGGTGTCGCCAGTAGTCGAGCAGCGCGGCGGGGACCGGCTCGGCCCGCTGCCGTCGGGCGTACCCGGGGTAGCTCACCGGGACCGGTTCGAGGGCCGGCCGGGTGCCGTCGAGCACGGCGGCGTACCGTCGCCCGAGTTCGTCGAAGAGCCGGAACATCGACCAGCCGTCGCCGTGCAGATGGTGCACGACGAGCACCAGTACCCAGCGGTCACCGGGGAGCCGGGCCAGTCGGGCCCGCAGCTTCGGCCCGTCGTCGGGGAACGGCTCCCGGCCGGTCGCCACGCACCACCGCTCCACCTCGGGGGCGTCGGTGGGGTGGTCGAGGTCGATGACCGGGAACGGGATCGGCCGGTGGGCGAGGACCTCCTGGCGCAGTTGGCCGTCGTGCCGCACCAGCCGGGTACGCAGCGCCCCGTGCCGGGCGACGAGACCGTCCACCGCCGTGCCGAGCGCCGCCACGTCGAGCCGTCCGGCGAGATTGATCCGGACCGCCATGTGCACCGCCGCCGGGTTCGGCGCGACGCGCTGCCGGTTCCACATGGTCTCCTGCTGGTAGCTGGCCGGCGCGGTCTCCTCCACGGCCGGTGGTTCGCCGGCCGGTTCCCTGGCGGGTTCGGCGGCCGGGTCCCCGGCGGGGTGGCCCGTCTCCGCCGCGACCGGGCTGCCGGCGGGCGCCGCGACCGGGTCGCCGAGCTGCTCCGCGACCGGGTCGTTGACGGGCGCCACCACGGGCGCCACCACGGGCGGCCCGCCGGGTGGCCCGGCCAGGCTCGCGGCGAGCGCGCGTACCCCGGGCGCCCGCAGCACCCGGTCCACGCCGACCTCGGTACCGAGCAGGTCGGTCAACCGGTTCGCCAGTCGCACCGCGCCCAGGGAATGGCCACCGGTGGCGAAGAAACCGTCCTCCAGCGGTACCCGGCCGACGCCCAGCTCGGCACACCAGGCGTCGTGGACCAACCGTTCCAGCCCCGGCTGCGGCACCTGGTCACCGCCGTCGGGCTCGGGCGCCGGCAGCCGGGCCGGGTCGACCTTGCCGGTCTCCCCAGTGGGCAGCGCGTCCAGGAACACCCAGGCCCGGGGTACCAGATAGCCGGGCAACCGGCCGGTCAGCTCCCCGGTCAGCCGGGCTCGCAGCACCGCCGCCGGTTCCGCGTCATCGGTCGGTACGACATACGCCGTCAGGTAGGGCTCGGGGCCACGGTCCTGCCGGGCGATCACAACGGCCTGCCGTACCCCGTCCAGCCGGACCAGCACGGCGGCGGCCTCACCCGGCTCGACCCGGTTCCCGGCGATCTTGACCTGGTCGTCGGTCCGGCCGAGGAACTCCACGGTGCCGTCCCCGCGTAGCCGGACCCGGTCCCCGGTGGCGTACATCAGGGCGCCGGGCACCCCGGAGAACGGCTCCGGCCGGAACGCCGCTGCGCTCTCCGCCGGCCGGCCCAGGTAGCCCCGGGCCAGGCTGCGACCGGCGACGTGCAACTCGCCGACCGCGCCGGGCGGTACCGGCCGACCCCCGGCATCCAGCACGTAGAGCCGTACGTTGTCGACCGGCCCGCCGATGTGGACCGGCCCGGTCCCGTCCGGAGGTACCCGCCCGGCGGTGCTGACGATGGCGTTCTCGGTCGGCCCGTAGGCGTTGACCACCGTCGCCGGGAAGTCGGCCGGTGGCCGGCGCCGCAACTGGCTGCCGCCGACCATCAGGGTCCGGGGCAGGGTGGCGGGGCGGGACCGCAGGGCGAAGACCAGCTCGGCCAGCGGCGCCGGGAGCAGCGCCACGGTCACCCCCTGCGCCGACCACCAGGCCGCCAGCCGGTCCGGGTCGGCGCGCCGGTCGGCCGGTACGAGCGCCACGGTCGCCCCGGCGGCGAGCGCCGGATGGATCTCGGCCAGGTTGGCGTCGAAACCGAGACCGAGCAGGTGCCCGACCACGTCGCCGCCGGTCAGCCCGAGGGTGGCCACGTGCCAGGTGACGGCGTTGACGGCGGCCCGGTGTGGCACGGCCACCCCCTTCGGCCGCCCGGTCGACCCGGAGGTGTAGACGCACCAGGCCAGGTGCTCCGGTCCGGGTACGGCGGTCGGGGCGGGCAGGCCGTCCGGCCCGGCCTCGTCGACCAGCAGCCGGGTGACCCCGTCCGGCGTGGCGATCTCCGTACCGGTGAGCACCAGCCGGGCCCCGCTGTCGGCCAGCAGCCCGGTCAGGCGGGCGGGCGGGGTGTCCGGGTCCAGCGGGAGAAACGCGGCACCGGCCATCAGCACGCCGAGTTGTGCGGCGATCAGCTCCGGCCGGCGGGGCAGCAGCACAGCGACGATGTCGTCCGGGCCGACCCCCTCGGCGGCCACCCGCCGGGCCAGCCCGTCGGCCCGCTCGCGCAGCTCCCGGTAGGTCCACCGGTCCGGTCCGGCGACCACCGCGACCGCGTCCGGGGTGACCGCCGCCTGCCGGAGGAACAGGTCGTGCAACCGGTCCCCGGTCGGCGGCGTCACCGGGCCGCACAGCCCGTCGCCAGGGTGGTCGAGCCGGTCGGTCAGTACGGTCAGCGACGACTGCGGGGACCGGGTCGCGGCGTCCAGGAACCGGTGCAGGTGGTCGACGAGCCGTTCCACCGTGGTCGGGTCGAGGATCTCGGTGCGGTACTCGATGTGCACGTCGACGGCGTCATCGTGGGACAGGTACACCATCAGGTCGGCCGGAGCCTTGTCCAGCCCGACCGGCAGCAGTTCGGCGGTGACCCCCGGCAGGTCGAAGCTGAACGCGGCGCCGCGTTCGTACTCGACGACGACGTCGAAGAGCGGGTTCCGGCCGGGTTCCCGGACCGGGGCGAGTGCCGCGACCAGTTCGTCGAAGGGCAGGTCGGCGTGTTCGTACCCGTCGGCGGCGGTGGCCTGTACCCGGGCCACCAGTTCCCGGAAGGTCGGGTCGCCGTGCAGGTCCAACCGGAGCGGGACGGTGTTGATGAAGAACCCGACCAGGTCGGCAGAACGGTCGTCCCGGCCGCTCATCCCGGTACCGACCACCAGGTCGCCGTGGCCGCCACCGAACCGGGACAGCACGACGCCGAATGCGCTCAGCAGGGTGGTGAACGCGGTGACCCGCTCGGCCCGGCTGAAAAGCTCGATGCGCCGGGTCAGCTCGGCCGGGAGTTGACGGAACAGGCTGCGGCCGGTGGCCGACGGCACGGCCGGGCGGGGCAGGTCGGACGGCAGTACCAGGGTGGGTGGCGGCGGGTCGAGCTGGTGCAGCCAGTACCGCAGCGCTTTCTCCCGGCCGTCGCCCCGGACCCGGTCGTCCCGGGCGAGCTGCGGATAGCTGGTGGTCAGCGCCGGCAGCGCGGGTGCCCGGTGGTCGACCCGGGCTCGGTAGTACTCGGACACCTCCCTGGTCAGGATGGCGTACGACCCGCCGTCGGTGGCCAGATGGTGGAAGGAGAGCACCAGGACGTGCCGGGTGGGGGCGAAGCGGAGCAGGGTGAACGCGAAGACCGGTCCGGCGGTCAGGTCGAAGCGGCGGCGGCTCTCCCGGGCCATCACCTCCCGGACCGCCTCGTCCTCGTCCTCGTCTTCGTCCCGGCCGGTCCGGTCGAGCACCGGGCACTCCACCGGCACCGTGGCCCGGACCACCTGGTGCGGTACCCCGTCGATCTCCCGGTAGACGGTGCGCAGCGCGGCGTGCCGGTCGACCACATCCTGTAGTGCCCCGTGCAACGCCGGTACGTCGAGTGGGCCGGTCAACCGGACCGCGGCCGCCTCGTTGTAGGCCGGGCTGTTCGGGTCGAGCTGCGCCGTGATCCACAGCCGGCGCTGGGCAGCCGACAGCGGTGCGACCTCGTCCCGTGCCGTACCCCCGGCCGCCGCTGCTGCGGTGCCAGGTGCGGTCGGGGTGGCGGTCGCTGCGGTGCCGGGCGCGGTCGGGGTGGCGGTCGCTGCGGTGCCGGGGGTGGTCGCTGCCGGGGCGTCGGCGGCTGCTGGCGGTGTGGCGGCTGCCGGGTGGCGGTGCGGCGTCGCGCGCCGTACCGCGTCGATGTACGGCAGTCCGGCCCGGACCGCGTCGGCGGGCAGACCGAAGTCGACGAAGCAGGCGATCTCGTCCACGCCCGTGTCGAGTACCGCCGTCACCACCTCCCGGCAGCTCTGCGGGGTGCCGATCAGGGCGCGCTCCGCGCAGTACCGTGCGTACGCCTGGGACAGCACGAACCGGACATCCTCGTCCGGGGTACCGGCCAGGTCGATGGTCATGCCGAGGCTGTTGGTCACCTGCCCGAGCAGCCCCAGCGAGGAACGCAGGTACCGGTGGAACGGTTCGAAGGCCTCGGCGCGTACCCGGTCGAGGTCGTCACCGAGATAGGTGTGCAGCAGCACGGTGATCCGGCCGGCGGCCGGATCGAGCCCGTGTTCGGCACGGGTCCGCCGGTACAGCGCGATGTTCGCGGCGAGCTGGGCGACATCCTGGGTCATCAGGTTGGTCACCACGCCGACGTCGTTGCGGGCGGCCTCCCGGTAGCTCTCCGGGTTGCCGACGATCGCGGTGAACGCGGGCGGCGTGGACTGGATCGGCCGGGGGAAGAGCCGTACCTCGGTGGGCTCACCGTTGCCGGCGCGGGCGGCCACCGCCTCACCGCGCCACAGCCGCCGCACCGTGGCCAGGTGCTCGTACATCACCTGCTTGTGCCGACCGTAGTGCTCCGGGAAGAAGACGAAGTCGTTGGCGTGCCACCCGGGCGCACAGCCCAGCCCCACCCGGCCACCCGAGAGGTTGTCCACCATGGACCATTCCTCGGCCACCCGGACCGGGTGGTGCAGGGGCAGCACCACCGATCCGGCGTTGAGCCGGATCCGGCGGGTACGCGTGGCGAGGGCGGCGGCGAGGACGGCCGGATTGGGGAAGATCCCGCCGAAGGAGTGGAAGTGCCGCTCCGGGAGCCACACCGCGTGAAATGCGTGCTCGTCGGCGAACTGTACGGCGTCCAGAAGTACGCCGTACTTGTCGTTGTTGTCCTGATCCGGGTAGTCGCCGAAAAAGTACAGGCTGAAGTCGGCGCTGTCCCGGCCGGTTTCGGTGTTCCGGTCGGTTTTGTTGTTCCGGTCGGTTCTGTTGGCCCGGCTCGTTCCGCTGTCGGGGGCGTCGCCGGTGGCCGTGGTTGGGGAGGCGGCCGGGCCTGTGTCGATTACCGGTACCCGTTGTGCCGGTCCGGCCGGGGCCGGCGGTACGGGTCCTGCGGGCACCGCCCCGGTGGTACCGAGCAGGGTGAGCTGCTGCTGCATCAGATCGAGCTGGCGGTGGATGATGCCGGTCAGTTCCGACGACGCCGGACGACCGCCGCCCACCGTCGACCCGGCTGCCGGGATACCGACGCCTGCCCCGGTCGGCGGGACGGCTGCTCCCCCGGCCGCGTCGACACGGGCGGCGACGGTCGGCGTCCCGATCTGGCGCGGTACGTCCACGGGGCGCGGAGGTCCGTCCTGCTGCGAAGGGTCGACGTCCTGCGGCGCCTGGATCTGCTGCGGCGGACCGACCCGCTGGGGAGGGTCGATGTGCTGCGGCGCCTGGATCTGCTGCGGCGGGTCGACCTGATGTGACGGTTCGTTCTGGCGGGGTGGATCGACCTTGTGCGGTGGTTCGGCCGGTCGTGCCGTGGACGGTTCGTCGGCCGGTTGTGCGCGGGTGACCACGTCGGCGAGTCGACGTGGGGTGTCGACCGCACCGAACAGGTCCCGGACCGGTACCCGTACCCCGAACTCCCGGTCGATCTGCCGGGACATGGTGATCAGCAGCAGCGAGTCGGCGCCCAGGTCGAAGAAGCTGCGGTCCGGGTCGACCGAGGACGCCAGCAGGCCGAGGCGTTCGGCGGTCAGCTCGCACACCCTGGTGAGCACCGGCCCGTCCACCGGCTCATTCACCGGCCCGTCGGCGGCCCGGGGGGCCACCGGCTGCTCCGCAGGCCTGTCCGGCCGCTCGTCTGCCGGTGAGGTGTTAATAAGGGGCCCTTCCTCTACCGAATGCGTTAATAGGGGGCCCTTCCTTACATGCCAGAAGGTGCGGTGCTGGAACGGGTAGGCCGGCAGGGGCACCCGCCGGCCGCCGTACCCGTCGGTGAGCGCCGCCCAGTCCACCGGGACGCCCGCCGCGTGCAGCCGGGCCACCGCGTGCCACAGGCCGGTGGCCGGGTCCCGCGCGGGCTGCTGCGACGGTACCCAGTGCAGGCCGGTGCCGGCGGCGCGGGCGATGCCGGTCAGCACGGCGTCCGGTCCCGCCTCGATCACGGTCCGGCAGCCCGTGGCCGCGAGGGTACGCACGGCGGCGTCCCACTGGACCGTCTCCCGGGCCTGTCGGCACAGGTGGTCGGCGTCGGGCCGCCAGCCCGGTTCCCGGATCCGGCCGTCGAGGGTACTGACCAGCGGCACCCGCAGTGGTTGCCAATCGACCCGGTCGATCAGGGTCCGGAACCGGTCCAGCGCCGGCTCCACCGCCGGTGAGTGGAAGGCCCGGGTGACCGCCAGCCGCCGGGTCGGTACGCCGTGCCGCCCGGCCCACTCGGCGACGGCGTCGACGGCGGCGGACGGACCGGCCAGTACGTGGTGCCGGTCGCCGTTCACGGCGGCCAGTACCAGCCCGGATCCGCTGGTCAACCCGTCGACGACGGCCCGGTCGGCCAGTACGGCGAGCATCGCCCCGACCGGCATGAGGTCCTGCATCAGCCGGCCCCGCTTAGCGGTCAGCCACACCGCGTCCTCGACCGACAGTGCCCCGGCGACGGCCAGCGCCGCGTACTCGCCGACACTGTGCCCGACCACCTGGTCCGGGTGCACCCCCCAGGACCGCCAGAGTTCCGCCAGACCGACCCCGGCCACCACCAGGGCCGGCTGGACGATTCCGGTCGGCCAGCCGCCGGCGCCCGGCGGTTGGTGGAGCTGTGCGACCAGGTCATCGCCAACGGCCGCCCGGTACGCGGCGGCGGCCCGGTCGAGTACCGCACCGGCCTCCGGGAACCGCCCGGCCAGGCTGAGGACGACCGCACGCAGGTCGCCCTGTCCCGGGAAGGCCAGGGTGACCGGGCCGGCACCGGCGCCCCGGGCGTCCCCGGTGTGCCGCTCCGGGTCGGCGGCACCGGTGACGAACCGGTCCAGTGCGTCGGCCAGTTCCGCAGGGGAGTCACCCACCACGGCCAGCCGGTGGCGCAACTGCCGGCGGCCGGCTGCGGCGGTCCGGACCAGGTCGGCGAGGCGCAGGTGAGGATCGGCGCGTAACCGGTCCCGGTACCGGCCGGCGAGTTCCCGCAGCGCCACCGGGTCGGCCGCCGACAGCGGCAGCACGCCGGGCGCCGGGTGGGCGGGTGCGGGTACCGCCGCCGGTGCGGGCGGCTCCTCGACGATCACGTGGGCGTTGGTGCCGCCCACCCCGAGCGCGCTGACCGCCGCCCGGCGGGGGAACCGGCCGGCCGGCCAGCCGGTGGCGGTGGTGGTGACGGTGAACGGCCCGCCGGTCAGGTCGACGGCCGGGTTCGGCCGGTCGAAGTTGATCTGCGGGGGGATCCGTCCGGTGCGGACCATCAGCACCGTCTTGAGCAGCCCTGCCATCCCGGAACAGCTGTCCAGGTGGCCGATGTTCGCCTTCACCGAGCCGAGCAAAAGCCGGCCGCCGTCGTACGCCTCGCGCAGGGCGCGGTACTCGACCGGGTCACCGAGTTCGGTGCCGGTGCCGTGCGCCTCGACGTACCCGACCGAACCGGCCGGGATGTCCGCGTTGCGCAGCGCCCGGCGGATCACGTCGACCTGTCCGGTGACGCTCGGCGCGGTGAAGCCGACCTTGCCGGCCCCGTCGTTGTTCACCGCCGAGCCGATGATGACCGCGTGGACCGGGTCACCGTCGGCCAGCGCCCGTTCCAGGGGCTTGAGCACCACGGCGGCCACCCCGTTTCCGCCCACGGTGCCGTCGGCCGCCGCGTCGAACGGCCGGCACCGTCCGGTCCGGGACAGGATCGAGCCCGGGGCGTACCGGTATCCGGTGACCTGCGGTACGTGCAGCGCGGCGGCACCGGCGAGCATCACGTCGGCGTCGCCGTCGAGCAGCTCCCGGACCGCGAGGTGCACCGCGACCAGCGAGGTGGAACAGGCGGTCTGGACGCCGATCGCCGGGCCGGTCAGCCCCAGCCGGTACGCGACCCGGGTGGCCAGGAAGTCCGGCTGGTTGCCCAGCGCGGTGCCGATCACGGCGGCCGGGTCACCGGACTCGACGACCCCGGGCAGATTGTGCCGCAGGTAGGTCTGGTGGGTGTACAGGTTCATGCCGCTGCCCGCGTACAGCCCGATCCGCTGTCCACCGGTCGGGCCGGCGTACCCGGCGTCCTCCAGGGCGTGGTGGCAGACCTCCAGGAAGAGCCGGTGCTGCGGATCGAGCAGTTCGGCCTCCCGGGCGCTGATGCCGAAGAAGTCCGCGTCGAAGCCGGCCACGTCGTCGAGTACGCCGCTGGCGGACACGAAGTCCGGTGCGTGTACCCGTTCTGCGGGCAGGCCGGCGGCGAGCAGTTCCGGGGCGGTGAAGTGTCGGACGCTCTCCACGCCGGCCAGCAGGTTGGCCCAGTATCCGTCGACGTCGGCGGCGCCGGGGAACCGGGCGGCCATCCCGATCACCGCGATCCGCCGGTCCCGGCCCGGCCGCCCCGACGGCCGGGTACGGGCGGGCGCACCGACCATCGCCGTCGCGACCGGCTGCGGCGACGGCGACGCGACCGGTTCCGGTTCCGGTTCCGGCTCCGGCGACGCGACCGGCTGCGCCGTCGCGACCGCTACCGGTTCCGCCGCCGTTTCGGTGAGGTGCCGGGCAAGGGCGTCCACCGTCGGGTACGCGAAGAGGACCGGCTGGTCGATCCGCCGGCCGAGGTCCTGTTCGAGCCGGGCCCGGAGCCGGACGATCCCGATGGAGCCGACGCCGAGTTCGTAGAAGGGCACGGTGGGGTCCGCCGGTTGGCCGAGGATCCCGGTCACCGCGTCTCCGATGGCGGCCCTGATCGCCCCCGGCCCCCATGGTTGCGGCCGATCCGGCACCCCGGTCTCCGGCGTCCCGGTCTCCGGCGTCCCGGTCTCCGATGCCCGTCCGGCGTCCGGTGCCGGCCCGGCCGGCTCGTCGAACCCGCCGGCCAGAAACCGCTCGCGCAGGGCGGCCCGTTGGATCTTGCCGCCCGAGGTACGCGGGAACTCCACCGCCGGAACGGCCACCACCCGGGCGGGGACGACCTGCCAGCGACGGGCCACCACCGCGCGGACCGCCTGGTCCACCGGTGGCCCGGACCTGCCGGCCCGCCCGTCCGGCACGTAGCAGACGACGAGCGCCTCGGTGCCGGTGCGCGGATCGGGTACGCCGAATGCCGCGACCAGCCCGTCGGTGACCCCGGGCACCGCGCCGGCCACCTGCTCGATGTCGTGGCAGAGGTAGTTGTGGCCGTTCAGGATGATCAGGTCCTTCTCCCGGCCGGTGACGGTGATCCGCCCGTCGACCATGAAGGCCAGGTCACCGGTCGCCAGCCAGTCCCCGTCCGGGAAGGCGACCCGGTCCGCCTCCGGGTCACCGAGGTATCCGGGGGTGACCCGGGGCGACCGGAGCTGCAACCGGCCGATCCGGCCCTCCGGCAGCACCCGGTTGTCGTGGTCGACGATGCGCAGCGTGGTACCGGGCGCCGGGAAGCCGACCGACAGGAACTCGGCCACCCTGGCCGGGTCGTCGGTGCCGGTGGCCCACGCCAGGTCGCCGCCGAGGCTGGCGGTACGGATCCGCTGCCGGCAGCCCGGTGCGCCGTACGAGTCGAAGGTGATGGCGGTGGCGGTCTCCGACATGCCCCACGCCGGGGTCAGGACGCCGGCCGGCACCCCGGTGGCGGTGACGAACGCGGCGAAGGTGGCCGGCAGACACTGCTCACCGCCGCTGACCATTCGGCGCAGCGCGCTCAGATCCCACCGGCGGCCCGGGTCGTCCGCCAGCGCGTCGGTGACCAGGCGCAGCCCGAAGTTCGGCGCCCAGCTGTGCGTCACCCGGTAGGACTCCATCAGGTCCAGCCAGCGCAGCGGGTCCGGCAGGATCAGTTCGGTGGCGACGTGCACGCTGGTCGCACCGAGGTACGCCCCACCCAGCGGATAGAGCAGCAACCCGGCGATGTGGTCCAGCGGCAGCCAGTTGAGCAGTACGTCGTCCGAGCCGATGCCGAGCATGTGCCGGGCCCCGGTGGCGTACCCGGCCAGGCCCCGGTGGGTGAGCTGGATGATCTTCGGCTGGCCGGTGCTGCCCGAGGAGAGTTGCAGCAGCGCCACGTCGTCCGGATCCGGTTCACCGTCCACCGGCGCCGGGTCACCCCAGCCCTCCGGGGTGTCCAGGTCGCCGACGGGTACCACCCGGTCGCGCACCGGGGACCGGTACAGCCCGGCGAGGTCGTCCGTGCCGCCGATGACGACCGGGCCGCCCAGTCTCCGCCAGGTGTTGCCGAGCGCGTCGAGGGCGGGGTTGTCGATGTCGTACGAGGTCGGTGCGGCGGTGGTCAACGGGACGATCCCGCCGAGCAGGCAGCCCCACAGCGCCGGGAAGTACTCACTGTCCGACGAGATGCGGAGCATGGCGTGGTCACCGGGGCCGACCCCCCGGGCCCGGAGCCCGGCGAGGATCCCGCGTCCCCGGGCCAGCAGCGTCGGATAGTCGAGTCCGACCGCCTGCCCGTCGGCCGCCACCACGTGGATCCCCGAGGTCGGGAACCGTTCCGCGGCCCGGACCAGCGCCTGTCCGACGGTCCGCGGAAGGTCCGGGTCGGTGGGCGGTTCGGCGCCTCGGCTGATGGCCGGGGGACGGGTGGACGGTGCGGGGGTCATGACGTCACCTCGACCGGTTGGGGGGTGGGCTGATGGTCACGGTGGCCCGGTCGGTTCCGTAGCCGGCTGACCAGGAGGAAGGCGAGTGCGATGGCCAAAGCGAAGCCGTGGGCGGCAGCGATCACTGGCAGTGGTGCGTACCGGTCGAGCAGCGCCGCGCAGCCGACCATGCCGAGGCCGAAGCCGGCGTTCTGCGCCGCACTGGCGAAGCCGAAGAGCTGGGCCCGCCGGTTGGCCGGGGCGGCCTGCAACCGGGTGGTGTAGCTGATCTCGGCGTACCCGTCCGCCGCGCCGGCCGCGACGGCGACCGGGACCAGCAGCCAGAGCGGCAGCCCGGTGAACGCGAGCACGAAGAAGACCGACATCGCGCAGGTGGCGATGCCGAACGCCCGTTCCGAGGTGATCCGGGCGCCACGGCCGGTCCGCCAGGCCACCCAGCGTCCGGCGACCAGGCTGCCCACCGCCCAGGCCGTGGTGAACGTGGCGGCGAAGGCGGCCGGGTCGTCGGGCCGGACCAGGTTGGCGTACACCGGGAGGCCGACGTTGTGCGACGCGGAGCCGAGCGCGTCGGCGGCGCGTACCCCGATCATGCCCACCACCACGGGCCCGACGCTGCGCAGCAGCGCGCGGCGGTCACCCGCCCGGCCCGGCCCGGCGCCGTGCCCTCCGGTCGCCGCCGCCCGACCCCACCGGCTGCGGAGCGTGACCAGCAGCAGCGCGGAGAGCAGGTAGGTCGCCGCGTCGAGCAGGAACGCCGCCGAGTAGCCGACCCGGGCGACCAGCAGGCCCGCGCTGGCGAAGCCGAGCAGCATGGCCACCGACCGGGCCGTCACCAGTCGACTGTTGGCCCGGGCGAGCTGATCGGCGGTGACCAGGTCGGGCAGGCCGGACCGCAACGCCACCCCCCACAGGGTCTGTCCGGCGCCGAGCACCACCGCCACCGGCCAGAGCAGTGCCGGCCGGGCCCCGGCGGGGGCCGCGACCAGCAGCCCGAGCGTCCCGGCGGAGAGCAGGTCGGCGCCGATCATCAGGTACCGGCGGGAGTAGCGGCCGGCGAGTAACCCGGCGAGCGGACCCATCAGGAAACCGGCGGCCAGCCGGACGGCCATGAACAGCCCGGTGCTCAGCGCGGAGCCGGTGATGTGCAGCGCGAACAGGCCCAGGGCCAGCAGGTTCAGGAAGGTGCCGTAGGTCGAGACGGCGTACGCGGTGGCGATGACGACGACCGTGCGGGCCGACCGGTCCGCCACCGCCGTGGTAACCGTCAACATGGCCCCCGGTCCTGACGGTCGAACTTACCAGGATCGATCATGCCTTCGTCGCAGATCGATTTCAACCGGTCCGGATCAGTCAGAAACCGGACTGGCGTACCGCCCGGTGCAGCGCCTCGGCGACCACGGTCAGTTCGGCATCCGCATCGACCACCACGAACCCGCCGAACTCCGGCAGGCTGCGGTACGCCCGGTCGCGCGCCTGGAGGTGGTCCGGTTCCTCCGTGTCGATCCCCCGTGCCAGCACCCGGTCCCGGGCCCGATCGGGCGCGGCGGCGAGGAAACACACCAGGTCCGGTCGGGGAAACCAGGAGTACGCCGCCTGGACGAGCCGCTCACCCCGGTCACCCCGGTACCGCATCATGGCGTACTGGCAGTAGGTGTACCGGTCCATGACCGCGGTCCGTCGGGTCAGCCGCGACCAGACCAACGCCCGGGCGATGCCGACCCCGCGCAGCGTCGCCTCGATCATCGGGTACGCGCGCCGGCCGAACAACGCGACGCCGTCCCGGCGGCCGAGTACCCGGGCCAGCCGGTCGAACACCGGCCGGCCGCCCCCGTTCTCGAAGTAGCTGGCGGGGATGCCCTGCCCGCAGAGCCACCGGGCGAGTTGCCGGGCCTGCGTGGTCTTACCGGTTCCGTCGATGCCGACCAGTGCGATCACTCTGCGACGGCCCATGATCGATCAATCTAGCGCCCGACCCCTCCGCGGTGGGTCCCGTGGCCGGTGCGGACCCCTGCCGGCCGCCCCGGCAGAATCGGCGGGTGCACGTCGAAGAGATCACCGACCCCGCCGACGACCGGATCGCCGACTACCGTGCGCTGACCGACGTCGAGCTGCGTACCCGGTGGGAGCCCCCACACGGGCTCTTCATCGCCGAGGGCGAGCTGGTGCTGCGCCGGGCACTGCGGGCCGGGTACCCGCCCCGGTCGTTCCTGGTCGACGCGAAACGGGTCGACCAGCTCGGTGACCTGGACACCGGGGACGCGCCGGTGTACGCGGCCACCCCGGACGTGTTGCAGCAGGCCACCGGATTCCACGTGCACCGTGGGGTGCTGGCCTCGTTCCGGCGGCGGGAGCTGCCGACAGTGGCCGACGTGCTCGCCACCGCGCGCCGGGTGGTGATCCTGGAGGACGTCAACAACCACACCAACCTCGGCGCGATCTTCCGGGCCGTCGCCGCGCTCGGCGTGGACGCGGTGCTGCTCTCGCCGTCCTGTGCCGATCCGCTCTACCGGCGGAGCGTCCGGGTCAGCATGGGTGAGGTCTTCGCCGTGCCGTACGCCCGGTTGGAGCCCTGGCCAACCGGCCTGGACGCGGTGCGGGCGGCCGGTTTCACCGTGCTGGCGATGACCCCCGCCCCGGACGCGGTGCCGATCCAACGGCTCACCCCGGAGCAGCGGGTCCGCGTGGCCCTGCTGCTCGGCGCCGAGGGGGCCGGTC
Source organism: Micromonospora sp. CPCC 206060 (assembly GCF_036906895.1). NCBI lineage: Bacteria > Bacillati > Actinomycetota > Actinomycetes > Micromonosporales > Micromonosporaceae > Micromonospora > Micromonospora sp. CPCC 206060. Next base: position 56,151 of record NZ_JBAKHU010000027.1, read on the forward strand.
TCACCGCCGCCGCGATGGCCGGCAGTGACGTCCGGGTGGTGATCCCGATGCGGCGCAACGTCGACTCGCTCAACGTGGCCGCCGCGACCGCCGTCGCCTGCTGGGAACTCGGCCGCGACGACTGACCCGCAGTCGTGCTCGGCGAAATCTTGATCGTTTGCAGTCGAGCGGCGTGACACGCCGACCGAAGTGCAGCTGAGCTGCAAACGATCAAGAACAGGTCACGACGTCCGTCGCCCTGTTGCTGGTCCCTCTAACGGGTCAGTGCCGCTTGGCGAACTCGACGAACGCCTTCCAGGTCGCCGGCTCGAAGGTGAGCGCCGGCCCCGCTGTGTCCTTGCTGTCGCGGACGCCGACGACGCCCGGCAGGTTGTCGGCCACCTCAATGCAGTTGCCCGAGTTGCCGCTGCTCCGGGTGCTCTTGTGTCAGATCGCGCCGGTCAGGTCCATGACTCTGCTGCCTCCGAGATCAACTTGAGGGTAGCCCCGTGGGGTATCGCCTCGGCTCGCACAGGCTGGAGTACACGACGTAGAGCGCGCTCTCTGTCCAGGCAGGGTGGGCCGGTTCGGCAGCAGAGGAACACCCGGGTTTGCATGATCATGCAACCTGGTGCATTATTTTCCTTGTGTCCAAGGTTCTCACCTCCCTGCCCATCGGCGAACGTGTCGGCATCGCCTTCTCCGGCGGCCTCGACACCTCGGTCGCGGTCGCGTGGATGCGCGACAAGGGCGCCGTTCCCTGCGCCTACACCGCCGACATCGGCCAGTACGACGAGCCCGACATCGCGTCGGTGCCCGGTCGCGCGCTCAGCTACGGTGCCGAGGTCGCCCGACTGGTCGACTGCCGCGCCGCCCTGGTCGAGGAGGGTCTGGCGGCGCTGACCTGCGGGGCCTTCCATATCCGTTCGGGCGGACGGGCGTACTTCAACACCACCCCGCTGGGTCGAGCCGTGACCGGGACCCTGCTGGTACGGGCGATGATCTCCGACGACGTCCAGATCTGGGGCGACGGCTCGACCTTCAAGGGCAACGACATCGAGCGGTTCTACCGGTACGGCCTGCTGGCCAACCCGCAGTTGCGGATCTACAAGCCGTGGCTGGACACCGACTTCGTCACCGAACTGGGTGGGCGTAAGGAGATGTCGGAATGGCTGCTGGAACGCGGCCTGCCGTACCGGGACAGCACCGAGAAGGCGTACTCCACCGACGCCAACATCTGGGGCGCCACGCACGAGGCGAAGACCCTCGAACACCTTGACACCGGTATCGAGACGGTCAACCCGATCATGGGGGTTCGGTTCTGGGACCCGTCGGTGGAGATCCCGACCGAGGATGTCACGATCGGCTTCGACCAGGGTCGTCCGGTGAGGATCAACGGTAAGGAGTTCGGCAGCCCCGTCGATCTGGTGCTGGAGGCCAACGCCATCGGCGGCCGGCACGGCCTGGGCATGTCGGACCAGATCGAGAACCGGATCATCGAGGCCAAGAGCCGGGGCATCTACGAGGCGCCCGGCATGGCGCTGCTGCATGCCGCGTACGAACGGTTGGTCAACGCCATCCACAACGAGGACACCCTGGCGAACTACCACAACGAGGGCCGCCGCCTCGGTCGGCTGATGTACGAGGGGCGCTGGCTGGACCCGCAGGCGCTGATGCTGCGCGAGTCGTTGCAGCGCTGGGTCGGCACGGCGGTCACCGGCGAGGTGACATTGCGGCTACGCCGGGGCGAGGACTACTCGATCCTGGACACCACCGGCCCGGCATTCAGCTACCACCCCGACAAGCTGTCGATGGAGCGTACCGAGGACTCGGCGTTCGGCCCGTCGGACCGGATCGGCCAGCTCACCATGCGCAACCTGGACATCGCCGACTCGCGGGCGAAGCTGGAGCAGTACGCCACCCTCGGCATGGTCGGCGGCGCGACCCCCCAGCGGATGGTCGGAGCCGCGCAGGCGGCCTCTACCGGGCTGATCGGTGCGATGCCACAGGGCGGCGCGGAAGCCATCGCCTCCCGGGGCGTCTCCTCCGCCGACGACGAGGCACTCGACCGCGCCGCAATGGAGTTCGGCGTCGACTGAGCGACGCCTCGGTAGAAGAAGAGGATCAGTAGAGCTCCGCCCTGACGGCTGGTACGAGCATCGGGGTAACCGAGGGTAGCGTGACGCCCGTGTTCCCTACCGTGCGTGAGGTTCTCGCCCTCGACCCGGTCCGGCACGGCGTTCCCCGGCTGGTCGCCGGGGAGAACGGGCTGGACCGGCCGGTGCGCTGGGTGCACGTGGCCGAGGTGCCGGACATCGCCACCCTGCTCGGCGGTGGCGAACTGGTCCTGACCACCGGGATCGGCCTACCCGCCGACGACGCGGGACTGCGGGCCTTCATCGGCGACCTGGCAGACGTGGGCGTCTCCGGTCTGGTCGTCGAGCTGGGGCGCCGGTACGTGGGCAACGTGCCCCGGGTGATGGTCGCCGCCGCCCAGCGCCGTGGCCTGCCCTTGGTCGAGCTGCGCCGGGCCACCCCGTTCGTCCGGGTCACCGAGGCGGTGCACGCGCTGATCGTGGATGCGCAGCTCACCGAACTGCGGGCCACCGAGGAGATCCACCAGCGGTTCACCGACCTGTCGGTGGAGGGGGCCGGACCCGGGGACGTGGTCCGGCAGGCCGCCGAGCTGTCCGGTTGCCCGGTGGTGCTGGAGAACCTGTCCCGGCAGGTCCTGGCGTACGACCCGGCCGGGGAGAGCGCCGGGCTGCTGCTCGACGGCTGGGAGCAGCACTCACGGCGGATCCAGCCGACTGGGCGGACCGCGTACGACCCGGACAGCGGCTGGCTGGTCACCATGGTGGGCGCCCGGGGCCAGGACTGGGGCCGGTTGCTGCTGCGCTGGCCCGGCGGGGAACTCGCCGGGCCGCCCGGGTCACCCCCGACACGGTTGACCATCCTGGTCGAACGGGCCGCCTCCACCCTGGCCCTGGGGCGGCTGATCCAGCGGGACGCCGAGGGGCTGGAGCGGCAGATCCACCGCACCCTGCTGACCGCGCTGCTCGACCACGCCCGGCCGGTCGACGAGGTGGCGTTGCGCGCCCGCGCACTGGGCGTGGTGCTGGAACGCCGGCACCTGGTCGGGGTGGTGATCCGGTACCGGGCCGACGAGACCGGCGGCGAGGGCGGCCCGGAGGCGGCGCAGTCCCGGTTGCGTGATCTGGCCGAGGCGGTCGGGCACGCGCTACGCGAGGCGAAACTGACCGCGTTGACCAGCGCGATCGACGACCAGGCGGTGGGTGCCCTGCTCGCGTTGACCGATCCGGCCACCGAGGACCGGGCGCTCACCGCGTTCGCCGCCGCCCTGCGCCGGGTGCGCCTCGACGGCACGTTGGCCCGGCAGGCCGCCGCCGGTCCGGTCGGCGGTGGCGGGCCCGGCGCCGGCCCGTCATGTGGTACGACCGCCGTCGGCGGGGTGGTTGCCGGGACCGGTCCGGCGGGTATGCCAGGCGCGGTGATCGTGGCGGCCGGCTCCGGGGTGGGTACCCTCCGGGAGGCGCGCCGGTCGCTGATCGAGGCACGGCAGATTGCCGACGCCGCCCGCCGGGACCGACGGGACCTGCCGGTGTTCCGGTTGCCCCACGTCGGGCTCGCCGGCCTGCTGCACCTGCTGCGGGACGAGCCCCGGTTGCAGACCTTCGTCGAGCGTGAGCTGGGCCCGCTGCTGGCCTACGACGCCCGGCATCCGCGTGAGCAGTTGCTCGGCACCCTGCGGGCGTACCTGGAGCAGGGGCGCAACAAGTCGGCCGCCGCCGCTGCGGCGCACCTGTCCCGGCCGGCGTTCTACGAGCGGCTGGCCCGGATCGGCCGGATCCTCGGCATCGACCTGGACTCGGTACCGGCGTGCCTCTCCCTGCACGTCGCCCTGCTCGCCCTCGACGCGGTCCGCGACACCTGACCCCTCCGGCCGATCCTTGTCGATCATGGACTTGTGGTGGGGCTTCTGTACCCCTTCACGGCTTACGTGGGGCACCACAACACCATGATCGGCCGGCCCCGGCGGGCAGCGGTGCTACTGGAGGGTGGTGAGCAGCTTGGCGTAGGCGGGCGGGACGAAGTTCGGGCCGCCGGGGGTGAACACGTCCGAGTTGTGTGCCGCCGCCCAGGCGGTCTCCGGTACGTCGGCCACCAGGGCCTGCACCACCGGTGCGTGCCGCCACTGCTCCTGCTCGGCGAGCAGGCTCAGGGCCACCACCGACTCCTCCACCTCGCCGACGCACTCGAACGGCTTGTGCCCGCCGATCCCGAGCAGTTCCAGGTAGCCCGGTACCTGCGTCGGGTCGGCGAGCAGATCGGTGCCGAAGATGTGCACCAGCCGCTCCCGGGACATGAACGGTGCCATGGCCAGGAAGACGAACCGGCACTTCGGGCAGTTGCCGCACCAGCGGGCACTCGCGTCGCGCAGCTTGAACGCCGCGTTGCAGCTGGTCACCACGTCGTCGTACCGGTCGATGGTGGCGAAGAGCCGGGCGATGTGCAGCTCCGACAGCGACCGCAGCAGGGAGAAGTACGGCTCGGCGAGCCCGGCGGGCCCGGCCAGCGCGGCGCGCAGCAAACCCTCCGCCTCGACCCCCTTGGACCACTGGTGGTTGATCTCGTGGCCCTGCCACACCAGGTTCGGGTCCGAGGCGGAGCGCTCGTTGGACATCACCACCGGGCCGAGCCCGTGCAGCACGGCGGTGGCCACCGCGATCAGCGAGTTGATCGCGGTCACCGGGATGTGCCCGTTGAGGGCGCCGGCCGCGTTCAGGTCGAACAGCGCCGGGTCGATCCGCCGCCGGGCGGCCAGCGGGGCCAGCCCGGACGCCTCGTTGACCGCCACGATCACGTGGTTGGGGTTGACCGAGAAGGGCACCGGGTCCAGCCCGGCGCGGCGCAGCGCCTCCAGGGTGACGATGGAGTCCTTGCCGCCACCCACCGCCGACAGCGGACGCAGCTCCGAGTTGTCCACCGGCAGGGCCGGGTCGACCGAGCCGGCCGGGATCTCCGGCACCAGCTCCAGCACGTGCGGCAGGTCGTTGCGGTAGGCGTACTCGGCGAGGCCCTTGGTGTAGACGGCGGTGACCAGCGCGGCGGCGGCCTCACCCAGCGGCGTCGGCACCATCAGCCGGCGCGGCGCGGCGGCCTTGTAGTAGCTCACCCCCGCCACGACGTGCAGCAGCTCCAGTACCCGGTTCAGGGTGGTCACCGTGGCGTCCGACGGCGGCACGTCCGGCAGCGGGAACGTCACCACCTCGGTGAACCGCAGCTCACCGCCCGGCCCGGTGAGGGCATAGTCGAACAACGCCTCGCCGGTGGCCAGATCGATCGAGTACGACGGGAACGTGAACGCGGTCATCTGCCCGAGCTGTCCGTTAAGCACAGGCCATACTATTCCGGGTCCGCCCGCCGGAAAGTAAGGAGATCACCCGTGCGCCTGTCTGACCTGCGCGGACGTTCCGTGGCCGTTTGGGGTACCGGACGGGAGGGCCGGGCGGCGGTGACCGCGATCGCCGCGCACGGCCCGGCCGACCTGGTCGCCGTGGACGACAGCGCGAACTTCCTCGCCCTGCCCTGGGAAGGGCCGCTCGCCGAGGCCGCGCCGCTGGTCACCGGCGAGGCGGGGTACGCCCGGCTGGCTGCCGCCGACGTGGTGGTCCGGTCGCCCGGGGTGCCGCAGACCCATCCGTGGCTGGTGGAGCTGCGCCGGCACGGGGCGACCGTCACGCAGGGCAGCGCGCTCTGGATGGCCGACCACGCCGAGCGGACCGTCGGGGTGACCGGCAGCAAGGGCAAGAGCACCACGTCCAGCCTGATCAGCCATCTGCTCACCGCGGTCGACCGGCCGAACGTCTTCGGCGGCAACATCGGGGTACCGCTGCTGGACCTGCCCGACGCCGAGCGGTACGTGCTGGAACTGTCCAGCTACCAGTGCAGTGACCTGACCGACTCGCCCCGGGTCGCGGTGGTCACCTCGCTCTTCCCCGAGCATCTCGACGCGCACGGCGGCGAGCGGGAGTACTACCGGGACAAGCTCAACCTGCTCGCACACGGGCCGCAGACCGTCGTGGTCAACGGCACCGACCCCCGGCTCGCCGCCGAGCTGGCCGACCGGGCCGACTGGGCCGACCGGGCCGAGCGCACCGACCGGCCGGTGGTCCGTGCCGGGCTGCCGGACAGTTTCCACGTCGCCCCCGGCGCCGACGGCAGCCCCTGGCTGTACGCCGCCGACCGGCCGCTCTTCCCGCGTACCACCCTCCGGCTGGTCGGCCGGCACAACGAGAGCAACCTGTGCGTGGCGCTCGCCGTGCTCGACGCGGTGGGGGTGGACTGCGTCGCCGAGCGGGAGGCCCTCGCCGACGCGGTCGCCGCGTTCCACGGCCTGCCGCACCGGCTCACCGAGATCGCCGACCCGTCCGGGTTGACCTTCGTCGACGACACCCTCGCCACCAGCCCCTACTCCGCCGTGCACGCGATCGACGCGTACGACGGCCGGCCGCTGACGGTGATCGTCGGGGGCACCGACCGGGGGCTGGACTACACGCCGCTGCGGGAGGCGCTGGCCACCCGCGAGATCACCGTGATCGGTATCCCGGACAGCGGCGCGCGGATCATCGAGGCACTGACCGACCTGCCCCGGGTCCGGACCGAACTGGTCGAGGACCTGGTCGCGGCGGTCCGGCAGGCCCGCAAGCTCACCCCGGCCGGTGGGGTGGTGCTGCTCTCCCCGGCCGCCCCGAGCTACGGCCGCTTCCGTAACTTCGAGCACCGCTCCGAGGTCTTCGCCCAGGCCGTCGCCGACACCTCCCTGCGGGAGGTGTAAGGAAGGGCCCCTTCTTATCGCTTTCGGTATAGGAAGGGCCCCTTCTTAACACGTCCGGCCCCGTACGGCGGAGGTCAGCCGGACAGGGCGGCGTGCAGGTGGCGCATCGACCGGATCGCCGAGCGGATCTCCTGGAGGTAGCGTCCGGGGGTGAGGGCCGGCTCGGGCAGCGGGCGCAGCGTGGGCAGGTCCGGGTCGACGCCGACGGTGTCCACGCCGCAGCCGTACGGCAGGGCGAGCACCCGCAGCGCGTCGCAGTGCTGGAACGGCACGTAGATCGGCGCGGTGACCATCAGTACCCGGTCACCCGGGGCGAGGCTGACGTGTTCCGCCCAGAACCGCTGGGTGTCCGCGGTGTGCGCGCGGCGTACCGTCGGCTCGCTGGACGGGGCGGCGAGCACCCGGACCGGTGGCCCGCCGGGTTGCCGGTACGTCCGGGTCGACCAGGCCCGGTGCGGGTGGTCGGCGTCCTCGGCGGTCTCCTCGGCGGGGGCGGGTACCCCGAAGGCGGCCCGGACCGCCGCGTCCAGGGCGTCGACCTCGGTGGTGCAGCCGGTGATGCCGGCGTCGGTCAGCATCCGCGTCTCCACCGCCGACAGCGGGCGGAAGCTGCCCAGCGCCGCCACCTCGCCGGTCACCGCCGTCCCACCGCCCAGCAGGTGGGCGGCGTACGAGGTACGCCGGAGACAGGCGTGCGCCAGTCCGCCGAGGACGACCAGGTGGGTGTAGCGGCCGATCGGTGGCGGTACCGGCTCGACCAGCCCCAGGGCCCGGGCCGCGTCGAGGACCAGCTCGACGGTCTCCGGGTCGAGGACTGGTTCGCTGGCGTCGGGGCGTTCCCGGCCGTGCCGGAAGTCCCAGTGTCGGGCGGAGAACGCGTCCAGGGCGGCGAGCAGCGCGCCGGTCCCGCCGTCCGGCCAGTCGCCGCCGAAGCGGGCGACCAGGGTGCGTACCGGCGGGGAGGTCACCCAGTCCTGTACGCCGGCCACGACGGCCGCCGGCACCGCGCCGGTCTGCCCGGTTGGCAACGGTACGTGACGTGTCGGCACTGCCGGATGGTACCGACCGGATTCCCTTGCCCCGGTCGGGCGGACCCGGCCAGGACATTCCGTCAGCCCATGTGCTGCGGAATCAGTCGCCAGAGGGGCTGCCTACCACCGGAAACCGGTCCGTGAGCCGACCAGCGCAGAGAAAACCGTGCCGGGTGTTTGACGTAGTGTCAGGCCGCCCTCGGCGCTGCGCTACAAGCTGGCAGTTGTCCGTCGCCCGCCTCTGGTGAAAACGTGCGAGGGTCCGCGTACACCGGTGAAGGGGCGAGGAACAAGATGACCGACGACGACCTGCTGGCCCGGCACCGGGCCGTGCTGCCGTCCTGGATGCCGCTCTACTACGACGAGCCGATCGAGATAGTCACCGGTTCCGGCCGCCGGGTGACCGACGCGGCCGGCCGCAGCTACCTGGACTTCTTCGGCGGGGTACTGACCAACATGCTCGGCTACGACATCGCGGAGGTGCGCGAGGCGGTCGAGCGCCAACTGGCCACCGGGGTGGTGCACACGTCGACGCTGTACCTGATCCGGCAGCAGGTCGAGCTGGCCGAGAAGATCGCCCAGCGGTCCGGCATCCCGGACGCCCGGGTCTTCTTCACCAACTCCGGTACCGAGGCGAACGAGGCAGCCCTGCTGGTCGCCACCAATTACCGCCGCTCCCACCAGATCCTGGCCGTGCGCAACAGCTACCACGGCCGGTCGTACGCCACCATGGGCGTCACCGGCAACCGGACCTGGTCGGCCAGCTCGCTCAGCCCGCTCCAGGTGGCCTGGCTGCACTCCGCAGAACGGCTGCGCGGCCTGCTGTCCCGGCTCGGCGCCGACGAGCAGGTCGACGCGGCGGTGGAGGACCTGCGGGAGGTACTGGCCACCCAGACCGCCGGGGACGTGGCCTGCCTGATCGCCGAGCCGATCCAGGGCGTCGGGGGGTTCGTGCACCCGCCGGACGGGCTCTTCGCGGGCTGGAAGAAGGTGCTCGACGAGACCGGCATCCTGCTCATCTCCGACGAGGTACAGACCGGCTGGGGGCGTACCGGCGAGCACTTCTGGGGCTACCAGGCGCACGGCATCACCCCGGATCTGCTCACCTTCGCCAAGGGCATCGGCAACGGCTTCGCGCTGGCCGGCGTGGTCGGCCGGGCCGAGGTGCTGAACGCGGTACCGGCGGTCAGCTTCTCCACCTTCGGCGGCAACCCGGTCTCCACAGCCGCCGGCAACGCTGTACTCGACTATCTGCTCGACCACGACCTGCAGGCCAACGCGGCCCGGACCGGCGCGATCCTGATCGACGGGCTGCGTGCGGCGGCGGCCGGGCTGGACGGGGTGGCCGAGGTGCGCGGCAAGGGGCTGATGCTGGCGGTGGAGTTCGTCCGGCCCGGCACCAGGGAGCCGGACCCGCAGGCCACCGCCCGGGTCTTGGAGGCGTGCCGGGCCGGCGGCCTGCTGGTCGGCAAGGGTGGGCTCTACGGCAACGTGATCCGGATGGGCCCGCCGCTGACCCTGACCGAGGAGGAGGCCCGGGAGGGGCTGGCCATCCTGGTCGACGCGATCCGCCAGGTGCTGGCCGGGGAAGGTGGGGCGGCGTGAGCATCGGGCACTTCGTCGACGGCAAGCCGTTCACCGGCTCGTCGGAGCGGTACGGGGACGTCTACGATCCGGCCACCGGGGCGGTGGCCGACCGGGTCGAGCTGGCGTCGGCGGGGGATGTGGACCTCGTGGTGGCCGCCGCGGACCGGGCCGCCCGGCGCTGGCGGGACGCCTCGCTGGCGAAGCGGACGGCGGTGCTGTTCGCGTTCCGGGAGCTGGTGCACGCCCGCCGGGACCGGCTCGCCGAGGTGATCACCGCCGAGCACGGCAAGGTGCTCGCCGACGCCGCCGGGGAGGTGCAGCGCGGCCTGGAGGTCATCGAGTACGCCTGCGGCATCCCGTCCGCGCTGCGTGGCGGGTTCAGCGAGAACGTCTCCACCGAGGTCGACTCGTACAGCCTGCGGCAGCCGCTGGGGGTGGTGGCGGTGATCTCGCCGTTCAACTTCCCGGCGATGGTGCCGCTCTGGTTCATCCCGGTCGCGGTGGCCTGCGGCAACGCCGTGGTGCTCAAGCCGTCCGAGAAGGACCCGTCGGCGGCGCTGCTGCTCGCCGAGTGGTTCGCCGAGGCGGGCCTGCCGGACGGCGTGTTCAACGTGGTGCAGGGGAACAAGGAGGCGGTCGACGCGCTGCTGGACCACCCGACGGTCCGGGCGGTCTCCTTCGTCGGCTCCACCCCGGTCGCCCGGTACGTCCACCAGCGCGCCACCGCCGCCGGCAAGCGGGTGCAGGCCCTCGGCGGGGCGAAGAACCACATGGTGGTGCTCCCGGACGCCGACCTGGACCTGGCCGCCGACGCGGCGGTGAACGCCGGTTTCGGTTCGGCGGGGGAGCGGTGCATGGCGGTCTCCGTGCTGGTGGCGGTGGAGCCGGTGGCCGACGCGCTGGTGGCCCGGATCGCCGACCGGATCGCCGGGCTGCGTACCGGGGACGGCCGGCGGGGCTGCGACATGGGACCGCTGGTGACCGGGGCGCACCGGGACCGGGTGGCCGGGTACGTCGAGGCGGGCGAGCAGGCGGGGGCCACCCTGGTGGTGGATGGCCGGCAGGTCGTCGCGGACGGCGCGGCGGACGGTTTCTGGCTCGGCCCGACGCTCTTCGACCGGGTCACCCCGGACATGTCGGTCTACACCGATGAGATCTTCGGTCCCGTGCTGTCGGTGGTCCGCGCCGCCTCCTACGACGAGGCGGTCGCCCTGGTCAACGCCAACCCGTACGGCAACGGCACGGCGATCTTCACCAACGACGGGGGAGCGGCCCGCCGCTTCCAGCACGAGGTGGAGGTCGGCATGATCGGGATCAACGTGCCGATCCCGGTGCCGATGGCGTACTACTCATTCGGTGGCTGGAAGGCGTCTCTCTTCGGTGACCTGCACGCGCACGGCGAGGACGGGGTGCGGTTCTTCACCCGGGGCAAGGTGGTGACCAGCCGTTGGCTGGATCCCCGGCACGGCGGGGTCAACCTCGGTTTCCCGACCCAGAGCTGACCGGCCCGGCGCCGGCCGGTCCGGCCGCGACCGACCGGGAGCCGGGCCGGCCGGACCGGAGTAGCCGCAGCACGGCGGCTCCGGCCAGGTAGACCGCCAGCGCGGCGACGGGGACGCCGAGCGGCTCCGGCGCGGCCTTCGGCGTCATGCTGTTGATCAGCAGGCCGGCGAGCGCTGCGGCGAACGCGACGACGGTGAGCGCGGCCCGCACCGGACCCGGGTGCGGGCCGCGCGCCGTGTCTCCCGGGCGGTTCGCCGTGTCTCCCGGGGCACCTGGCGTGCCGTGCAGGCTGCCTGGCGTGTCCCCGGGCGGCCGGCGGCGGGCGGCGCGTGCCTCCACTGGCCCGAAGACCGCGACCGGGCCGGCCAGGACCAGGCTCAGCAGCAGCAGCCAGGGCAGCCGCCAGGCGAACCAGGCGGCCGTACCGACCGGTGGGGTGGGCAGCAGGTGCAGCGCGTCCAGCACGCCGACCAGTAGCACGGTGGCGCTCAGGTGCCACAGGAAGATCGTGAGCACCACCGCGTTGACCGCGATCACCACCAGCCACGGCCGTCGCCGGTGCAGCCACCGCTCGGCCGGGTCGCGCAGCGCCAGGATCAGGCCGAGCTGTGCGGTGGCGACGGCCAGCAGCGCCAGGCTCGGCGGCGAGGCGTTGTCCAGTCGCGCGCCGGGCACCGCGAGCATGACCACCGGGTACGGTCCCACGACGGTGAGCAGCAGCAGTGCGGTGGACCCGCCGGCCAGCAACGGTAGGCCGGTCCGTGGTCCGGGGCGCAGCCGGCCGTCGTGCCAGGCGAAACCGACCTGGTGCACGGCGAGCCAGCCGAACAGGTAACTACCCGCCGCCAGCCCGCCCGCCCCGGCGAACCGGGCCAGGTCACCGGCGGCCACCAAGGCCACCAGCACCAGCGGTACGGCCAGCCCGAAGCGGCGGTGCAGCGGGTACATCACCGGGGCGAGCGCCACCACGGCCAGGTACGCGCTGAGGAACCAGAGTGGGATGGTGGCGAACCAGACCACGGTGCGGATCTGGTCGGCCCCGATGTCGCGGATCCAAGCGACCGCTGCGGCGGCGGTGAGGGTGAGCAGCAGGGCGGTGGTGGGGCGCAGCAGCCGGGCGGCCCGGTCCAGCAGCCAGTCGGTCGGCGCACCGCCCCGGCGTCGGTGGGCGGTGAGCGAGGCCGCGTTGGCGAATCCGCCCACCAGGAAGAAGACCGGCATGACCTGGACCAGCCACGTCAACGGGTACGCCCAGGGTAGATCGGGCAGCGCGGACCGGCCGGTGGGGCGGCCGGCGGCGTCGTACCCGATCACGGTTACCGTCCAGTGACCGAGGACCACCATGGCGATGGCCACGACCCGCAGCAGGTCGACGTACCGTTCCCGGGTTGCCGGGGTACGGTCGGCGAGTTGCCGCAGTCGGCCCGCACGGCGCATGGGATCAGGCTACCCAGCGTGATCGTCGGTTGGCCGCTGATAACGGTTCGGGCGTCGGGTCTTGAAGTCCGCCCGTTACTGCCGTAAGAATTCTTCAGCAACAATCATGTAATTGAAGACAAGCAACGTTACCGCCCCCGCGCCTCGAACGGCGGAGCCGTGCCCCGAACTGCGGCGACCGCCTGGACCTGATCCGAGGAGAGACCATGAACAGGCGTGACATCCTGCGTCGCAGTGCCGCCGCCGGCCTGCTGGCGACCCCCGCCGCCGCCCTGCTCACCGGCTGCGCCACCTCCGGTGGTGACAAGGATTCCGGTGACAGCGGTGCCTACAAGGGCACCAAGAGTGAGCAGAACCCGCTCGGCGTGAAGGAGGACGCCCCGCTGGAGGTGGTCATCTTCAACGGTGGCTTCGGCGAGGAGTACGCCAAGGCCCACGAGGCGATGTACACCGAGCGGTACCCGAAGGCGCAGATCAAGCACTCGGCGACGACGGAGATCAGCAAGACCCTCCAGCCCCGCTTCGTCGACGGCACGCCGCCGGACGTGGTCAACAACTCCGGCGCCGGTCAGATCGACTTCAACGGTCTGGTCTCCCAGAAGGCCCTCGCCGACCTCGGTGAACTGCTCGACGCGCCCAGCCTGGACATCCCCGGCAAGAAGGTGCGGGAGACCCTGCTGCCGGGTGCGGTGGAGGTCGGCTCGTACGACGGCAAGTTCCTGGTGATGAACTACACCTACACCGTCTACGGCATCTGGCACTCGACCAAGCTCTTCGCCGACAAGGGCTGGGAGTACGCGAAGACCTGGGACGAGCACATCGCGCTCTGCAAGAAGATCAAGGCCGCCGGGATCGCGCCGTGGACCTACGCCGGCGCCCACCCGCGCTACATGAGCTGGCCGGTGATCTCCACCGCGATCAAGTTCGGTGGGCCCTCGGTCGCCACCGCGATCGACAACCTGGAGCCGAACGCCTGGAAGTCCGACGCGATGAAGGCCGCCGCCGACGCCTGGCACCAGATCGTCAAGGACGGCTACATCCTCGCCGGTTCGTCGGGTCTCGACCACAAGCAGTCGCAGACCGCGTGGTGCCAGGGCAAGGCGGCCTTCATCTCCTGCGGATCGTGGCTGGAGAGCGAGCAGAAGGCGGTCACCCCGGAAGGGTTCAACATGACCGTCGCGCCGACGCCGAGCCTCGGTGCCGGCGACAAGCTGCCCTTCGAGGCGGTCCGGGGCACCGCCGGTGAGCCGTTCATGGTGCCGGCCAAGGCGAAGAACCTCGCCGGGGGCCTGGAGTACTTCCGGACCATGCTGTCCAAGAAGGGTGCCCAGGACTTCACCAGGAAGGTCGCCAGCCTCACCGTGGTCGCCGGCGCCACCGAGGGCGTCGAGCTGCCGTACGGGCTGAACACCGTGGTCAAGGCGCTGGAGGCATCCGGCTCCAACGGCTTCAACTGGGTCTACAACAACTACTACCGCAAGTTGGAACGTAACCTCGTCGACGCCGCGTGCGGCGAGTTCTTCAGCGGCCGGATCGGCCCGGCGGAGTTCCTGGACCAGTGCCAGAAGGGCGCCGACTCGATCGCCTCGGACACCTCGGTCACGAAGTACAAGCGGGCGTGACGCCCGTCGGCGGGGAGCCGGGTCGTCGCCCCGGCGCCCCGCCGTCAGCTCTGGGGGAGTAGGTCACACACCGTGAGACATGGCAAGTACCCGCTGATCATCACCTTCCTGGTGCCACCGCTGCTGCTGTACGGCGTCTTCGTGGTCTCGCCGTACCTTCAGGCGTTCCAGATCTCCACCACCGACTGGCTCGGCTACTCCGCCGACGCCGACCCCGTCGGGCTGGACAACTTCCGGGCCCTGCTCAACGACGGCTACCTGTGGAACGCGTTGAAGAACAACGCGCTGCTGCTCGCCGTCGTACCGGTGGTGACGATCGTCCTCGGCCTCTTCTTCGCCACCATGCTCAACATGGGCGGGCGCCGGGGTCGGGCCGGGGTCAGCGGGGTACGCGGTACGTCGGTCTACCGCACGGTCTACTTCTTCCCGCAGGTGCTCTCCGTGGTGATCATTGCGCTGCTCTGGAAGGAGGTCTACCACCCCAACAGCGGGCTGCTCAACGGCACGCTGAGTGCGTTGGGCCTGCCCACCCCGAGCTGGCTCGGCGATCCCCGGACCGCCTTCTGGTGCGTTTTGGCGGTGATGGTCTGGAGCAACGTCGGTTTCTACGTGGTGCTCTTCGGCGCCGCGATGTCCGCCATCCCGCGCGACATCTACGAGGCGGTGATGCTCGACGGGGCGTCCCGGGCGGTCACCCTGCGGAAGATCACCATTCCGCTGCTCTGGGACACCGTCCAGGTGGCCTGGATCTATCTCGCCATCGCCGCACTCGACGCCTTCGTCCTGGTGCAGCTCATGACCAACGGCGGTCCGAACTTCTCCTCCGACGTCATCGGACTGCGGATGTACGACACCGCCTTCGGCAGCGAGACCAAGTTCGGTTACGCCTCGGCGATCGGCGTGGTGATGTTCTTCCTGACCCTGTCCGTCGCGGTGTTGGCGCTGCGGGCGGGCCGACGTGATCGGATCGAGTACTCGTGACCATTCTCGACCCGCCGACGGCGGCGGAGGGTACCGGCGAACCGGTGGCCGCCACCGGCCGACCGGTCCGCCGTGAACTCGGCGTCGCCAACCTCTTCTCGCACGGCTTCCTGCTGCTCTGGGGCGGGCTCACCGCCCTGCCGCTGCTCTGGATGTTCGTCACCTCGGTCAAGAGCAACGGGGAGATCCTGGCCGACCCCTGGGGCCTGCCGGCCGCACTGCGGTTCGACAACTGGGTGCGGGCCTGGACCGAGGCGCAGATCGGCCGGTACTTCCTCAACAGCGCGGTCGTGGTCGCCGGTTCGGTCACCCTGACCATGCTGATGGGCGCCACCGCCGCGTACGTCTTCGCCCGCTACGAGTTCCGTGGCAAGCAGATCGTCTACTACCTGTTCGTCGGCGGACTGATGTTCCCGGTTTTCCTCGCGCTGGTGCCGCTGTTCTTCGTGGTCCGCAACGCCGGGCTTTTCGGCACGTGGACGGGGCTGATCCTGGTGTACGCCGCATATTCGCTGCCGTTCACCGTATTCTTTCTGACGGCATTCTTCCGTACCCTGCCGACTGCGGTCGCGGAGGCGGCCCTGGTCGACGGTTGTGGCCATTTCCGGCTCTTCTTCCAGGTGATGCTGCCGATGGCCAGACCAGGTCTGATCAGCGTCGGCATCTTCAATTTCCTCAGCCACTGGAACCAGTTCCTGCTACCCCAGGTGCTGATGCAGGGCGACGACTCGAAGTGGGTACTGGCCCAGGGGCTCGCCGCGCTTGCCGTCAGCCAGGGCTACGCCGGTGACTATTCGCAGCTTTTCGCCGGGCTCACCATTGCGGTACTACCGGTGCTGTTGGTGTATGTCGCGTTCCAGCGGCAGATCCAGTCCGGGCTCACCGCCGGTCAGCTCAAGTAGCCGCGAACCGCCCCGGCGGCGACCGGGGTGGCTGCCGCCGTCCCGCCGTCCCGTGTGCTGTGGGGACGCTGTCGAGCTGCTCCGCCTGTGCTAGCGGTATCGCTGGCATCCAGCATTGTGCGCGCTGCTGTGCCGCGTCGCGCGGTCCCGGCGTCTCGCCGTCCTCCGGTCCCGGCGTGCCGTGGACCTGCGGTCCCTTGTCTCGCATGCTGTGGTGCCCGGCGACCGCTCTGGGTGCGTCGCGTGGCGGTTCGACCCATTCGCGCTAGCACAGACGGTGAGCTCGACAGGATGCCAACCACACACCCGGAGCCCGGCGGGTGAGTGTCCGGGCCAGTTCGGCCGGCCTGGTCCGACCAGGTCCCTCCGGCGGGTCAGCCCGCAGCGGGGGCGGTGAGCAGCCGGTGCAGGAGTACCGGATCCGTCAGTTCGGACAGGGTCCGCGCGGCCAGCCAGGCGCCGGCCGCCGCCCCGTCACCGGCGGTGTGCAGCGGTGCCCCGGGCCAGTGGACGGCCAGCTCCGCCCGGACCGCGCTGGCCAGCGGGGTGTCCCCGGTGAGCAGCCCGCCGCCCAGCACGATCGGGTCGGTGGCGTCGGGCGGGCGGATCCGGGCGGTGCTGGCGGTGAGTTCCCGGGCCGCCTCGGTGATGAGGGCGACGGCGGTCGGCTCACCCTCCCGCGCGGCCGTGACGACCAGCGGCGCGAGCCCGGCCAGCTCGATCGGTGCACGCCGGGTGACGGTCTGCACCACCGCTTCGGCGGTCTGTCGCGGGCGGTCCGCGACGTCGGGTGACCCGAGCAGTTCGGTGAGTACCCGGGTCGCCAGGGTGCCCACCTGCCGCCCCAGGTCCAGCTCGGTCAGGGTGCGGCGGACCGCCTCCCGGCCCAGCCAGAACCCGGACCCGGTGTCGCCGAGCAGCCAGCCGTGGCCGTCGGCGGTGCGGCCCAGGTCCAGCCCGCACACCTGGGCGGCGATGGCGCCGGTGCCGGCGATGAGCACCGTGCCGTCCGGTGCGGCGGTACCCGAGGCGTACGCGACGAGCGCGTCGCCGTACACCTGGTAGGGGCAGCGCAGCCCGACGTCGTGCCAGGCCGTGTCGAACGCCGCCCGGCCGGCGGGGTCGGCGAGCAGCCGGCCGGCCCCGGCCAGCCCGATGGTGCCGGCGCGGACCCGGGCCGGGTCGACGGTGGCGAGGGCAGCCCGCAGCGCGCTGCGCAGCTCATCGGCGGCCCGTTCGGCGCCGTGGCTGGTGGGGTTGCCCCCACCGGCCCGGCCGGTACCGAGGCGTTCACCGGTCAACGCGAAGACGGCGGCCCGGGTGGACGTACCGCCCACGTCCAGGCCCACCACGAGGGAGTCCGACACGCGCCCCATGCTGGTCGGCCGCGTTAGGTCAGGCAAGGGTCGGCACCGCCACGGCGGGTGCGAGTCAGGTAACAGTTTGAAAACTTCGCCCACGGTCTTGACACGAGGGGGCCTTTAGTAAGAACTTTTACCACTAACAGTTAACCTTCTTTTCGGAAAGGCGCCCCATGGTTGATCACGAGGTCGACACCCCCGCGGGGACCGCGGTGGTCGACGCCGAGGCGGTCGACCGGCGGGCGGCCATCGGGTTGTCACCGGCCGACAGCGTGCTGGCCCGGGTGCGTGCCGGCCTGCCCGGCTTCACCGGGGCCCTGCGCCGGGTCGCCGAACAGGTGCTCAACGACCCGGACTCAGCCGCCCGGGCGACCATCGTGGAGTTGGCCGAGCGGAGCCGCACCTCGCCGGCCACCGTCACCCGGTTCTGCCGGGCGATGGGCTTCGACGGCTACGCCGACCTGCGTCTCGGCATCGCCGCCGAGACCGGCCGGGCGCGGTCGGCCGGCTGGACCGTCGACATCGGACGGGAGATCCAGCCGGGCGACCCGCTGGAGCGGGTACTCGGCCAGATCATGGCCGCCGACACCCGGGCCATGCACGACACCGCCACCCTGCTCGACCTCGACGAGGTGGAGCGGGCCGCCGTGGCCATCGCCGGTGCCGCCCGGGTCAACATCTTCGGTGCCAGCGGCAGCGCCCTGGTGGGCGAGGAGATGCAGTTCAGCCTGCACCGCATCGGCGTGGCCGCGTGGGCGTGGAACGACGTCCACGAGGGACTCGCCAGCGCGGCGCTGCTCCGCCCCGGTGACGTCGCGCTCGGCATCTCACACACCGGGCAGACCCGGGAGACCATCGAGATGCTCGCCGAGGCGGGCAGCCGGGGCGCCACCACCGTCGCGCTGACCGGTTTCCCCCGCTCACCCCTGGCCGAGCTGGCCGACATCGTGCTGCTCACCGCCAGCCAGGCCACCACGTTCCGGCCGGACGCGCTCTCCGCCCGGCACCCGCAACTGGTCGTGCTCGACCTGCTCTACATCGCCGTGGCGCAGCGTACCCACGACCGGGCCCACGCGGCCTTCCGGCGCACCGCCCAGGCCGTCGACGGCCACAAGGCCGCGAAGGGGGCCACCGCATGATCAGCGCAGCAGGGTACGCCGAGGCGGTCCGACCGGTGCTGGACCGGCTGCTCGACTCCGAGGCCGACGGCATCGCCCGGGCCGCCGACCTGATCACCGCGAGCCTGCGGGCCGGCGGGGTGGTGCAGACCTTCGGCGCCGGGCACTCCGAGGTCTTCGCCGCCGAGCTGGTCGCCCGGGCCGGCGGACTGGTCCCCACCAACCGGATCACCCTGCACGATCTGGTGCTGCACGGCGACGCGCCCCGGGACGTGCTCGCCGATCCGAAGCTGGAACGCGACCCCGCCGTCGCCCACCAGCTCTACGCACTCGCCGCCCCGGCACCGCAGGACATCTTCCTGGTCGCCTCCCAGTCCGGCATCAACGGCTCGGTGGTCGAGCTGGCGGAGCTGGTCACCGGACGCGGCCACCGGCTCATCGCGGTCACCTCGGTGGCACACACCGCCCGGGTGACTCCCCGGCACCCGTCGGGACGACGGCTCGCCGATCTGGCCGACATCGTGCTGGACAACGGCGCGCCGTACGGCGACGCACTGCTGCCGCTTCCCGGCGGCGGCGCGGTCTGTGCGGTCTCCACGGTCACCGCTGCGCTACTGGCGCAGCTACTCACCGCAGAGGTCGTACGACGGTTCCATCTTGCCGGAGAGGCACCCCCCATCTACCTCTCGGCGAACGTCCCCGGCGGGGACGCGCACAACAACGCCCTTGAGTCGCGGTACGCCGGGCGTCTCCGGCGCACCGCCTGATTCGCATCCCACCCGCAAGGAGAGACGAAGATGTCCGTTACCCCCGAGAACCCGACGGAGCTCAGCCGTCGTACCGTGCTGCGTCGCGCCGCCGCGGCCGGCCTGCTCGCCACCCCGGCGGTCGGCCTGCTCAGCGCCTGTGCCACCAGCGGCGGCGAGGAGAAGACCGCGCCGGCCAAGGGCGGCACCAAGAGCGCCACCAACCCGCTCGGCGTGCCCGAGGACGTGCCGATCGAGGTGGTCATCTTCAACGGTGGCTACGGTGACAAGTACGCCACCGACGTGCACCAGCCGCTGTACAAGAAGGCGTTCCCGAAGGCGGAGATCAAGCACCAGTCGAGCCAGGCGATCTCGACCATTCTCCAGCCCCGGTTCGCCTCCGGCCAGCCGCCGGAGTTCGTCAACAACTCGGGCGAGAAGTCGCTGGACTTCGGTGCGCTGGTGGCCGACGGCCAGCTCTACGACCTGACCGAGCTGTGGGACGCCCCGTCGGTCGACGACCCGTCGAAGAAGGTCCGCGACACCGTCGTCCCCGGCACCGTCGAGGTCGGCTCGTTCAACGGCAAGCCGTACGTGCTGAACTACGTCTCCACGGTCTTCGGCATCTGGTACTCCGGTAAGCTGTTCAAGGACAACGGCTGGGCGCCGGCGAAGCACTGGGACGAGTTCGTCAAGCTCTGCGACGCCATCAAGGCCAAGGGCATCACCCCGTACGGCTACGCCGGGGCGAACGCCGCCTACTACCAGTGGAACGTCATCCTCACCCACGCCGCCAAGATCGGTGGCGCGGACGTGCTGAAGAACATCGACAACCTGGAGGACGGCGCCTGGCAGGTCGACGCCGTCAAGCAGGCCGCGCAGGCGTGGGCCGAGATCGGCGCCAAGTACACGGACAAGAGCTTCGAGGGGCTCAAGCACACCGACGTCCAGCTCCGGCAGAACCAGTACAAGCTGGCCTTCTACCCCAGCGGTGACTGGCTGGAGGGCGAGCAGAAGAAGGACACCCCGGAGGGCTTCGAGTACCAGCTCATGCCGATCCCGAGCCTGTCCGCCTCGGACAAGCTGTCGTCGGCGGCGGTGCGGGCCACCGCCGGTGAGGGCTACTTCGTCTCGGCCAAGAGCAAGAACCCCAAGGGCGGTCTGGAGTACATGCGCCAGATGCTCTCCGTCGCCGGGGCGAAGGGCTTCACCGAGACGGTGAAGGCGCCCACGGTGGTCACCGCCGGGTCCCAGGGGTACGCCTTCCCGCCCGGCGTGGCCAGCTCGCAGGCCGCGCTCGCGGCGGCCGGCAAGGACGTGGTCAACATCTTCTTCGACGGTTGGTACAAGGAGCTGGACAAGGAGGTCCGTACCGCGACCAACGAGCTGATGTTCGGCCGGATCAAGGCGGACGCCTTCGTCGAGCGCATCCAGAAGCGCGCCGACGCGATCAAGAAGGACTCCTCCGTCACCAAGTT
This sequence comes from Micromonospora sp. CPCC 206060, assembly GCF_036906895.1. Lineage (NCBI taxonomy): Bacteria > Bacillati > Actinomycetota > Actinomycetes > Micromonosporales > Micromonosporaceae > Micromonospora > Micromonospora sp. CPCC 206060. Next base: position 76,755 of record NZ_JBAKHU010000027.1, read on the forward strand.
CAAGCGCTGAGCGGAGCGTAGAGGTCATGCGGCACGGCAAGTATCCGTTCGTGGTCGGCTTCCTGGCCGCCCCGTTGACGCTGTACGTGGTCTTCGTGATCGCGCCGTACGCGCAGGCGTTCCAGATCTCGATGACCGACTGGCGAGGTCTGTCCGCCCCCAACTGGGTCGGGCTCGACAACTTCCGCAGGTTGCTCGACGACGGTGACTTCTGGAAAGCGGTCCAGCACCACGGCGTACTGCTGCTTGCCCTGCCGCTGATCACCATTGCCATCGCGCTCTTCTTCGCCTTCCTGCTCAACGTGGGCGGCAAGAGCGTCGGCGGGCAACGCCAGGGGGTCTGGGGGTCGAGGTTCTACCGGGTGGTGTTCTTCTTCCCCCAGGTCCTGGCGGTGGCCATCATCGCGGTGCTGTTCCAGATGGTCTACCGGCCCAACGAGTCCGGCCTGATCAACGGCGTGCTGATGAAGTTCGGCCTGGATCCGGTGCTGTTCCTGATCAACCCCAACCTGGCGCTCTGGTCGATCATCGGGGTACTGGTCTGGCAGGCGGTCGGCTTCTACGTGGTGCTCTTCTCCGCCGGGATGGCCTCCATCCCGGGGGAGATCTACGAGGCCGCCGAGATGGACGGCGCCACCCGGGTCACCCTGTTCTTCCGGGTCACCCTCCCGCTGCTCTGGGACACCCTCCAGGTGGCCTGGGTCTACCTCGGTATCGCCGCGTTCGACGCGTTCGCCATCGTCGCGGTGCTGTCGGTGGACGGCGGCGGCCCGGACGGCGCGACGACGGTGCTGGCGATGGAGATCTACCGCAACGCCTTCGTCTACTCGAAGTACGGCTACGCCTCGGCGATGGGGGTGGCGCTGTTCTTCCTCACCATCACGTTCGCGGCGTTGACGCTGCGGCTGACCAAGCGGGAGAGCGTGGAGTACTGAGATGAACCCGCAGACCATCGTGAAGTCATCCGCACCCGTGGACGCCCCGCGCCCGGCCGCCGGTCCGGCCGGGCACCGGCGGAGCAACCGGCGCGCCGAGGTACGCCTGTTCGCCCGCCTCGGGCACGTGGCGCTGGCCGTCTGGGCGATCATCGTCATCGTGCCGATCCTCTGGACGTTCCTGGCCGCGTTCAAGAACACCACCGAGATCTTCAGCAGCCCGTGGACGCTTCCGGCCGAGCTGCGCTGGGAGAACTTCAGTCGGGCGTGGACCAAGGCGAACGTCGGCCGGTACTTCCTCAACAGCGTCATCGTGGTCGGGTTCAGCACCGCCGGCACGATGCTGCTCGGCTCGATGGCGGCGTACGTGCTGGCCCGCTACAGGTTCTGGGGCAACCGGTTCATCTACTACCTGTTCGTCTCCGGGCTGGCCTTCCCGGTCTTCCTGGCCCTGGTACCGCTCTTCTTCGTGGTGAAGAACCTGGGCCTGCTGGACACCCACACCGGGGTGGTGCTGGTCTACATCGCGTACTCGCTGCCGTTCACGATCTTCTTCCTGGCCGCGTTCTTCAAGACGCTGCCCTCCTCGGTCGCCGAGGCCGGGATGATCGACGGCTGCTCGCACACCCGGCTGTTCTTCCGGGTGATGCTGCCGATGGCCAAGCCGGGTCTGATCAGCGTGGCGATCTTCAACATCATCGGCCAGTGGGCGCAGTACCAGCTTCCGCTGGTGCTGCTCTCCAACGCCAAGGAGAAGTGGGTGCTCACCCAGGGCATCGCCGACATCTCGGTGAACGCCGGTTACGAGGCGGACTGGTCCGGTCTCTTCGCCGCCCTCACCATCGCGATCCTGCCGATGATCATTGTTTACGCGGTCTTCCAGCGGCAGATCCAGTCCGGTCTGACCTCCGGCGCCGTCAAGTGACCCACCGCCGCTGACCAACCGCCCCGCATCCCCGCCGGTTGTCGGGGGTGCGGGGCACAATCGGCAGCGTGCTGGTGGCGGTGACGGGGGAGGCGCACGGCGGGGGCGCCGTGCTGCAACCGCTGCACCCGGACGGTACCCCCGCCGGGCCGGCCGAGCCGGTGGCCGACCTGGTCGCCGCCGTCGCCGCCCGGGAGCGGGCGGACCGGCCGCGCTGGGTGTGGGCGGCCACCCCGGTGATCTACCCGGCGTTGCTGGCCGCCGGGGTCCGGGTCGAGCGCTGCCACGACGTCGAGCTGACCGAGGGGCTGCTGCTGGGGTACGCCGGTCGGTGGGGTGAGCCGAGGGCGCTCGCGGCGGCCTGGGCCCGACTGACCGGGGCGCCGGTGCCGGCCGACCCGCCGCCCCGCCCGGCGGCACCGCCCGGGCACGGCCAGGGCGCGCTCTTCGACGCGCCGCCGGCCGCACCCGGTCCGGGCCTGGACGCCCTGGTCCGGGTGTACGCCGACCAGCTCGCCCGGATCGCGGCCACCGAGCACCCCGGCCGGTTCCGGCTGCTGGTGGCCGCCGAGTCGGCCGGTGCCCTGGTGGCGGTGGAGATGGGCGCGATCGGCCTGCCGTTGCGCGCTGACGTGCACGACGAACTCCTGCTCGACCTGCTCGGTGAGCCGTCCCCGGTGGGTGGGCCGCCCCGGCGGCTGGCCGAGCTGGGTGCCCGGATCGCGGAGGCCTTCGGGCTGCGGCAGCTGCACGCCGATTCCCCGGCCGAGCTGCTCCGGGCGTTCGCGAAGGTGGGGGTGGAGCTGCCGAACACCCGGGCCTGGGTGCTGCGCGGGGTGGACCACCCGGCGGTGCCGCTGGTCCTGGAGTACAAGGAGCTCTACCGGATCTGGACGGCGCACGGCTGGAGCTGGCGGGACGCGTGGGTCTCCGGCGGGCGGTTCCGTCCGGAGTACGTGCCGGGCGGGGTGGTGTCGGGCCGGTGGGCGACCCGGGGCGGCGGCGCGTTGCAGATCCCCAAGGTGGTCCGGCGGGCGGTCGTCGCCGATCCGGGCTGGCGGTTCGTGGTGGCCGACGCCGGGCAGTTGGAGCCGAGGGTGCTCGCCGCGATGTCCGGTGACCAGCGGCTGGCCGCTGCCGGGGGCGCCGGGGACCTCTACGCCGCGCTGGCCCGGGACGCCTTCGGTGGCGACCGGGCGCGGGCCAAGGTCGCCCTGCTCGGCGCGATGTACGGGCAGACCGGCGGGATGGCGGCGCCGGCCCTGGCGGTGCTGCGCCGCAACTACCCGACCGCCTTCGAGTACCTCGAGGCGGCGGCCCGTACCGGCGAGGCGAACGGGCTGGTCCGGTCCTGGCTGGGGCGGACCTGTCCACCGGCGGGCGTCGCGGTGCGGGAGACCGATCCCGACGAGCCGGTGGCCGGCGCCGACGCGGAGGCTGACCCGTGGGGCCCCCGGTCCCGGGCGGCGGCCCGGTCCCGGGGCCGGTTCACCCGCAACTTCGTCATCCAGGCGACCGCCGCCGAGTGGGCGTCCACCCTGCTGGCGACCCTGCGCACCGCATTGCTGGCGACCCCGCGCACCGCGCTGGGGGAGTCCGACGGCGGCCTGCCGGCCGGTTCCGGTGGGGCCGAGCTGGTCTTCTTCCAGCACGACGAGGTGGTGGTGCACTGCCCGGCGGAGCAGGCCGACCGGGTGGCGGGGCTGGTGTTCCAGGCGGGGACGCGGGCCACCCGGCTGCTGTTCGGGGCCACCCCGGTCCGCTTCCCGCTCGATGTCAGCGTGGTCGAATGCTACGCCGATGCTGCGTGATGCCATAAGATTTCCGTTTTGACCCGAAACTCGGCGATCTGACGGCTCGTTACCTCCGTTGTGCGTACGACGGGACGGAACCGCCCGTCGCCAGGGTGGGGGTGGCACAGCTGAACCGGATCGCAGGAATGATCATCGCTGCCGGCGGCGGGCGTCGTATCGGCGGCCCGGAGGCGTTGCTCCACCAGGGGGAGAAGCCCCTGGTCGACCAGATGCTGGACACCCTGGTCGCCGGGGGCTGCGGCCAGATCGTGGTCGTCCTGGGCGCCGCCGCCGACCAGGTGCTGCGTACCGCCGAGTTGTCCCGGGCCACCGTGGTGGTGAACCCGTCCTGGGGGACCGGCATCGGCTCCTCCCTCGGGGTGGGGCTGGCGGCGCTGACCGACGACCGGATCGAGGCGGTGCTGGTCGTACCGGTCGACATGCCCGGCCTGAGCGTCGCCGCGGTACGCCGGGTCAGTGCCCTGCCGTACCCGGATGCCCTGGTCTGTGCCACCTACGGCGGGTTGCGCGGGTACCCGATGCTCTTCGGGCGCCGGCACTGGCCGGGCATCACCACGCTGGCCAAGGCCGACGTCGGTGCCCGGCCCTATCTCCTGGCGCACAAGGACCAGATCGTCGACATCGCCTGTGACACGGTGGCGGACGGCAGTCGGGTCGACACCCCGGAGCTGATGACCTTCTGGGGGCTCAGCGTGCCACCGCAGCGGGTCGGCGCCTGACCGCCGCCGGTTGGCAGTGGGGTGGTGCCTGGCCGGACACCCCCGACTACCAGCATTTCAGTCGGCCCGCACGGTGAGCTGGTCCAGTGCCCGGGCGACCTGCACCAGCCACGCCGGGTCGTCCGCCCCGGTCAGGTCCGGCCCGGTGGCGCCGGACGGCGGGGGAGCGTCGACCCGGTGCCGGGGGCACCGGAGCAGGTGTACCGCGCCGCGGATCCGCAGCGCCTCCTCGACGGCGGTGACCGGCAGCCGGTACCGCCGGGCGGTCCGCTCGGCGCCGGTGACCACCGGACCCATGTACGGGGCGAGTGCGCTCCGTCCGTCGCGGATCTCCACCAACCGGCGGTACAGCCGGTAGTCGAGGTCCCGGAGCAGCAGCAGATCGGCCAGCCGGGACTCCGGCGGGTCCAGGGCGATGCCCGGCACCGCCTGGTACATGGTGTGCCACAGCGGATACAGCCGCAGGTAGGTCCAGACCTGGCCCAGCCAATGCGTGCTGGCGGTCAGCCGTGGCCCCCAGGACGGCAGTGTCAGGCCGGCGGTGATGACCACCGCCCCGGCGCAGGCGCACTGCGTGGCCCCCTCGTTCAACAGCAGCAGCCGGACGCCGTTCCAGGCACCGACCACGAAGACCGCCTTGCCCAGGCAGTAGCCCAGCGCGATGAACGAACCCGCCGCGACCAGTTTCAACCCCCGGGCCAGCCAGGGCCGGTCGGGTGCGGTGTGCGCGACCCGGGTGGCGAACTGCCGGCCCCGCCAGGCCGCGGTGGCCAGCCCGTAGCCGAAGGCACTGACGTACACCAGCAGGAAGGTGCCCCCCATCCGGTCCGGCCCGTACACCAGATCGAAGTCGTCGGGGTGCTCGACCGTCGCACCGGTCCGCCGGAACAGGACCGCCATGACGGTGAGCACGACGGCGTAGAACAGCAGTAGCCGACGGCCCCGGCGGCGGGCCTCGGCGGTCGGCAGGTGCCACAGCATCAGCATGATCAGGGCGACGACGCTGTACCCGACGATGCAGCCGTAGACCAGCAGCGACGCCATGTTGGGGGTGCCCAGCAGTTCGTTGACCGTCGTGTAGACCTCGGGTACGGCCATGGTGAAGCCGAACGCCGGCAGCACGATGCACGCGGTGAGTGCCCACAGCGCCGGGTTGCGCGGGTCGTGGCGCAGCGCCGCCAGCTTGTAGCCGGCAGCCGTCCAGGCGGTGGCGGCGCAGGTGAGGAAGGCGGTGGTGTGGCTAGCCACGGTTGTGGTGTTCCAGGGACCGGCCGAGACGGGCGACCAACGGGTCGCTGGGCGGCTGCGGAACCGGCTGCCGTCGCGCGCCGGCCCGCTGGCCGAGCAGGGAGGCGAGGATCTCCGCCTCCTGCTCCTCCACCGTGCCGTAGGCGCTGCGGCCGAGCATGCCCTGCACCACCCGGGGATCGAGGTGGCGGAAGACCTGCCCCACACCGATCTGCTCGTCCAGGGGATGCGGCCGGTGGCCGAGCATCAGATGGGCGGCCTCGTGCAGCACGATGTGGTCGCGTTGCGCGCCGCTCGTGGTGGAACGGACCACCAGGTAGTCGGCGTAGTCGGTGGTGACGCAGAGCCCGCACGGCGCGCCGGGTGGCAGGTCGAACGGGAGCAGGTGGATCGGTCGGCCCCGGTCGGCGCTGAGCTGCCCGACGAAGAGTTGGAGATCGAACGGTTCGGGCATGCGGATGCTGCGGGCGATCTGCTCACAGCGTCTGCGTACCTGCCGTAGGGTCGCCCGTCGACGACCGAATGGCCAGGGGGACAGCACCATGGCTTCAGGTCCGGAGTGTGCCGTCATCCGTGCCGGTGCGGGAGCGTTCCAGTTCACGGATGGTGGCGAGCAACTCGGTCAGGGCGTCGATCGCCTGCTCCGCCTCGGGTACGACGGACTGCCGCAGGGCGATGGTCCGGGCTCGGACCTGCCGCAGCGCGGCGGCCAGGTCGAGTTCCCGGTCAACCTCGTCGGCGAGGGTGTCGCTGGTGAAGTACTCCACCGGTACGCCGAAGAACCGGGCGAGACCGCGCAGGTGTTTCAGACTCGGGTTGTCCTTCTCGCCGTTGCGGAGCTGCCCGATGTAGGCGAAGGAGATCGGCTCGCCGGCTGCGGTGACCGCGTCGGCGACCTCGCGGAGGCTGAACCGGCTGCCGTCCGCTTTCCGGATCCGGTCGAAGACCCGGTTGAGGCGTTCGGACAGCGTGCTTCCGCTGGTGGGCCGGTGCTCGTCGGCAGCCATCGTTCGCTCCTCACCACGCGGTCGGATCGGACCACAGTACCGCTGCCGGTTCAGCTCTCGATGGTGAAGCGGTCCAGCACGTTGGGCGCCACCAGTCCGATCGCGGAGAGCACCGCCACCACGGTCAGTCCGATCCGGACGAACACCACCTCGGCCTTGCTGCCGGTCTTCAGCGCGATGCTGTTCGGCATGCCGACCATGGTCCACATCCGGCGCCTGATCGGGATGGGCCAGAGGATGGGTACCCCCGCCCGGGTCATCAGGTCGCCGAGGATGTGTACGAAGCAGCCGACGCCGACGGCGAGACCGATCATCGGGTACCCCCGGTCACCGGGGAGGTTCAGGAAGGTGAACCAGGCCGCCGCGAGCGAGACCAGGGTGACGATCACCCAGCCGGCGCGCTTGGCCCAGTCGTCGAAGAGCCCGCGCAGCGCCAAGCCGATCATGAAGAACAGGATGCCGATCACGGCCCACTTGCCGTACGTGGCGCAGAGGGTGGTGGTGCCCCAGCCGACCAGCACGGTGAACGGGATGGTGTGGGTCAGGGTCCGGTGGCCGTTGTTGCGGCGCGGATCCTTGCTCAGCCTGGTCGCGTGGTAGACGCCGAGCGAGAGCTTCTCGATCACCTCGGCGATGAAGAGCGAGAAGACGCCGAACGTCCGGGCCACCGTGGCCCCGCCCTGGTTGCGGGTCACCTTGCCGGAGAGGTCGAGGTCGGGGAAGAGGGCCCCACCGGCGCAGACCGCCGTGCCCACCGCGATGGCCAACGGCGACTGGTGGTAGTCGGCGAAGTGCTCCAGTGCCCAGGAACCAGCCAGCCAGGCGGCGGCGCCGGAAAGCGCGTGGGACGGTCCCATCATGGTGGCCTCATCCTCCCCAGGATCTTGGGCACGAAACTACGTCACTGTGCCAGTGGAACCGGCATCGGGCAACAACCTCCGCGTTCCACAGGGGACGGCGTCCAGCCGGCCGGTGACTCTGCGGCTCACCCGGCCGGCCGGAAACTCCGCCGGATCATCAGCAGCCGGTCGTGGTTCGCCGGCCAGTCCAGCTCCGGGGTCTGCCAGGCCAGCACGTGGGCGTGCACCGGCGAGGTGCGCACCAGCAACCGCGAGCTGCGCATCCGTTCGCCTCCCGGACCGACCCAGCCGCACTCCCAGACCGCCGCGCCGTCGTGCAGCCCGGCCATCGGCGCGAGTTGCACCTGGCGGTAGCCGGGCAGGGCCCCGCTGCCGGTGAGCCGTCGCTCCTGGTCACGCCAGTACGCCACCAGGTCGGCCGGCGGGGTGACGGTCTCGAGGCTGAGTGCCCGGAACCCGCTCGGATCCCGGAAACAGGCCGCCGTACCGTCGGCGAAACGCAGCCAGCCCACCGGGGCGGCGACCCGGAACCCGGTCGGATCGGTGTACCAGGTCCAGCCCGCCGCCAACGGGTACCGTTCCCCGGCCGGGGTGGGCGCCGGCACGACCCGCTTGGCCTGGTACGGCCCGGCCGGTCGGGCGCAGGGGAAGGCCACCGGCCGGACGGTTGCCGGTGGTGGCGCGGGCACCGGCCCGGTGCCGGGCGGGCCGCCCCGGGAGACCAGCGCCACACCCGCCGCGACCAGCACGACCGCCCCGCCGGCCGCCAACCACCGGCGGGCCCGCCGGAGCCGGGCGCCCGGGTTCCGGGGGGCGGCTGGCGGGCCCGGTGCGCCCACCGCCTCCCGCTGCGGTGGTGCGGGTTCGGCGGCGACCACCGCCCGGAGCAGCTTCTCGGCCTGGCCGGCGGTCAACCGTTTTGCCGGGTCCCGGCGGAGCAGCCCGGTCAGCACCGGGCGCAGCGGGCCGGCCCGTCGGGAGGTGGCGGGCTGTTCGGTGGCCAGCGCGGTGAGGGTGGCCATCGTGGTCGGTCGCGCGTACGGCGACTTCCCTTCCACTGCCGCGTAGAGGGTGGCACCCAGCGACCACAGGTCGGTCCGGGCGTCGGCGGTGCCGTCCCGGGCGCGTTCCGGGGCGACGTACTGCGGGGAGCCGAGCACCATGCCGGGGCGGGTCATCGCGCCGTCGCCACCGTCGAAGGTGGCCAGCCCGAAGTCGCTGAGCACCACCCGCCCGTTCTCGCCGATCAGTACGTTGTGCGGCTTGACGTCGCGGTGCAGCACCCCGGCGGCGTGCGCGGCGCGCAGCGCGTCGAGCAGGGCCAGCCCGATCCGGGCCGCCGGGTACGGGGCGAACGGCCCGTCGGTGGTGAGGATCTGCTGCATCGACCGGCCGGCGATGTACTCCATGACGATGCACGGGTTGTCGCCGGTGTGCACCACGTCGTAGATGCGCACCACGTTGGGGTGGTTGAGCCGGGCTGCGGTGCGTGCCTCCCGCATGGTGCGCTGGCGCAGCTCCACGCGTTCGGCCTCGGTCAGCCACTCCGGCGGCACGACCTCCTTGACCGCGACGTCGCGGTGCAGCATCTCGTCGCGGGCCAGCCACACCCGACCCATCCCGCCGCTGCCGACCAGGTCGAGCAGGCGGTACCGCCCGACGATCAGCAGCTGCTGCACGGCGCCACTCCCCATCCGTCACCCGCCGTACACGATAACCAGCGGAGCGCGGTGGGCCCATCCCGCGCGACGGTCCGATCAGGTCGGCGCGCCGCGACGGTCCGGACGGGTCAGCGGGCCGCGACGGCGAGCAGGTTCCCCTCCGGTACCACGATCCGGGCCGGTACGCCGGCCGACCGTCCACCCTGGCCGCCGGCCTCGCGGCGGGCGGTGGCGTACGTGGCGGCGGTCCGGGCGGCGATGGTGGTCCAGCCGTACCGCTCGCTGACCATGGTCCGGGCCCGGCGGGCCACCCGGCGGGCGAAGACCTCGTCGGTGAGGAGCTGGTCCACCGCACTGGCCAGGGCGTCCGGGTTGCTGTGCGGGAAGGTGACCCCGGTGACGCCCGGCTCGACGATCTCGGCGAGCCCGCCGGTGGCGGCCACCGCCAGTGGGGCGCCGGCCGCCGCCGCCTCCAGGGCGACCATGCCGAACGGTTCGTAGAGGCTCGGTACCACGGTCGCGTCGGTGGCGGCCAGCACCGCCGGCAGTTGGGTGGCGTTGAGGAAACCGATGAAGTTGACCGTGCCACCCAGGTCCAGCCGGTGCGCCTCGGCCTGCAACTCGTCCCGGTACGGGCCGTCCCCGGCGATCACCACGCGCAGCCCGGGGTGCCGGTCCCGCAGCCGGGGCACCGCGTGCATCAGGTGCTGCACGCCCTTCTCGTAGACCAGCCGACCGGCGTAGCCGACCAGTGGCCCGTCCCCGGCCAACCGGGTCCGGGCTGCGGCGACCGCCCGGGGTCGGGCGTACCAGGCCCGGTCGTCGACCCCGTTGGGCACCACGTCGACCCGGCCGGCCGGTACCTCGAACAGGCCGGTGACCTGGTCGCGCATGTACCCGGAGCAGACGATCACCCGACCGGAGGCGTTGCTCAGCCAGTGCTCCACGGCGTGGATGGTCCGGTTCATCTCCTCGGGCAGCCAGCCCTGGTGCCGGCCGGCCTCGGTGGCGTGGATGGTGGTG
>NZ_JBAKHU010000028.1:0-86306 GCF_036906895.1 Micromonospora sp. CPCC 206060
GCACGAGAAGGCGATCGGGCGGGACGGCTGGCGGTGGCTTGCCGCCGAGCACCGCGCCGCGCATCTGGTCGACGCGGCCCGGGCGTACCTGCTGACCGGCGACCCGGCCAACGCCGGCCGCCTCCTCATCGACGCCGAGCGGACCGGACCGGCCGAGATCCGCCACCGCCCCACAGCACGGGAGGTACTCGCCCAGGTCGCCCGTGACCCGCACGCCCCGGCGACGGTCATCCCACTCGCCACCACCCTCGGCCTGGGCTGAGCAGGAGCACCTCAGGTGCGGGAGAGCCGGTGGGTCAGCGCGGTGTGCCGGCGGCCGGTGCCGGCGGTACGGACCGCGATCGCGATCGCCTTGCGGCTGCCAGCCAGCACGACCAGCTTCCGGGCCCGGGTCACCGCCGTGTAGAGCAGGTTGCGTTGCAACATCGTGTACGACCCCATCGTCACCGGAATGACCACGGCCGGGTACTCGCTCCCCTGCGAGCGGTGCACCGTGATGGCGTACGCGTGCTGCAACTCGTCCAGCTCGTCGAAGTCGTACCCCACCTCCTCGTCCTCGTCGGTGCGGACGGTGAGCCGCTGCTCGTCCGGGTCGAGTGCGGTGACCACCCCGACCGTGCCGTTGAAGACACCGGTGGTGCCCTTGTCGTAGTTGTTGCGGATCTGGATGACCTTGTCGCCGACCCGGAACACCCGGGCGCCGTGCCGCCGTTCGGGCATACCCTCCCGGTGCGGGGCGAGCGCCTGCTGGAGGGTGACGTTCAGGTTCGCCGAGCCGGCCGGACCCCGGTGCATCGGCGTGAGCACCTGGATGTCGCGCGGGTGCAGCCCGAACCGGCGGGGGATCCGCCGGGACACGATCTCCACCACCTGCTCGGCGGTGCTCTCCGGTTCGTCGCTGGGGAACAGGAAGAAGTCCGGGTACTCGCCGAGCGTCGGCGGCTGGCCGGCGTTGATCCGGTGCGCGTTGACCACCACGCCGGACTGCTGGGCCTGCCGGAAGATCCGGGTCAGCCGGACCCGGGGGATGGTGTCGGCGGCCAGGATGTCCCGCAGCACCTCACCCGCGCCCACCGAGGGCAACTGGTCGACATCGCCGACCAGCAGCAGGTGTGCACCGGTGGGTACCGCCTTGACCAGCTTGTTCGCCAGGATCAGGTCCAGCATCGACGACTCGTCGACCACGATCAGGTCGGCGTCGATCGGGTTGTCCCGGTCGTGGGTCGGGTCGCCGCCGGGGCGTAGCTGCAACAGCCGGTGCACGGTGGCGGCCGGATGGCCGGTCAGCTCGGTCATCCGCTTGGCGGCCCGGCCGGTCGGCGCGGCCAGCACGATCTTCGCCTTCTTGGCCGCGGCCAGCTCGATGATCGACTTCACGGTGAACGACTTGCCGCAGCCCGGCCCACCGGTCAGCACGGCGACCTTCTCGGTCAGCGCCAGCCGGACCGCCTGCTCCTGCTCGTCGGCGAGTTCGGCGCCGGTGCGGGCACGCAGCCAGGCCAGCGCCCGTGCCCAGTCCACGTCGGCGAACGCGGGCATCCGGTCCGCGCTGGTCCGGGACAGCCGCAGCAGGCCGCCGGCCAGCGACTGCTCCGCCCGGTGGAAGGGGACCAGGTAGACCGCCGGGATGGTGCCGCCCTCGCTGGTCGGGTTCGGGACCGCTTCCCGGACCACCCCCTCCTCGGCGGCGAGTCCGGTCAGGCAGTCCCGGACCAGTTCGGCGGGTACGCCGAGGATGGTGGCCGCGTCGGTGAGCAGGTTCGGTTCCGGCAGGTAGCAGTGTCCGCCGTCGGCGGCCTCGGAGAGGGTGTACTGGATGCCGGCCCGGACCCGTTGCGGGCTGTCGTGCGGGATGCCCACGGCCTGCGCGATGGTGTCGGCGGTCTTGAAGCCGATGCCCCAGACGTCGGCGGCCAGCCGGTACGGCTCGTTGCGCACCACCGAGATCGACGAGTCGCCGTACTTCTTGTAGATGCGGACCGCCAGCGAGGTGGAGACCCCGACGCCCTGGAGGAAGACCATCACCTCCTTGATCGCCTTCTGTTCCTCCCAGGCCGCGCCGATCGCTGCGCTGCGTTTCTTGCCCAGGCCGTGCACCTCGGTCAGCCGGCCGGGTTCCTCCTCGATGACCCGCAGGGTGTCCACGCCGAAGGTTTCCACGATCCGGGCCGCGGTCTTCGGGCCGACCCCCTTGATCAGCCCGGAACCGAGGTAGCGCTCGATGCCCTGCACCGTCGCCGGCAGCACGGTCGTGTACGAGTGCACCTCGAACTGCCGTCCGTACTTCGGGTGCGATCCCCACCGACCGACCAGTCGCAGGCTCTCTCCGGGCTGCACGCCGAGCAGCGCGCCGACCACGGTCAGCAGGTCGTCACTGCTGCGCCGGGTGGCCACCCGGGCGATGGTGTAGCCGGTCTCCTCGTTGGCGTAGGTTATCCGCTCCAGGACCGCCTCCAGCACGGTGCCGGGCGGGCGGGACGGGCTGGAGGTGACGGAGGTGGTGCTCACCGGGTGAATCATGGCAACCCGGTCCGCGGCGGGGAAAGGCGACCCGCCCGGGACGGCCAGCCCCGCATCAGCGCAGCGCGGGCGCCGGGGTCGGGGCCACCTCGGGGGAGCGGTCGTCGGGCCGGCCCCGCAACAGCGGCAGCGCGGTGAAGACCAGGCACACGGCGACGAACACCAGCAGCGCCGTGGTCAGTCCGAACGCGGTGGTCAGCCAACCGCCGAGCAGCGCCCCGATCGGCAACCCGGTGAAGCCGACCGCACCGGCGATGCCGATCACCCGGGTCTGCAACGCGTCCGGGACCCGCTCGTAGAGGGCGACTCCGAGCAGCGGGTTCACCGCCGCGATCCCGAGCGCGGACACGAAGGTGACGACCAGGACGATGACCAGTTCGTCACTGAGGGCCAGGGCCAGCAGGCGCGGGGTACCGCTGATCGCCGCACCCGCGACGAAGGTCAGGTAGCGCGGCAGCCGGGGCGCGAGCCAGGTGAAGAGCAGGTTGCCGACCAGGCCCCCGGCGGCGAACGCGCCGAGCACCAGACCGAGACCGGCCGGGGAACCGAGCACCTCGGCGACCCAGAGCGGGATGAAGACGGCGACACTCGCGTTCGCCACCATGTTCAGCCCGAAGATCACCAGCAGCATGGTCAACAGGACGTTGTCCCCGCGCAGATAGCGGAACCCGCCCCGCAGGGCGTCGAGGTAGCTCTCCCGGGGCGCCTTCGCCGGCCCGTCGTCCGTTCCCGCCGTCGCGCTGTCGTCCGTCGCCGTCCCGGGTGCCTCCGTCGCCGTCGCCGTTGCCGTCCCGGTCGCGGTCGCCGTCGCGGGTGCGGGTGCGGCCGGGGCGGGTAGCCGGACGAACACAGCGATCAGCAGTGCGCAGACCGCGAAGCTGACCGCGTCGATCACGATCGCGCCGGTGCTGCCGAACCAGAGCACCAGCAGTCCGGCCAGGGCCGCGCCGAGCAGGGTGGCGCCCCGGCTCAGCCCGTCGTAGGCGGAGGTCAACCGGATCAGCCGTACCCCGGCCGACTCGGCGACCGGACGCAGCATGACGTGCTTGACCCGGTCACCGATGCCGCGCAGCCCGCCGGCCACCGCGACCAGCAGTACCAGCGCGGTGAAGCCGAGCTGCGGGGCGAGCGCCACCGCGGCCATCACCAGTGCGCTGCCCGCGTCCGCCACCACCGAGGTCCGGCGCAGGCCGACCCGGTCGGCCAGTGGCGCGGCCAGCGCGCTGGAGAGGATGTACGGCACCGTTTCGGCCGCCGCGACGATGCCCATCCGGGTCGGGCTGCCGGTGGTCTCCAGCACCAGCCACGGGATCGCCACGATGGAGACCCGGGTGCCCAGGGTGGAGATGATGTCCGCGCCGACCAGCGTGGCCAGCCGTCCGCGCGGCGTCACGTGGCGCTGCCGATCGGTACGGCCGGGTGGTCAACGGCGTACCGGTCGCGCAGCGCCCGCTTGTCCACCTTGGCCGACCGGTTCAGCGGCAGCCGGTCGATGAACTCCACCGACGCCGGTGCCCACATCTCGTTGAGGGTCGAGGCGACCAGGTCGATCAGCTCGTCTGCGGTCGCCGTGGCGCCCGGGGCGGTCACCACGTACGCGTGCGGCACCTCGCCGACGGTGTCGCTCGGTACCCCGATCACCGCGGCGGCGCGAACCTCGGGATGGGCGGCGATGGCGTCCTCGATCGGCCGGCAGAAGATGGCCCAGTTCCGCCGGTGCGTGACGATCATGTCGTGCACCCGGTCGACCAGGTAGAGGTAACCGTCGGCGTCGAGGTGACCGACGTCGCGGGTGCGGACCCAGCCGTCGACGATGGTCTCGGCGGTCAGCTCCGGTTGCCCGTAGTAGCCGGAGAAACTGAGCCGGGTGCGTACCCAGACCTCACCGTCCACCCCGGGGTCGAGCACCGTGCCGTCCGGTCCACGGACCTCGACCTGCACATCGCCGTACGGTCGGCCGCAGGAACGCAGCCGCTCGGGGTGCTCCGGGTCGTACGTCAGCTGTGGCTGGGCGCAGATCACCACCGCCTCGCTGAGCCCGTAGACGATCCGCAGCACCGGTCCGAACCGGTCGATGGCCTGCCGTAACCGGGCGGGTGCCGCCGGCCCGGCGCCGACGTTGAACATGAACATGCGGGAGAAGTCCGCACCGTCGAGTGCCGGATGATCGAGCACCTCGTAGAGCATCGGCGGGGTGACGAAGGTGGAATTGATCTGCTCCTGCTCGACGGTCTCGATGAACCGTACCGGGTCCCAGTCGTCGCGCAGGACCAGCACACCGCCGGTGAACAGGTTGAACAGTGTGGTGATCTGACCACTGGCCAGCCACATCGGTGAATGGGAAAGGTGCCGCAGCACCGGCATTCCGGCGTCGATGAAATTCTGCGCCAGGGTCAGGATCTGGGCGTAGAAGCCCTGCCGGTGGTGCACCAGTTTCGGGGTACCGGTGGTGCCGCTGGTCTGTAGGAACGACTCCGGCTCCGGCACGTCGACCGGGAGTGTCGTAGGGTCCGCGTCGCCGGCTGCGGTCAGGTCCGGTCCGGCGCCGCCGGGACCGAGGCAGAACACGGGTACCTCCGGCAGGTCGGCGTGTAGCTGCGCACCCAGGCTGTCGGCCGCGCGGGCGTCGTAGACGAACACGTCCGGCGCGGCGAGCCGGACGAACTCGTCGATCTCCCGCCGGGCGGTGACCGGGGCGATCCACATCGAACGGCAGCCCAGCAGGTGCAATGCCAGCTGGAGCAACGGACCCTCGACCGCGTTGGCCACCATGACCAGCACCGCGCTGCCCGGTGCCACGCCGTGCCGGACCAGGGTCGTGGCCATCGCCCGTACCTGGTCGGCGGCCTGCGGATAGGTCAGCCGGCGGCCACCGCCCACCAGGGCCTCCCGGTCCCCGAAGGAGGCGAAGCGCTCCAGTGCGGTGTGTACGTAGTTCGGTCGGTGCTCGGGCCCGACAGCCATGCGGCAGCTCCCATCGGCGTCGCGGCGGCGGTCGTCCGGGACCGCCCCGGCACTCGACTCGCTGGCACGCCGGATCGGCGGCCGTCCCGCCGCGGGGTCAGAGCCTATTCGCCTGTGGGAGACCGGGGCCAGAGCCAAACGGTGCGCCGACCTGTCCGGCGATTAATTGATCATGACGGTCCGGTCGATTGACGCCTGTTGGAGGCCCGGTTACGTTTCATGACCATCATCCAGCGGTGCCGTCAGTGGGCGGCCCTGGGCTGGGACATCATGGAGGTTCAATGTCGACCCCGAAACGATGGCAGGTCGTGGCGGCCGTCGCGACGCTGACGATCGCGGGCACCCCCGCGGTCGTCGCGAGCGCCGGCCCGACGGCCGAGGCCGAGGCCGAGCGGTACATCCGGCCGAAGGGGACCTGGGCCGGTAGCTGGGCAGCGGCGGTGACCCGAGGTAACTCCACCGGCCTGACCAACACCGGCTTCAACAACCAGAGCGTGCGGATGGTCGTGCACACCTCGCTGGGTGGCGACCGGCTGCGCATCCGACTGTCCAACATCTTCGGTGAGCAGGCGGTGAAGGTCGGCAAGGCCACCGTCGCCCTGCCGAACACCGCCACCCCGGACGACGTGTCCGACATCGACCCGGCCAGCGTCCGGGAGCTGACCTTCAACGGCGTGTCGTCGGCGAACATGGCGCGCGGCGGTGAGCTGCTCAGCGACCCGGTCAACCTGCCGATCGGCGACCAGCAGGACCTGGTCGTCACGCTCTACTTCCCCACCGCGACCGGCCCGACGACGTTCCACGGCCAGTCGCAGCAGACCAACTTCATCGGCGCCACCGACCTGACCACCGCCGCCGACGGTGCCGGGTTCACCATCCGCCCGAACTGCTGCTGGTTCTTCCTGTCCGGTGTGGACGTGGAGCGCCGGCACAACCCGGGTTCGGTCGTGGTGTTCAGCGACTCGATGGGCGACAGCAACGGCAGCACGGTCAACGCCAACCGGCGCTGGCCGGACCTGCTCGCCGACCGGCTGATCGACGACCGGCCGGACGTGCGTACCCCCGGCGTGCTCAACGCGAGTCTCGCCGGTAACCGGCTCAACCACGAGGGCCCCGAGCCGGGCGCCGGGGGCTTCCCCGGCTACCACCAGCTCGGCCCGAACGCGCTCGCCCGGTTGAACGAGGACGTCCTCGCCCAGACCGGTGCGCGTACCGTCATCACCCACATCGGCATCAACGACATCTGGATGACCGGGGACTCCGCCGAGGCGATCATCGCCAGCCTGCGGCAGATCAACCAGCAGGTGAAGCAGCGCGGCCTGACCAGCCTGGTCAGCACCCTGGCCCCATACGAGGGGCACGGCAACCCGGGGGTCTGGACGCCGGAGAAGGAGGCGACCCGTCAGGCGGTCAACGCGTGGCTGCGCAACAACGCCGCCGAGTTCGACGGCCTGATCGACTTCGACCTGGTGCTGCGGGACCCGGAGCGGCCGAGCCGGCTGAAGCCGGAATTCGACTCGGGGGACCACATCCACCCGAACGACGCCGGTAACCAGGCGATGGCCGACGCGGTGCCGCTGAGGATGCTCGACCTGTAGTCACCAGGTTGCGCCAAGCGATGGGAGAGCCGGGAGCGGCGGGGGAGTACCCCCGCCGCTCCCGGCGCGAGTTCTGGGGAGGACAACGCGGTGGACATAACCTCTGTACTGGCCGGTCTCTACAGCTCCGATGGGCGTAGGGACCCGTACCCGCACTATGCGGCCCTGCACCGGCTCGGCCCGGTGTCGGCACTGCCACCCCGGCAGCAGGTCGGGGCGCCGGTCGCGATCGCCTGTGGCTACGACGTGGTCGACCAGGTGCTACGCGACCCGGAGTGGTTCAAGAACACCCTGCCGAGCGAGGGTGAACATCCGATCCTGAACACCTTCGAGACCTCGATGATGTTCACCAACCCGCCCACCCACGGCCGGATGCGGCAGGTCTTCGCCCGGGTGTTCACCCCCCGCCGGCTCGACGCCCTCGAACCCGTGGTGGTCCGGGTGACGGAACAACTGCTCGACCGGATGGCCGAGCAGGGGGCCGGCGGGGCGAGCTTCGACTACGTCGCGGAGTTCGCGTACCCGATGCCGGCCCTGGTGATGGCCGAGTTCATCGGAATCCCGGAAACGGACCTGGAGTGGTACCGGGCCCGGGTCAAGCGCATCGACGACTTCCTGGACGTCTCCGGCAAGACCCCGGAGCTGATCCGGGCCGCCGACGACGCGGCCAGCGAGCTGCGGGGGTACTACACCGACCTGATCGCCCACCGGCGCAGGGCGCCCGGTGAGGACCTGATCAGCAGCCTGGTCGCCGCAGTCGACGCCGGTGCGGCCGGCATCACCGAGCAGGAGCTGATCAGCAACTTGATCGTGCTCTTCAACGCCAGCTTCGTCACCACCATCTACCTGCTCGGCAGCGGCCTGCCGCTGCTGCTGGCACAGCCGGACGTGGTGGCCAAACTCCCCGGCGACCAGGACCTGGCCCTCGACTGCTGTCACGAGATCCTGCGCTGCGAGAGCCCGGTGCAGTTCCTCACCCGGCAGGCGCCCCGGGACACCGAGTTGGCCGGCGTACCGGTCGGCCGGGACCAGGTGGTGCTGCTGATGGTCGGCGCCGCCAACCGGGACCCGGCCAGGTTCCCCGAGCCGGACCGGTTCGACCCGGCACGCCGGGGCCCGGCGTCGCTGGCCTTCGGCGCCGGCGCCCACTTCTGCCTCGGCGCGGCGGTCTCCCGGATCGAGGGACGGATCGCCCTGCCCCGGCTCTTCGCCCGCTTCCCGGGGCTGGCGGTCGCCGGCCCGCCGGTGTACACCGGAAGCCTCTTCCTCCGCGGCATCGACGTCCTGCCCGTCACCACCGGCTGATCGGAGCTGATTACCGTGCCTCTCGACCCGCAGGTCGCCCGCTACCGCACCAGCCGCAAGCTGGCCGGTGTCAAGCCGCTCTACACCCAGTCGCTGGCCGACGCCCGGGCCGCCGACCTCGCCGCGATCCGGGCCGCCGCCGGTGCCGGCGAACCGGTGTACCAGGTGGTCGACCGGACCCTGCCCGGCCCGGACGGGGACCTCCCGGTCCGCATCTACCGGCCGGCCGGTGCCGACCCGCAGCCGGCGCTGGTCTACTTCTTCGGCGGTGGCTGGACCCTGGGCAGCATCGACACCGCCGACGGGATCTGCCGCCGGCTGGCCAACGCGGTGCCCTGCACCGTGGTCACCGTCGGCTACCGGCTCGCGCCCGAGCACACGTTCCCGGCCGCGGTGTACGACTGCTACGCGGCGGCCGAGTGGGTCGCCGCGAACGCCGGGGAACTCGGCGTCGACCCGGACCGGATCGCGGTCGCCGGGGACAGCGCCGGCGGCAACCTGACCGCCGCCGTCGCGCTGCTGGCCCGGGAGCGGGGTGGTCCGGCGCTGGCCGGGCAGGTCATGGTCTACCCGAACACCCGGTACGGCGCCGAGACCCCCTCGATGCAGGCCGACGCCGATCCGTGGCTGTTCAACCGGCACTCCGTCGACTGGTACTGGGGTCACTACCTGGCCGACCCGGCCGACGGACGGAACCCGCTGGCCTCGCCGCTGCTGGCCGGGGAGCTGACCGGGCTGCCCCCGGCGCTGGTCATCACCGCCGAGTACGACCCGTTGCGCGACGAGGGGGAGCAGTACGCGCAGCGGCTGGCCGGGGCGGGCGTACCGACCGAGCTGACCCGGTACGACGGCATGATCCACGGCTTCTTCGCCATGTCGGGCGTCCTGGACGGCGGGGCGCGGGCGGTCGCCCAGGTGGCCGACTGGCTGCGGAACCGGTTCGAGCGCCGTGATGGCTGACCCCGGCGTACCCGTGGACTGCGACACCGCCGTCTGCCTGGCGGACTTCGCGGCGCTGGCCCGCCGGGTGCTCCCGCCTGAGGTGTACGACTTCGTCGCCGGGGGGAGCGGGGCGGAGACGACCCTGACCGGGAACCGGGCGTCGCTGGACCGGGTGGCCGTGCTGCCCCGGGTGCTCACCGGCACGGCCGATCCTGGCCTGTCCGCGCACCTGCCCGGTGGGATGGCGGCGCTGCCGGTCGCGGCGGCGCCGATGGCGTACCAGCGCCTGGTGCACCCGGACGGGGAACTCGCGCTGGCCCGGGCGTCCGGCGCGGCCGGGGTGCCGTTCATCGCCAGCACCCTGAGCAGCTACCCGATCGAGGAGATCGCGGCGGTCGCCGGGCCGCTGTGGTTCCAGCTCTACTGGCTGCGGGACCGGTCGCTGGTCCGGGCGTTGCTGGCCCGGGCCGAGGCCGCCGGCGCGACCGCCCTGATGGTCACGGTGGACGTACCGCTGATGGCCCGCCGGCTGCGCGACGTGCGCAACGCCTTCACCCTGCCGGAGACGGTGGTCGCGGCGAACCTGACCCCGGACCGGGCCGCGGGTCTCGCCGCCGGTCCGGACGACCGGGCGCACCTGGCCACGGCCGGTGTCTCGGCGGTTGCCGCGCATACCGCAGACGTCTTCGCCCCCGCCCTGACCTGGCAGG
Source organism: Micromonospora sp. CPCC 206060 (assembly GCF_036906895.1). Taxonomy (NCBI): domain Bacteria; kingdom Bacillati; phylum Actinomycetota; class Actinomycetes; order Micromonosporales; family Micromonosporaceae; genus Micromonospora; species Micromonospora sp. CPCC 206060. The sequence continues at coordinate 10,040 of NZ_JBAKHU010000028.1, forward strand.
ACATCGAGTGGCTGCGGGGGCAGAGCGACCTGCCGCTGGTGGTGAAGGGACTGCTCGACCCCCGCGACGCGGCGCTGGCGGTGGAGGCCGGGGCCGACGCGGTGGTGGTCTCCAACCACGGTGGTCGCCAGTTCGACGGGGCGCCGCCGAGCATCGTGGCGCTGCCAGCCGTGGTCGACGCGGTGGCCGGTCGGGCCCAGGTGCTGCTGGACAGTGGGGTGTCCAGCGGCACCGACGTGCTGCGGGCACTGGCCGTCGGGGCGGCCGGCGTGCTGATCGGCCGGCCGCTGCTCTGGTCGCTGGCCGCCGGGGGTGAGCGGGGTGCGCGGCGCGCGTTCGACCTGCTGCGGGTCGAGTTGTCCGACGCGCTGACCCTGGCCGGCTGCCCGGACGTCGCGGCGGCCCGGGACCTGCGCGCGCTGACGATCGGAGAGAGCCGGTGACCGATGCCCCACCACTGCCGGAAACCGTTGAGCCGGGCATGACCGGTCTGCATCCGGCCCTCGCCGACCCCTCGCTCAACTCGATGAACTTCCTCAACGAGATCGCCCAGCACTATCCGGATGCGATCTCGTTCGCCGCCGGGCGGCCGTACGAGGAGTTCTTCGACGTCGCGCAGCTCGCCGGGTACCTTGACCGGTTCACCGCGCACCTGCGCGACGACCTCGGGTACGACCAGCAGCGGGTGACCCGCACCCTGTTCCAGTACGGGCGGACCAAGGGGATCATCCACCATCTGGTGGCCCGCAATCTCGCGGTGGACGAGCAGATCACCGTCGACCCGGAGTCGATCGTGGTGACCGTGGGCTGCCAGGAGGCGATGTTCCTGGTGCTGCGGGCACTGCGGGCCGACGACCGGGACGTGCTGCTCGCGGTCAGCCCGACCTATGTCGGCCTGACCGGGGCGGCCCGGCTGGTGGACCTCCCGGTGCTGCCGGTGGCGACCGGACCGGACGGGGTGGACCTGGCCGATCTCGTCGCGCAGATCCACCGGGCCCGGGCCGCCGGGCTGCGCCCCCGGGCCTGTTACGTCATGCCGGACTTCGCGAACCCCTCCGGGCTCAGCCTGGACCTGGCCGCCCGGCGCCGGCTGCTCGACGTGGCGGCGGCGGAGGACCTGCTGCTGCTGGAGGACAACCCGTACGGCCTCTTCCCGGCCGACGGGGCGGTCCGGGTGCCGACGCTCAAGGCGCTCGACGAGCGGGCACAGGTGGTCTACCTCGGTTCGTTCGCCAAGACCGCCCTGCCCGGTGCGCGGGTCGGTTACCTGGTCGCCGACCAGCGGGTGACCGGTCCGGGCGGGACGGTGAGCCTGTTCGCCGACGAGCTGGCCAAGATCAAGAGCATGGTCACGGTGAACACGTCGGCGATCGCCCAGGCTGTCGTCGGTGGCCGACTGCTGGCGCACGGGTGCAGCCTGTTGGCGGCCAACCAGCGGGAGCGGGCCGCGTACGCCCGGAACCTGCGCCTGCTCGACGCGGGCCTTGCGGCCCGGTTCCCCCGCTTCGCCGACGGGCGCCGGGTCATCGACTGGAACGTGCCGGCCGGTGGCTTCTTCATGGTGGTGACCGTGCCGTTCCCGGTCGACGACGTCCTGCTGGAACGGTCGGCCCGCCGGTACGGGGTGCTCTGGACCCCGATGCACCACTTCTACGACGGGAGTACCCCGGTCGACGCGCTGCGGCTGTCGATCAGTGCGGTGACCGCCGACCAGATCGACGCCGGGCTGGACCGGCTGGCGGCGTTGATCCGCGACGCACTGGAGCGTCCCCCGGCGGCCCGCCGTCCCGGATCCGCCTGACCGGGCTGCCGGTGGCCAGGGTGCACCGGGCACCGAAACTATCGGTGTCCGACCGTAGCGCGGGGAGGCCGCCGGTGTAGTGGCTGCCGCGTGCGCGGCGGGCGGTGCCTGCCGGCCCGGCCCACGTCGTCGGCGGTCCGGCCCACGTCGTCGGCGGTCCGGCCGGCGGGCGGCGGTGGCCGGTCTGTCGTACCTCTGGGGTCACGCGGTGGGTGCCGGCGGCGGGCGTCGATGGTGGGGCCGATAGCGGACCGAAATCTTTTCCGAGAATTCTTGCCACTGGTTTCGGTAATGGCATACTGGGAGCGCTTCCATCGAAGGTTGACTGTGCGCCCGTCCCCTCCCGGCACCGGTCGACCCACCCCCACCACCTGCCGGCCGCGTTGGCCGGCTGGAAGGAGCGTCACCATGGTCCCCGGATCCCCGCACCGGCGCAGGCATGCCGTCCTCGCCGGCCTGGCGGTCGCCGCGCTGGTCGCCGGCAGCCTGGCGGTGGCCGCACCGGCGACGGCCGCCACCACCCTGGCCGGTCTGGCCACCGCCAAGGGCAAGGACATCGGCTTCGCCCTGGCCCCGAACCGGATGAGTGAGGCCGCCTACAAGACCATCGCCGACAACGAGTTCAACCTGGTCGTCGCGGAGAACGCGATGAAGTGGGACGCGACCGAGCCCACCCAGGGCCAGTTCCGCTGGACCGACGCCGACACGGTGGCCACCTACGCCGCCAGCACCGGCAAGGAGCTCTACGGCCACACCCTGGTCTGGCACAGCCAGCTGCCCGGCTGGGTCGGCAATCTCAGCGCCGACCAGCTCCGGTCGGCCATGAACAACCACATCACCACCGTGGTCACCCGCTACAAGGGCAAGGTCACGTCCTGGGACGTGGTCAACGAGGCGTTCTCCGACAACGGCGACGGCTCCCGGCGGAGCAACTCGGTGTTCCAACAGAAGCTCGGGGACGGCTACATCGCCGAGGCGCTCCGGACCGCCCGGGCCGCCGACCCGAACGCCAGGCTCTGCATCAACGACTACAGCATCGAAGGGGTCAACGCGAAGAGCACCGGGCTGTACAACCTGGTCCGGAGCCTCAAGACGCAGGGCGTACCGATCGACTGCGTGGGCTTCCAGGCCCACCTGATCGTCGGCCAGGTCCCCGGTGACATGCAGGCCAACCTCCAGCGCTTCATCGACCTCGGGGTCGACGTGCGGGTCACCGAGCTGGACATCCGGATGCAACTGCCGGCCGACGCGGCCAAGCTCGCCCAGCAGGCCGCCGACTACAAGAAGGTCATGCAGATCTGCCTCAACCTCCCCCGCTGCCAGGGCGTCACCATCTGGGGCATCACCGACCGCTACTCCTGGATCCCGGACGTCTTCCCCGGTCAGGGTGCGGCTCTGGTGTGGGACGAGAACTACCAGGCGAAGCCCGCGTACGCCGCGCTGACCGAGGCGCTCGGCGGGGGCGGCGGTGACACCACCGCGCCGACCGCCCCGGGTCGACCGGTCGTGGGTACGGTCACCAGCAGCAGCGTCGCGCTGTCCTGGTCGGCGGCCACCGACAACGTCGGTGTCACCGGCTACACCGTCTACCGCGAGAACGGGGCGACCGACGTCGCGGTGGCCAGCCCGTCCGGCACCTCGGCGACGGTCACCGGTCTGGCCGCCGCCACCGCCTACACGTTCTACGTGGTGGCCCGGGACGCCGCCGGCAACGTTTCGGCCGCCTCGCCGACGGTCACGGCCACCACCGGCAACGACACCGGCGGCGGTGCCTGCCGGGTCGGCTACACCGTCGCCAACCAGTGGAACAACGGGTTCACCGCGAACGTGACGGTCACCAACACCGGTACCAGCGCGGTGAACGGCTGGGCGCTCGCCTTCGCCTTCTCCGCCGGTCAGACCGTCACCCAGTCGTGGAGTTCCACCTACACCCAGTCCGGTAGCCAGGTGACCCTGCGCAACGAGACCTGGAACGGTCAGGTCGCGCCGGGCGGCTCGGTGAGCCTCGGCTTCAACGGCTCGCACAGCGGCAGCAACCCCGCGCCGACCGCGTTCAGCCTCAACGGCGCGGCCTGCACCCTGGGCTGACCGTCGCAGTGGGTTCCCGGCCCGGCGGCCGGGAACCCACTGGCGTATCTGCCGGTTAGCCCGCGTAGGAGACCTTCGGCCACCGCCCGACGGCTTCCCGTCGGGCGGTCGAAGGGAGCGCACGGCGCCCGTGTCCGTACCGTGGTGGACCTGGGTGGCCCCGACCGTCGTCTGGTCCGGCGAATCGCCGCCGGGCTGGCCTTCGGTGTGATGCTCTGGCTCTGGCAGGGCGACGGAGGCCGCCGGCGCACCCTCGGACCGCCGGCGCGGCGGCCCGTGCTGATGGTGGCACGTCCGGTGGGTGGGTGCTCCCCTCGGATGTTGCGCTCCAGATTCATGAAACAAGATTCGCTCGTCCAGTGGTCGACCCCGACTTTGACCTCGACCCGGGCTCCGAGGCCGATCGCGGTCTCCCGGATTCTGGGAATACCTACTAAGCCTATAGGTTATAGCGTCTATCCTGGTCGGGACGGACCGACAGGAAAGAACCGACATGATCACCATTCGACAGCCGGCGGACGACCTGCTCGCCATCGCCCGGCAGCACGCCACCCCGGCCACCTGGCCCACCGGCGTCCACTTCGACCCGGTCGACCGGTGGTACGCCCGGCTCGCCACCGGACCCGGGCACGAGGTCTGGCTCCTCAGCTGGCTACCGGGCCAGGGCACGGACCTGCACGACCATGGCGGCTGCGCGGGTGCCTTCCTGGTCGTCGCGGGGGAGTTGACCGAGGAGACGGTGGACCGGGGCCGGCTGCGCCCGACGAGGCTGTCCGCCGGCACCGGGCGCCGGTTCGGCCCCCGGCACGTCCATCAGGTGACCAACCTCGGGACCATCCCTGCCGTCAGCGTCCACGTCTACCGGCCCGCGTTGCGCCGGATGACCCGCTACCACCTTGACGCGGGCCGGCTGCGGGCCGCCGAGGTGGCCGAGGCGGGTACCGCCTGGTGAGCCGGACCGCATCCGGCCGGACGCCGCACGGCCGGACCGCACCCGGTCCGACCGCATTGGGTCCGACCCCACCCCGGTCCGACCGCACCCGGTCCGACCCCGCCCTGGACCGGTCGCACCCGACCGGACCACATGATCGGAGGAGTGATTCCGTGGAACTGACGCACCCGGGCCGGAGCTGTCCGGAGACCCTGGCCCCGGCCGGATCCCGGGGCATCGACGAGATCCTGGCCGAGGCCCGCCGCGCACTGCACCGGCTCGACCCGGAACGGGCCCACGTCGCCCACCGTACGGGCGCGGTGCTGGTGGACATCCGGCCCGCCGCCCAGCGGGCGGCGTACGGCACCATCCCCGGGGCGCTCATCGTCGAGCGCAACGTGCTGGAGTGGCGGTTCGACCCGCGCAGTGCCGCGCGGCTGCCGCTCGCGGGCCGGTACGACCTGCCGGTGGTGATCTTCTGCCAGGAGGGTTACACCTCCTCGCTCGCGGCCGCCGCGTTGCAGCAGATCGGTCTGTACCGGGCCACCGACCTGATCGGCGGCTTCGCCGCCTGGACCCTCGCCGGTCTGCCCGTCCTCGGGCCGTCCGGGGTCTACGCCACCCGGCCCGACCTTCCGTCCCACCTGTCCGAACCGGAACGCCGGTCGATCCCCGACCGCCGGTGACCATGGCCGGTCGTGGTGCCACGAGCACCCGCCGGTTTCCGCGTCCCGCCCTCGCCGAACCGCGAAGGAGACACCCATGTCCGTCATCGCGATCCCGTCCCGCCCGTACCCGCCGAAGCCCGCCCGTCCGTCCACCGGCCCGCGCCGGTCCACTCCGGACGCTCCGGAGGTGACCGTGAGCATCGACATCGCGCTGGGCACCGAACCCCCCGGCCCGGCGCTGGTCCGGTTGCTGGATCTCCTCGGCGAACTGGTCTCCGACGGTGCCGGTGAGATCACCGTGACCGGTTCCGACCGCTGGTCACCGGTACCGCGCTCGGGCGTCGGGCTCTCCCTCGCCGTCCCGACCGGTCCCGACCCGGTGGCCGTACCGTCGGCGGGTGGTGACCGGGTCCTCATCCAGGCGGCGTCCCGGGTGGTCCGCCGGGGCCGGCATGTCCTCCCACTGACCCGCCGCGAGTTCGATCTGCTGCTCTTCCTGGCCGAGAACCCCCGCCGGGTGTTCACCCGGTCCAGACTGCTCACCAGCGTCTGGGGTCACCGGCACGCCCTGGAACGCACCGTCGACGTGCACGTACGCCGGCTACGCGTCAAGATCGGGGCCGACCTCGCCCTGGTCACCACCGTCCACGGGGTCGGGTACCGGCTCGCCGACGACGCGCCGGTGACCGTCGACCCGACCCGCTGACCGCACCGGGAGATCCGGTCCCGTTCAACCCGGTGCGTCAGGCGGGTGATCCGGCCGCCGCTACCTGCCGGTCACCCGCCGGTAACCTCCGTGCCTTCGCGTCATCGCCGGAATCCGGGTCGGGTAGCCGTCCGTCCGGACGGTCAACCCAGCCAGAGGGTGATCACCGTCAGTGACACCGCTGCGGCCACTGTGGACAGTACGATCGTGTCGCGGGCCAGTCCGGTGCCACGGTCGTACCGGGTGGCGTAGACGAAGATGTTCTGGGCGGTGGGCAGGGCGGCGGTGACCACCGCGGCGAGCAGGGCCGGGCCGGTCAGTCCGAACCCCCACCGGCCGACCGCGTACGCCACCAGCGGCTGTCCCAGCACCTTCAACCCGACCGCCAACCAGCGCTCCCGCAGATCCGCTCCCCGGGCCAGCGGCCGGCTGCCCGGCAGCGACATGCCGAGGGCGAGCAGAGCCAGGGGCACGGCTGCCGATCCGACCAGCTCGAACGGACGGAACACCTCGACCGGGGGCTGCCAGCCGCTGACCGCGACGGCCAGCCCTGCCGCGCAGCCGAGCATGATCGGGTTACGCAACGGCAGCGCGACCAGCCGCCCCGCCGATCCGGACCGGCCGGACGCCCGGTCCAGCACCGCCAGGGCCAGTGGGGCGGCGAGCAGGACCTGGAACAGCAGGACCGGTGCGACGAGAGAGACGTCACCGAGGACGTACGCCGCGACGGGCAGCCCCAGGTTCGCCGCGTTGACGTACGACGCGCCGAGCGCCCCCACCGTCGCCCGCCCCGGGTCCGCGCGCACCTCCCGGCCGGCCAGTAACAGGTAGCCGGTGGCCACCAGCACGGTGGAGACGACGAAGGTGGCCAGGGCTGGGGTGAATATCCGGTCCAGACCGGCCCGGGCCAGCGTGGTGAACAGCAGCGCCGGCGCGGCGATGAAGAAGACCAGCCGTGCGGTGACCGTCGTGCCGTGCGGCCCGAGCAGGCCGTACCGGCCGATGAGGTAACCGGCCACGGTCAGTATCCAGATCGTGGTGAAGCTGGCGAAGACCCCCCGCATCCGGTCAGCTTCCCGGTTCTGCTTGAATCATCAGTATCTGGCACTCAGAGCGAGCATCCGGCTTCGATCCGTTTGTCAATTGTCACATTCATGCAACGTAGCTGCCCCTTGACCCCCGTCGTGGTGACCGGAAGCATCGATTCGTGCGCGCTCTCGGGCCGTCGGGAGTCACCCGGATCAGCCAAGGAGGACCATGTCGGTGAGCCCCGCGTCGTCGCGCGCCGGATGGCATCCGTCCCAACCAGCGGGACCGGGTCGTCCGCCGAGCGGTCAGCGTCGTCCGACCAGCACCGGCACCCCCTCGCTGACCGTGACACTCTGCATTCCGCTGACCAACGAGGAGGCGCTGACCCCGCCTGCCCGGCGGTTGCTGGAGGCCGCCCGCGAGCTGCTGGAGCGTGGCGAGGCCACGATCACCGCCGGCCCGCAGCGCGCCGAACCGGTACCGGTGCCCCGGGCACCGGCCCGCCCGGTGCCGACGCCCGCCGCGCCGGCCCTGCACATCCTCGCCGCCTCCCGCTCCGTGTTGCGGGACGGGGAGCCGTTGCCGTTGACCAGGCTGGAGTTCGACCTGCTGATGCACCTGGTCGCCCATCCCCGGCGGGTCTTCACCCGGTTGCAGCTGCTCGCCGCCGTCTGGGGGTACGAACACGCCGGGGTCCGCACCGTCGACGTGCACGTACGCCGGCTGCGCGGCAAGGTCGGCGTGGACGTCCCCCTGGTCACCACCGTCTACGGCGTGGGCTACCGGCTCGCCGACGAGGCCCGGGTGACCATCGACCGCACGGGCTGACCGGGCCCGGCCCGCACGGGCTGACCGCCCGCACGGGCTGACCGCCCGCACGGGCTGACCGCCCGCACGGGCTGACCGCCCGCACGGGCTGACCGCCCGCACGGGCTGACCGCCCGCACGGGCTGACCGCCCGCACGGGCTGACCGGCCCGGCGCCCGGCGGCGGGGTGCGACCGCCGTCGCGGCCCGGCGCCGGCAGGCACCATGGTCGGATGCACATCCGTCCCATCTCACCCGAGCGGCTCGTCACCGAACTCGTCGACCGGCTGACCGGTACCGAACCGGCCCGCCGACTGCGGGTCGCCGTGGACGGCCCGCCCGCCGCCGGGCCGGAGCTACTCGCCGACGCCCTCGTCGACCCGCTGCGTGCCCGGGGCCGGCCGGTCCTGCGGGTCTGCACCGACGACTTCCTCCGCCCGGCCTCGCTGCGTCTCGAATACGGCCGGACCAACCCCGACGCCTACTACACCGGCTGGCTGGACGAGTCGGCGCTGCGTCGCGAGGTGCTCGACCCGGCCGCTCCTGCGGGCTCGGGTCGACTGCTGCCGGCGTTCTGGGACGCCCGCACCGACCGGGCCACCCGCGCCGAGTACGTCACCCTGCCGCCCGGTGGCGTGGTACTGGTCAGCGGCGCGTTCCTGCTCGGCGGTGGACTGCCCTTCGACGTGACCGTCCACCTGGTGCTCTCCCCGGCCGCGTTGGCCCGGCGTACCGGGCCCGACCAGCGGTGGACCCTGCCGGCCTTCGCCCGGTACGCCGAGGAGGTCGCCCCGGACACCTTCGCCGACGTGGTGGTCCGGGTCGACGATCCCCGGCATCCCGCTCTGGTGGAGTCCGGGCGGCACAGCTGAGGTACGGAAAATAGCCGGTTTGGCCCGCCAGAGGGTGGGGTATTCGCCCGGCTCAACAGCGGCCCGCACCCACGGCGAATGCCGGGAGTCCGGGCCTCCGGCTTGCGAGGAAAGGCAGGGCACCATGCTCGTCCACGACACGGTCAGCACGGGGCGGTCCGAGGCGGATGTCGACCAGATCCGGCTCTCCCTGCAGGCCCGTTACGACGAACTGAGCGCGGAGTACGAGCAGGCGGTCCAGCAGAGCCAGATCCTGCGGCTGGTCGAGGTCGGTGACACCGCCGGTGACGACCAGGCCGACAGCGGTACCAAGACCGCCGAGCGGGACACCGCCCAGTCGCTGCTGCGCACCATCCTCGACCGTCGGGCGCAGTACGAGCACGCGCTGGCCCGTCTCCAGGAGGGCACCTACGGCTGGTGCGAGGGCTGCCAGGCGCCGATCCCGGTGGAACGGCTGGAGATCTTCCCGTCGGCGACCTCCTGCGTGTCCTGCAAGCAGCACCGGGAACGTCGGGCGGCCTGAGGCCCCGACGCGGGGACCGGGCGGGGGCGCGGGGCGCGACGGCCGGCACCGGGGAGGCCGGGGATGGGCGGGGATGGGCGGGATCAAGGTCGGTACGGCCTCCTGGACCGACCGTACGCTGCTCGAATCGGGGTGGTATCCGCCGGAGGCGGACACCCCGGAGAAGCGGCTCGCCCACTACGCCAGCCGGTTCCCGCTGGTCGAGGTGGACGCCACCTACTACGCCCCGCCCGCAGAGCGCACGGCGGCGCTCTGGGTGGCCCGTACCCCGCCGGACTTCACCTTCAACATCAAGGCTTTCAGCCTGCTCACCGGACATCCCACCCGGGTGTCCGCGCTCTACGCCGACCTACGCCCGGCCACCGACAAGCACACCATCTACCCGGCCGACCTGCCCGCCGCCGCCTACGAGGAGGTCTGGAGCCGGTTCCTGAGCGCGCTCGACCCACTGGTGGCCGCGGGCAAGCTCGGCGCGGTGCTGTTCCAGTTCCCGCCCTGGTTCACCCTCCGGCGGGACAACAAGCAGTACCTGCTGGAGGTGCGGCGCCGCTGCGCCCCGCTGCGTGCGGTCTTCGAGTTCCGCCATGCGTCCTGGTTCGCCGGTGACAACCGTGCCGAGACGCTGGACTTCCTGCGCCGGCACGAGCTGCCGTACGTCTGCGTGGACATGCCGCAGGGACACCGGTCGTCGGTGCCGCCGGTGCTGGCCGCCACCGCCGACCTGGCCGTGGTGCGGTTCCACGGACACAGTGCACGGTGGACCAGCCGGGACATCCACGAGAAGTTCGGGTACCGCTACTCCGATCGGGAGTTGCGCGAGTGGGCGCCGAAACTGCGGGAACTGGCCGCCGACGCCGGGCAGACCCACGTGCTCCTCAACAACTGCTTCCGCGATTATGCCCAGACCAACGCGGCGACCCTGGCCACCCTGCTCGGCGCGGACTGACCGGAGCGACTGTGGGCCGCCCGTCGACGGGTTCACCCGGGCCGGGTGAGGCCGACTCACCCCCGGCCGGACCAGCGTCGACGACAGCCCCGGCGCAGGCTGTCGCGGGAGACCGGCTGTCGCGGGCGCCGGACGAAATCCAGGGACGGGAGGTTCGGTGTGGCATCTCGGGTGGTACGCAGTCGGGGCGGGCAGGCCACGGTGACGCGGGTCGCGCCGCCGGGGGACCGCAACGGTCCGCACCGGTGCGTGGTGCGTCCCGGCCGGGTCAGCCCGACCCGGATCGTACGGGGCAGCGCAGGACCGCCGCCGCGCGACGATCGACGGTTGGAAACCGACGGACGGGGGTGTGCCGATGGCTAGGGAACCGATTTCCGTGTTCGAGTCGTCGTTGGACAAGACCAATCTCATCCTGAAGGACATCGAGCAGGCGTACGGGTGGTCGAAGGACCGGCGCAACCAGTCCTACGCGGCGCTGCGTACGGTCCTGCACCTGCTGCGCGACCGGATGCCGGTGCAGGAGTGCGTGGAGTTCTCCGCGCAGCTGCCGGTGCTGGTCCGGGGGGTCTACTTCGATGGGTGGGACCCGGCCAACGTACCGGTCAAACTGAACCGGGACGACTTCCTCTACGAGGTCCGGCAGGGCTTCCCGTACGACGTGGAGGGCGGCCCGGCACGGGTGGTGCAGGTGGTGCTGGACACCCTGCGCCGACATGTCACCCAGGGCGAGTGGTCCGACGTGAAGTCGAACATGCCCAAGGACCTGGACCGCATGATCCCGTGACCGGATGACCCGGTCATGACGCGGTGCCGGGGGTCCGGGTCACCGGATCACCCCGGCGCCGCGCCAGCGTGCCGAGGGCGACCGCGTCGACGATCGGTGCGGTGGCCCGGTACGGACATCGTCCCCCGGACGGGGCCACCTACACGGAAACGCCCGTGCACGGGCCCCGTCTTCTCTACGGTCGGGTTAGAGAAGATCGCGCGGGGGGTACCACCGCTGCACCACGAACCCCGGCGTAGGGCGGGGATGCGGACCGAGGGAGCACCGATGAGACTCAACGACGACGACATCCGGACCAGTGGCACCGCCGGCCTAGAAGGCCCTGCGGACGGTGGGGCGACCCCGGGTCAGCAGGACGGTGGCGCGGATGGTGGTGCCGAGGGTCCGGCGGACGGTGGGGCGACCCCGGGTCAGCAGGACGGCGGTGCCGACGGCGGTGCTGACCGTGGTGCCGACCGTGGCGCCGACCGTGGTGCCGACCGTGGTGCCCGGTAGAACGGCCTGACCGATGACGACCCGATCGCCGGGCGGCCCACCCGGCCGCCCGGCGGCGTTCCCGGACCCGACCACGGTGCTCCACCGGTGCATCGCCGTGGAGCCGGAGAAGTTCGCCGCCGCACACTGGGGCCGAGGCCCGTTGCTGTCCCGCGCCGCCGAGCTACCCAACCCGGCCGGGTTCACCGACCTGTTCAGCCCCGCTGACGCTGACGAACTGCTCAGCCGACGCGGCCTGCGTACCCCGTTCCTGCGGGTGGCCAGGGACGGCCAGCTCGTGCCGGCGGCGCGGTACACCGGCGGCGGTGGTGCCGGCGCCGAGATCGGTGACCAGGTACTCGACGAGCGGGTGCTGGAGTTGTACGCCTCCGGGGCCACGCTGGTCCTCCAGGGCCTGCACCGCACCTGGCCGCCGCTGGTCGACTTCGCCCGCGAACTCGGCGCCGCCCTGGGCCAGCCGCTCCAGATCAACGCCTACCTCACGCCGGCCGGCAGCCAGGGCTTCGCCACCCACTACGACACCCACGACGTCCTCGTGCTCCAGGTCGACGGGCACAAGCACTGGCGGATCCACGCCCCGGTGCTGCCCGACCCGCTGGAGCGGCAGCCGTGGGGCGGCCGGGCCGACGAGGTGGGTGCGGTCGCCGACGGACCACCCGCGCTGGACGTGGTCCTCGGCCCCGGTGACGCCCTCTACCTGCCGCGCGGCTGGCTGCACAGCGCGCAGGCGCAGCAGTCCCCGTCGTTGCACCTGACCGTCGGGATCCGGGCGTTGACCCGGTACGCGCTCGTCGAGGAACTCCTCACGCTCGCCGCCGCCGATCAGCGGCTGCGCACCTCGCTACCGTTCGGCATCGACCTGGCGGATCCCGACGAGGTGGAGCCGGAGCTGACCGAGACGGTCGACGCATTGCGCGACTGGCTGCTGCGGGCCGACCCGGCCGAGGTCGCCGACCGGTTGCGGACGAGGCTCTGGCCGGCGTCGCGGCCGGCGCCGATCCGGCCGCTCGCCCAGGCTGCGCTGTTCGCCGGGGTCGACGCCGACACCCGGCTCACCGTCCGATCCGGACTGCGGTGGCAGCTCACCGACGACGGACGGCGCGACGCGTCGTCCAACGAGGACGTTGACGGGTCCGGTGGTGCTGGCACGGCGACCGTGACGCTGTGGATCTTCGACCGGAGCATCACCTTCCCCGGTCAGTGCGCGCCGGCGCTGCGGGCGCTGCTCACCGGCACGGTGTCCCGGGTCGGCGACCTGCCCGGCCTCGACGACGACGCCGACCGGGTGGTGCTGGCCCGCCGGCTGCTCCGCGAGGCGGTGGCCGTACCGGCCTGACTCCACACTTCCCGCACCACCCGACATCCGTTGATCATGAAGTTGTTGCCGCGACACGCCGGGGCGTGCGACAACAACTTCATGATCAACCGAGGCGGTCCGGCGCGGGCGGGGAGGTTCGGGGGTTGGGAGGTCCGGGGAGCGGAGAGGTCCTTGGAGGGCCGGGGAGGGGACTCAGCGGGCCAGGGCCAGCAGGGTGACCGTGGTGACCACGCCGCCGATCAGCACCAGGGCCATCGGTCGTGGGCCCAACGTCGCGTGCCGCCGGTCGGCGAGCAGCTTCGCCGGGCCCAGTCCGGCCACCGGACCGAGCAGGGTCACCACCAGCGCCAGCACCGGCATGCCGACCGCCAGGTCACCGCCCTTGCTCACCCCGAACGCCCGGATCGCCGCACCCAGGCCGTACGCCACGGCAGCGGCGAGCACCCCGCACGCCACCAGCAGCGGGTTGGCCGAGCCGGGCAGCTCGCCGGGGCGGCGTACCCGGTTCAGCAGCTCCCGTACCCCGTCGATCAGCCGGTCCGGATCGTCGGAGGCGCCCGGCACGGGGGAGGGTGGCGGGCCCACCCGGCGGGCGCCGATCCGGCCGGCGAGCACCTGCCACAGGTGGGCGGCCTCGGTCTCCACCTGCTCGGCCTGCTCGGTCGCCGCCGCGTACTCCACCTCGGCGGCGCGTACCTGCTCCTCGGCGGTGCGTACGGCGCGCTTCGCGGCGGCGCACTGCCGCGCGTACCAGTCGTGCGCCTCGGCGCGCTGGGCGTCGCTGGCCGCGCTGAGCCCGGCCAGTTCGCGCAGCAGCGACTGGTAGGACGCCCGGTCCAGGTCGGCGCCGCTCATCGGGTCAGCCCGTAGGGAATGATCACCTGTCCGGTGCGGTGTACCGCCCGGTCGAAGAACAACCCCCGCCACGGACGCGGGTACCAGTCCGGGCCGCCGGTGCCCGGGTACAGCGAGGACGACAGCTCCCCGCCCTGCACGTCCAACGCCACCCAGGCTCCGATCTGGTCGGTCCGTGACGCCGGGCCGCCGAGGTCGGCCCGCATCCGGGCCACCCCGCGCCACCAGGCCAGGACATGGGTACGCCGTTCCGGCCCGTCGTGCAGGATCCGGCGCAGGTGCTCCAGCCCGGTCCGCTTGCCGACCCGCCCGGCGAGCTGACCGGAGGCCGCGTCGACGGCGTAGAGCAGCAGATAGTGCGGCTGTCCGGTGCCGTGCCCCAGCCCGTCGGCGGTCTCGGCGACCAGCTCGGGGACGGTCTCCTCGTCGTACCAGGCGGCGTCGTCGGCCAGCTCCTCGTAGAGCGCGCGGGCCGGGGCGTCCGCGTCGGGGTCGAGACAGGCGATGGAGAACCGGGCGGTGCCGGGACGGTGCTGGCGGGCCAGCGACCGGGCGGCGGCGTCCAGCACCGCGCAGGCCTCGTCCACCCGGGTACCGAGCACCGCGAGGTTGCGGCCCGGTGCCCGGGGCAGCCGTAGCCCTGCCGAGCGGGCCTGGACGTCGATGATCTCGCCGAGCAGCGCGACCGGTCCCCGGGAGCCGGTCTCCTGGGCCGGGTCCAGCGCCCGGAAGTCCGGCGCCTCGGCGAGCCGGGGGATGGCATCACCGTCGAACAGTCGGGCGGGTGCGGCGTCGGCCGGGCGCATCCGCCACAGCCGGTGCTGCAACTCGCTCCAGGTGCCCCAGTCGCTGGCCGAGGGGATGCGGGCGATCTGGTTGCCCTCGACCATGCCCGACTCGGCGTTGACCACGGCGTGGTAGCGGGGCAGGCTCTGCGCCGCGTCGTTGCGTTCGGCCAGGATGCGCAGCGCCTTGGGCAGGGCGATCCGCAGGGTGAACTGGGCCACCAGGGCCGGCCTGCCCCACAGCGCCTCGATGCCCCGCACGTCCTGCGAGGCGAGTACCAGGTGGATGCCCTGCGAGCGGCCCCGCCGGGCCAGGTCCTCCAGCAGGTCGGCGGCCTCGCGGGCCACCACGTCCCGACCGGCGAGCAGCATCTGGAACTCGTCGACCACCGCCACGATGCGCGGCCAGTGCCCGGTCGGGTCGACCGCGCGCAGCTCGGCGAGCTTGGTCACCTCGTGCTTCTTGGCCGCGTCGGCCCGGCGGCGCAGCTCCTCGGCGAGGAACCGCAGCAGCGCCAGTCCGAACTCCCGGTCGGTGTTGACGTTGATTCCGACCAGTCGCATGTGCGGCAGCCAGCTCGGGTCGCGCCGGCCCTGGGCGAACCGGGCGAAGGACACCCCCTCCTTGAAGTCGAGCAGGTAGAACTCCAGCTCGGCGGGGGAGTAGCGGGACGCCAGCGCACCGATCCAGGCGAAGATCAGGTTGGTCTTGCCGGTGCCGGACGGGCCGCCGATCAGCGCGTGCGGCGGGTAGTCGCCGAGGGTGAGCAGCACCGGCCGGCCGAGTGGATCCTCACCGATCGGCGCGTGCAGCGCCTCGGACGAATCCTCCTGCCACATCTGCTCGGGATCCGGCAGCAGATCGGTGAAGGGCGCCGGGGCCGGGCCGGCGTTGACTTCGGCGGCCACCTGCCGGCAGGTGGCGTTGACCAGCGCCGCTGCGGGTGGCGGGTCGAGCCGGACGGTCAGGCTGGCCGCGTGGGCGATCCGGGTGGCGTCGGGGTCGACCACGATCCGGCGTACCGACGGCTCGTCCGGCAGCTCGATGCCCCGCACCACCAGGTGCACCCCGCAGGCGGCACCGGTCCGGACCACCCGGTCGAGCTGGCCGCGTTCGTGCCGGTTCAGCTCGTCGCCGCCGAGCAGCACCGCCACCCGCCACGGCTCCGGACGGCGGCCGGTGGCGGTGGCCAGCTCGCGCAGGGAGCCGTACTCCCCGGCGAGCACGGTCTCGTTGATCCGGCGGATCTGGTCCACCAGGTCGTCGAGGAGTCGACCCAGTCCACCCGGGCCGACGAAGGTGAGCAGCCCGGCGGTGGACAGCGGGGCGAAGCCGGCCAGCCCGCCACCGAGATGCTCCGGGTCGTACCCGACCAGCCGGACCCCGCCGGGGCGGCCCCGACCCAGGGCGCGCAGCAGCAGGGTGGTGACCACCGCGTCGCAGCCGTCCCGGTCGGTGCCGGAGACGTGCACGTGCCCGGTGTCGAGCAGCGGTACCAGCGCCGGGACGGCCACGGTGCCAGGCAGCGGTATCTCGCCGATGCGCAGCACACCGGGGGACTCGATGCGGTCCACCGGGGTGGGCTGCCAGCCCGACCAGTCCGCCCCGGCGGCGCCGGGGGCCTCCCGGTGCGCGGCCCGGAGGGCGCGGTGGGCCAGGTCCACGATCCGGGCCGCGTGCTGTGCGTCGATCTCGGCGAGTCGCTGGTCGCGGTCCGCGCCGACCCGTGGTGGGACGCGCTCGGCCGCCTGGCGGGTACGCGCCAGCCGGTGGCGTCCGGCGTCCAGGTCGGTTCGCGCCGCGTCCTGCCGGGCCTGTGCCGCGCCGAGGGCGTGCGACAGCATGGTCCGGACCCGTTGGGTGAGCTGGGCCCGTAGATCAGCCATCGGACTCCTGTCGTTCCGGCAGGTCCCGACCGAGCCGGTCGAGCAGCAGGCCGGTGAGCACCCCGGAGGTCACCGCCGCGTCGGCCGGGTGCGGGCGTTCCTCGGGTTTGTCGGGCTGCTTAGGCGGTGGCATCCGGCAGATCCGGGTGAGCAGCATCTCCAGCGCCGCCGGGGGCAGCCCGGGGAGCAGGTCGCGGACCTTCGGGTCCAGGTCGCTGCGCAGCCGGTCCAGATCCTGCGCCCGGGGCGGGTGGCCGAGCAGGTCGGTGGCCAGGTCCCGCAGCAGCGGCGGGGTGACCGCCGCCATGCCCAGGCCGACGTCGGCGTGGGCCCGGTCGAGTTCCCGGTGCAGCCGGTCCCGGTCACCCGAGCGGACCCCCTCGGCCACCCGGCGCAGCAGCTCCCCGGCGTCGGTGACCTGCTCGTCCGGCTCACCCGGCGGACCCTCGGCGTGCCCGGTCAGCTCCGCGACCCGCACCGACCACCAGCGGCGCACCGACGGTGTCTCGCGTGGTTCGCTCTCCACCGGGGTCTCCGGTGCGGCGTCCGGTCGCGGTGCGTCGTGCTTCGGTTGGCGCCGGTCACCCGCCGGCTGCCGGCCGGTGTCCGGGGCGAGCCCGATCGCCGCCAGGTAGGACGACAGTTGTTCCTGCGCCACCCGCAGCGCGTGGCCGGCGCTCTCGGCGTGTTCGGTGGCGGCGGACAGCTCCGGCACCCCCATCGGGTTGCTGGACTCCTGGCGTACCCAGCGCAGCCGCTCGGCGGCGAGTCCCAGCTTCTCCAGTGCCTGCAGGATCAGGGCCACCGGCAGTTCCTCGGAGGTGGCCCGGATCTGTGCGCCCAGATCCTCGACGATGGACATGGCGGCTCAGAGGCTGGAGACGTAGAGCTCTGCCTGCTCCACCGCAGTCAGGGTGGCCGCGAGGCACTCCTCCAGCTCCTGGCTGGCCTGGGTGAGCGACGCCTGGGCTGCCTCAACCGTCTCGTGCCCGCTGCCCTCCAACGCCCCGGCCAGGGTCTGCTGGGCCTCGGCCAGCTTCTCGCTGGCGGCCTGGACGGCGGCCTGGCCGTCACCGATCTGTTGGAGCGCGATGTCGATGGCGGCCTTCAGCTCGGCGACGCTCGCCACGGTGAAACCTCCTGGGGGCGGGGAGGGCTCCATTAGAGCCTAACCTGTCCGGGGGCGGACAACCGCCCTGTCGCTTTGCTGCCCGACTGTCCGATCCCGGTGAGACGGCGCCCCGCACGATATAGGTCGTTGCCCGTTGCGCCAACGCGCCGCCACCGAACGGGCGGTCAGATGACTGACAGTGCGCAATCAGGCACCCCGAGTTGCCATCCTGCGCAGTGGCCCCGATCGGTGATCCGCCCGGGTGTCAGTCCTGCGCCGTGGCCCCCGGTCGGTGATCCGCCCGGGTGTCAGTCCGGCGCCGGAGCGCGGTCGTCCAGCCACCGTGGGCCCCGCACCTGGGCGCCCAGCGCGGACACCCGGTCCCGGAGCTGCCGGTCGGCGGTGACCACCACGCACGGCCGGTTGCCGGCGGCCGCCACCAGCGCCACCAGGGCGTCGTCCCCGGAACCCGACGCGGCCACCACGGCGACCCCCGGCACTGCGGGCACCCGCCGGGCGGCCCCCTCCAGCACCAGCACCACCTCGACCGGCGGTGGCAAATCCGGCCGGCCCATCCCGGTCAGCGGCACCAGCCGGTCCCGCAGCCGGGCCGCCGCCCCGGCCCGGTCCCGCCACCAGCCGTCCGGCCGTGACCCGACGACGTTCGCGCCGTCCACCACCACCATCGGTATCCCACCCATCCCCCCAGCGTGCCACCCGGGCACGTTTGTCTCCCCGACCGCCGGGTAGCCCACGCCGACCGTGCCGCGCGGATGGGGGGACACACCATGACGCAGGGACCCGAGGACTTCGGCTCCGACCCCTGGGACGAGTTCCTGGCCCGGTACTTCGGCCGGGCCGAGGGCCGCCGGCCGCACCGCGTGGACATCACCCGACTGATGACCGCCGACGCCCGGGAGATGCTCGCCGACGCGGCCCGGCGGGCGGCCCAGAAGCGCAGCAACGACCTGGACACCGACCATCTGCTCTGGGCGGGACTGCAACGCGAACCGCTGCGCGACCTGGTCTCCCGGGCCGGCGCCGACCCCGACGCGCTGGTCAACGCCCTCGGTGGGCGGGGCGACGGCGCTCCCCGGGGGGAGGTTCCGCCGAACCTGTCGCTCACCCCGGCGGCCAAGCGGGCACTGCTCGACGCCCACCAGCTCTCCCGGGCGATGGGGGCGAACTACATCGGCCCGGAACACATCCTGATGGCGCTGCCGCTCAACCCCGAGTCGCCGGCCGGCCGGATGCTCGCCGCCGGTCGGATCCAACCCGAGTCGTTGCAGGCCGCCGGGCAGGAGCGCGGGGCCGCCCCGGAGGCCCGGCCGGACCGGGGGACACCCACCCTCGACCAGTACGGCCAGGATCTCACCGACCTGGCCCGGGCCGACCAGATCGACCCGGTGATCGGTCGGGCCGACGAGATCGAGCAGGCCGTCGAGATCCTGTCCCGGCGGACCAAGAACAACCCGGTGCTCATCGGTGAGGCCGGCGTCGGCAAGACCGCGATCGTCGAGGGACTGGCCGAGCGGATCTGCGACGGCGACGTGCCCCGTACCCTGCTCAACAAGCGGGTGATCCAGCTCGACCTGGCCGGTCTGGTGGCCGGTACCCGCTACCGGGGTGACTTCGAGGAACGGCTGAAGAAGGTCATCGAGGAGATCCGCGCGCACCGCGAGGAACTGATCGTCTTCCTCGACGAGATCCACACCCTGGTCGGCGCGGGCGGCGCCGGCAGCGAGGGCGGCCTGGACGCCAGCAACATGCTCAAGCCCGCCCTGGCCCGCGGTGAGCTGCGGGTCATCGGTGCCACCACGCTCAACGAGTACCGGCGCACCATCGAGAAGGACGCCGCCCTGGCCCGGCGGTTCCAGCCGGTGTTCGTACCGGAGCCGTCGGTGGAGAACACGGTGGCCATCCTGCGCGGGCTGCGGGACCGGTACGAGGCCCACCATCAGGTCCGGTTCACCGACGAGGCGCTGGTCGCGGCGGCCGAGCTCTCCGACCGGTACGTCACCGACCGGTTCCTGCCGGACAAGGCGATCGACCTGATCGACCAGGCCGGTGCCCGGGTACGGCTGCGTACCCGCACCCCGGCGGCGGACGTCCGGGAGTTGGAGCGGCAGCTCGACGACGTCCGGCGGGACAAGGAGCAGGCGGTCGCCGACGAGCAGTACGAACGGGCGTCGGCGCTGCGTGACCGGTTGCAGGAGCTGCGCGAGCAGATCGAGGCGGCCCGGGGTACGGACAGCGACCCGCATCGGGTGCCCCAGGTCGGCCAGGCCGAGATCGCCGAGGTGGTCTCCCGGGCCACCGGCATCCCGGTCAACCAGCTCACGGAGGAGGAACGCGACCGGCTGCTGCGGCTGGAAGCGCATCTGCACGAGAAGGTCATCGGCCAGGACGACGCGGTGGCGGCGGTCGCCGAGGCGGTACGCCGTTCGCGTACCGGGCTGGCCGATCCGAACCGGCCGATGGGTAGTTTCCTCTTCCTCGGCCCGACCGGGGTGGGCAAGACCGAGCTGGGCCGGGCGCTGGCCGAGGCGCTCTTCGGTGATGTCGACCGGATGGTCCGGCTGGACATGAGCGAGTTCCAGGAGAAGCACACGGTCAGCCGGCTCGTCGGCGCCCCGCCCGGGTACGTCGGCTACGAGGAGGCCGGGCAGTTGACCGAGGTGGTCCGCCGTCGCCCGTACGCGGTGGTGCTGCTCGACGAGATCGAGAAGGCCCACCCGGACGTGTTCAACATCCTGCTCCAGGTGCTCGACGACGGGCGGCTGACCGACAGCCAGGGGCGGACGGTGAACTTCAAGAACACCGTGATGATCATGACGAGCAACCTGGGTTCGGAGCTGATCACCGGAAGTCAGCGCAGCGTGGGCTTCGCCGGCGCCGACACCGGGGTCGATCAGGAAGCCGCCGACCTGCGGGAACGGCTGATGCGCCGGTTGCAGGAACAGTTCCGCCCGGAGTTCCTGAACCGAATCGACGAGATCATCATCTTCCGCCGGTTGGAGACCGCCCAACTCCGCCAGATCACCGAGCTGCTGCTGGCCGAGACCCGCCGCCGCCTGCACGCCCAGGACATCACGATCGAGGTCACCACCGCCGGGGTGGACTGGCTCGCCGAGCACGGCTACCAACCGGAGTTCGGCGCCCGACCACTGCGCCGGGTCATCCAGCGGGAGCTGGACAACCGGCTCTCCCGGATGCTGCTCGACGGCAGCATCTCGCCGGGGCAGCGGATCACGGTGGACGCCCGCGACGGGCAGCTCCACATCGACGTGGCGGCGGGGGACCGGTACGCCCCGGCGGTCACCACCAACCCCCGGTGACACCGGCTGGTCCAGCGGTCTGTGGGGCACGGGCCGAGCAGGGAGCCGGCCGTGGGGGAGCGTGAGGGGGAGCCAACCGTGAGCCAGCCCGAGGAAGCCGAGGAGAAGAGCCCGAAGACCGACCCGATCCTCGCCCCGCCCACGGCCAACCCGGACCGGGTGCGGGTGCCGCCGGAGGGGTTGGGCGGCATGTCGGAGGAGGGCGAGCCGGGCCGGCCCGGCCGCACGCCGGAGGAGGAGGACCGCTGATGGCACGCGAGACGCGTACCGACCCCGAGGTCGAAACGATCTGGCAGGACTTCCACGAGCACGTCAACGTCACCTCGGAGCAGCTGCGTAGCTGGCTGCTCACCCGGGGGTCGGGTGAGGAGACCTTCCCGGCGGACCCGGACCTGGCGCTGCCCGAACCGGGCCGGCAGATCCTCGCCGTGCTGGGCAAGCGCAAGGTCGACCTGACCCGGGTGGACATCGACGTCATGCGGGCGGCGGTGGAGGGGATCGACGCCCTGCTGGACGAGCGACCGCCGCGCGGCAACGCCGAGGACCAGTGGCGGCACGCCCTGCTCGACCTCGGGCACGATCCGCTCCGGGAACGCTGACCGACCGGCGGCACGGAGGAGACCTGCACCCGGGCGGTGACCCGGACACCCGCGGAGTGACCCGGACACCGGCCGGTGCCCGGGTCACTCCGTGCCCACGCTGCTCACTCCGTGCCCACGCTGCCGATCGGCAGGCCCATCGCGTCCACCATGGCCTGCCGCTCGGCCCGCACCTGTTCCTCGCGGGCCAGCAGGGTGGCGTACTCGGCGATGTCGTCCGTCCCTGGCACCGCCGGCACCCGGCGCAGGAAGGCCTCGATGTCCCGGGAGGCGGCGGTGTGCGCGGCGGCGGCCTGCCGGGCGGTGTCCCGGTCGTCGGCGGGCTGGTGCGGATCGGTCATGGGGCGGTGACTACCCCGTTCGGGCCGGTTCGCACCCCATCCGCCTCACCGGTCCACCAGGTGGCTGACCGTCCCCGGGTACGCCCCGAACGACGGGTTGCGCAGCAACCAGGCCAGATAGTGCGGGTGCGGGCTCAGCGAGTCGGTGTACGCGGCCCGGGCCAGCTCCAGCACCTCGTCGGCGAAGCGGGCCGCCGGGGCGTCCGGATGCCAACCCAGCAGCAACCGCCAGCGCAACGGCGCCTCGGCCAACGGTCGGGTGACCAGACCCGGCACCGGCCGGAACATCGCCTGGCACAGCGCCACCGCCTCACCCGCCTCGACCAGGTCCACGCAGCCCCGTACGTCGGTCTCGTAGAGCTTGCGGGGGGTGAAGCCGGCCCGGGCGCAGGCGGCGGCGAAGCAGTCCCCGAAGCAGCCGTCACCCGGTGCGGCCACCCACTGCTCCCCGGCCAGGGCACGCAACGGCACCTCCTCCCGCGCGGCCATCGGGTGCCGCTCGGGCAACAGCACGAAGACCGGGTCGCAGGCCACCTCCCGCCAGCTCAACGCGTACTCCGCCGACGGTGTGGCGTCCCCGCACACCCCGGTCAGCGCGTAGTCCAGCCGGCCGGTGCGGACCAACCGGGCCAGCTCGTCCACCGACCAGGACGCGTAGGTGCTGATCTGCGCCGCCGGCCGGGTACTGGCCAGCCGGTGCACCAGCCGGCCCAGGATCGGGCTGTTCACCCCGCCGAAGCGGTACCGGCTCAGCGCGCTGCCCGCCTCGGCCAGCCGGGCCGCCTCGTCCTGTAGTCCCTTCATCGCCGGCAGCAGGACCCGGGCCCGGTCCAGTACCAGTTCGCCCAGCGCGGTCGGGCGTGCGCCACGCCGGTCCCGCTCGAACAGCGGACCGCCCAGGGCGCGCTCGATGCGCTGGAGCTGTGCGGTCAGGGCGGGCTGGGCCAGACCCAGGGCCGATGCCGCCTTCGTCACGCTGCCGGTCTCCGCGATCGCGCAGACCACCTTGAGGTGTCGCAGCTCCAGATTCATAGCGTGACGGTAGGGCTGCGAAGCGATAAAGGGGAAGACCTTCGATGTTAAGTCGACCGTTACCAGCCCGATCCGGTCACTGTCGGGGCGGGTCGTCCAGGTCGCTCGGGTACGTCCGCCGGCCGGTCACCGCGTCCCGGACCTTGTCGACCACGCCCAGCGCCGGCTCGACCACCCGGTTCCACGGCGGGGTCGCCGGGGTGTCCGGGTGCGGTCGGGTCGGCGCCGCCTCCTCGGCGATCTCCAGCCGGTTGCCGAGCCGGATCAGCTCCTCGGTGCGGGCCGCCCTCCGTAACCGGGGCAGCACCGTGTCGTCCACCCACCGGACGTGCCGGCCGAGTAGCTCGGCGATCTCGCCGGCCAGCCCGGCGTGCGCCGGGTCGGTCACCTCCGTCCCGGACAGTGCCGCCAGCCCGCGCAGCAGGGCGTCGTCGGTGGCCAGTTCCCCGTCGGCCACCTCGTCCCCGGCGGGCAGGGCGGACCGGGCGGCCGGGATGAGGTACTGCTCCTCGGCCGAGAGGTGCCGGGACAGCGCGGCGGTGAACACCTCACCGACCTCCCGGCGCCGCTGCGGGTCGGTGCCCGGGTCGGTCAGCTCTGCGCAGAGGCCGGTGAGCTGCCGGTGCTCCTCGGACACGATCTCCACCACGCTGCGGCCACCTGGCCGGTAGCCGGAGTCGTCGGTGGGCGGCAGGGGTGGCAGGGGGACGCTCACGGGACCCTCCAGGGCTGACGGTGGTGCACCCGCCGGTACCCGGACTCCGGCCCCACGAAACCCGGACCGGCCTGCCGGGCACTCCGTCGATCTGTTCCGGCTGGTATGAACGACCCATGACTGCCGACGCCGCCTCCGCCCCGCCCAGTCCGACCGACGAGGTCGTCGAACTCTGCCGCGACCTGCTCCGCATCGACACCACCAACACCGGCGACAACGCCACCAGTGCCGGGGAGCGCCGGGCGGCGGAGTACGTCGCGGAACGGCTGCACGAGGTGGGCCTCGCCCCGGAGGTCCACGAGTCCGCGCCCGGCCGGGCCAACCTGGTGGTCCGCATCCCCGGCACCGACCCGGGCCGGGACGCGCTGCTGGTGCACGGCCACCTGGACGTGGTGCCCGCCGACGCCGACGAGTGGTCGGTGCACCCGTTCTCCGGGGAGGTCCGCGACGGCTACCTGTGGGGCCGGGGCGCGATCGACATGAAGGACTTCGACGCGATGGTGCTGGCCGTGGTGCGCGGTTGGCAACGCACCGGCGTGCGGCCGGCCCGGGACATCGTGCTCTGCTACACCGCCGACGAGGAGGCCGGCAGCGACTACGGGGCGCACTACCTGGTCGAGCAGCACCGGGACCTCTTCGACGGGTGCACCGAGGCGATCGGCGAGGTGGGTGGCTTCTCCTACTCGATCAACGCCGAGCAGCGGCTCTATCTGATCGAGACGGCCGAGAAGGGCATCGACTGGCTGCGGCTGCACGCCAAGGGCCGGCCCGGGCACGGGTCGATGGTGCACGACGACAACGCGGTGACCGCGCTCGCCGAGGCGGTCGCCCGGGTGGGCCGGCACCGCTTCCCGGTGGTGGTCACCCCGACCGTGCGGGCCTTCCTCGACGCGGTTTCCGACCTGCTCGGCATCGAGCTGGATCCGGACAACCCGGAAGCGGCGATCGCCAAGCTCGGGCCGATCGCGAACATCATCGGGGCGACCATCCGCAACACCGCCAACCCGACCCGGCTGGCCGCCGGCTACAAGGACAACGTCATCCCCGGCCGGGCCACCGCCACCATCGACTGCCGCAGCCTGCCCGGTCAGTCGGCGCTGCTGGAGCAGCAGCTACGCGAGCTGGTCGGCCCGGACATCGAGATCGAGTACGTCCAGCGCCAGCCGGCCCTGGAGACCACCTTCGACGGCGCGCTGGTGGAGGCGATGTCGTCGGCGCTGCTGGCCGAGGACCCGGGGGCCCGGCCGGTGCCGTACATGCTCTCCGGTGGCACCGACGCCAAGGCGTTCTCCCGGCTCGGCATCCGGTGCTTCGGGTTCGCCCCGCTGCGGCTGCCGGCGGACCTGAACTTCTCGGCGTTGTTCCATGGCATCGACGAGCGGGTGCCGGTCGACGGGCTACAGTTCGGCGTGCGGGTGCTCGACCGGTTCCTGCGCGACTGCTGATCCGCACCACCACCCGCTCACGCGGACGCCGCCCAACCGGCCCGCGGGATCCATGACGAAGGGACTGCCACACATGACCGACCAGCACGCCCAGCTGGACGCTGCCCTGGAGCGCGTGATCGAGGCCGCCCGGGGGCACCTGGCCGCGGTCAAGGCCGCCCAGGGCCGGGTCGACGACGACAACGTCTGGCAGGCGTACGTCGCGCTGAACAACGCCTCGTTCGCCTACGACGAGCTGCTGCTCGACGCGTTCGGTGAGGTGACGCCGTGGGACGTCGACTCGATCGACCCGGACGAGGCCGACGAGCGGTTCGGGGTCGGTCTGGGTGGGGCGGACGGCGTCGAGCCCGGTGACCCGCACCCCCGGGTGCTGTCGGTCCGTCAGCGTCGCGACTACCGGGTGCCCAGTGTCGCCGCGCTGATCCGGGTCGCCGAGGCGGCCCGCCGGGCGGCAACGCCCGAGGACGACGAGTCGGCGCCGGTCGAGGGGGTCGGTGAGGCGGTGCTGGAGCTGCTGCAGAGCGGTGACGGTTCGCTCGGTGCCCTCGACATTCCCGAGCTGGAGCCGCTGGACGGCGTGGTGATGGTCAGCGAGGTGGGCACGCCGGTCGACCTGGAGTCGTTCGACGACGACGACGCGGCCGGGCCGTTCCAGCCGGCCGCCGACGACCGCCTCGTCGGCCGGCTCGACGAGCACCCGTTCCTCGACCACGACCATGACCACGACGAGGTCGGGCACACGCACTGATCGGCCCACCCCGGGGCCTGGCCGGCTCGCCGGGCCCCGGGGCGCCGTTGGTGACGGTCAGTAGGACAGCCCCGGTTGCGACGTGTTGACCAGCCGGCGACGCAGCACCACCTGCCGCGTGCCGTCCCGGAACAGCCGCACCCGGGCCAGTTCCCAACCCGAGTACTCCGCCTGGATCGCCAACTGCGCCGCGGCGGTCAGCCGGTCGACGTTCGAGGGCAGCCGCAGCGGCGCGTATTCGTAGTCCATGCCCTCTATCCTGCCCACTACTGCCGGTCGGGCACCACCCCCGGTACGCCGTCGGCATACCCAGCGTGGCGGATGGTGCCGCCGCCGGTGCAGCAGGTCCTGCCGTTCCGAGGGATTCCTGTCGAGCTGCGCGCACAGACGGAGCAGCTCGACAGGAGCAGAGCCGGAGACCGACCGGCCGGGCACGCAGCGGCGGCCCCGGCCCGGTGACCGCTGCCGCGATCAGCCGTCGCGTTCCGGGTAGCCCACCGGCACCGCGGAGACGTCGTCGAGCGCGATGGTGATCTCCGCCGGCAGGTTCATCCGTTCCACCTGCAACGCGCCGATCAGCTGGCCCACGGTACGGGCACCGAGAATCGGGGCGACCACCCCCGGCCGGTCGCGCACCCAGGCCAGCGCCACCTCCATCGGGGAGACGCCCAGACCGCCGGCCGCGGTGGCCACCGCCTCGACGATGCTGGAGCAGCGCGGTTCCAGGTACCGGGCCACGAACCGCTCGAAGTGGGCCGAGGAGGCCCGGGAGTCCGCCGGCCGGCCGTGCCGGTACTTGCCGGTGAGCACCCCCCGGCCGAGCGGCGACCAGGGCAGCAGGCCGAGTCCCAGTTCGGCGCAGGCCGGCAGCACCTCCCGCTCGATGCCCCGCTCCAGCAGGGAGTACTCCATCTGCGCGGCCACCACCGGGGCGCGACCGGGATAGGCGGCCTGCCAGGTGGCGGCCCGGGCCGTCTGCCAGCCGGAGAAGTTCGACACCCCGATGTAGCGGACCCGCCCGCTGCCCACCGCGTGGTCGAGGGCGGCGAGGGTCTCCTCCAGCGGGGTGTCCGGGTCGTAGCCGTGCACCTGCCAGAGGTCGACGTGGTCGGTGCCGAGCCGGCGCAGCGAGGCGTCGAGGGTACGCAGCAGATGCCCCCGGGAGCCGTCCCGGCGGCGGGGGGAGCCGGGACGCAGTCCGGCCTTTGTGGCGATCAGCACATCGTCGCGGGGTACCAGGCTGCCCAGCAGGGAACCGATGACCGCCTCGGCGTCCCCGTCACCGTAGACGTCGGCGGTGTCGATCAGGTTGCCCCCGGCGTCGAGGTAGCTCTTCAATTGGGCGGCAGCGTCGTCGGCGTCGGTGTCCCGGCCCCAGGTCATGGTGCCGAGCGCGAGCCGCGAAACCGCCAGCCCGCTTCGGCCGAGCGGTCGCTGTTGCATGGGTGAACCTTATTTCGAACACTGCCCTACGGATATCCTCGGTCGGCGCCGATCACTCGACCGGTTCCCGACAGCAGCGTGGGGCCGGTGGGCCCGTCCCGACCGCCGTGTCGCCCCTGACGACCGCCGTCCGGCCCGTGAGTCGTGTTGCGTAACCTGATGCGACCTGTGCTGCGGAATGGGGAGGACCAGTGCGACTCGGGCTCAGCCTCGGCTATCAGACGGCGTGGAGTACACCCGCCGACCATCTCGCCCTTGCCCAGGAGGCCGACCGGCTCGGCTATTCGGTGGTCTGGGCGGCGGAGGCGTACGGCTCGGACTCGCCGAGCATGCTGGCCTGGATCGCGGGGCAGACCGAGCGGATCGACGTGGGCAGCGCGGTCATGCAGATTCCGGCGCGTACCCCGGCGGCGACCGCGATGACCGCGGCGACCATCGACGCGATCTCCGGCGGCCGGTTCCGGCTCGGTCTGGGCGTCTCCGGTCCGCAGGTCTCCGAGGGCTGGCACGGTGTCCGGTTCGGCAAGCCGCTGGCCCGCACCCGGGAGTTCGTCGACATCGTCAGGCTGGCGATCGCCCGCAAGGAGGTCGCCTACGACGGCGCCCACTACACGCTGCCGCTGCCGGACGGCCCGGGCAAGGCGCTGCGGCTCGGGTTCCACCCGCCCCGCGAGCACATCCCGATCTACCTGGCCGCGGTCGGCCCGAAGAACCTGGAGCTGGCCGGGGAGATCGCCGACGGCTGGCTGGCCGTGTTCTACGCCCCGGAGTTCGCCGCCGACCAGCTCGCCTCGGTCGCCGCCGGCCGGGCGAAGGTCGGCAAGGAGCTGGCCGGGTTCGACGTGGTGCCGAGCGTGCCGGTGGTGGTCGGTGACGACGTGGCGTCCTGCGCCGAGCTGGTCCGCTGGTACGCCGCGCTCTACGTCGGCGGTATGGGCAGTCGTGAGCAGAACTTCTACAACCAGCTCGCCACCCGGATGGGCTACGGTGACGCCGCCCGCGAGGTGCAGGACCTCTACCTGGCCAAGCGGCAGCGGGACGCGGCGGCGGCGGTGCCGATGGAGTTCATCGACCGCACCTCCCTGCTCGGGCCGAAGGAGCGCATCGCCGAGCGGATGCGGGAGTACGCCGCCGCCGGCGTGACCACCCTGTCGGTGACCCTCTTCGTCGCCGACCGGGACAGCGGTATCGCCACCCTGCGGACCTGCGCCGAGGCACTGGAACTGGCCGGGGTGGGGGAGTGAGCTGGATCGAGGCGATCGTCCTGGGCATCGTCCAGGGCCTCACCGAGTTCCTCCCGGTGAGTTCGTCAGGGCACCTGCGGATCACCTCCGCGATCTTCTTCGAGCGCGACGCCGGGGCGTCGTTCACTGCGGTCACCCAGCTCGGCACCGAGGCGGCGGTACTGATCTACTTCGCCAAGGACATCTTCCGGATCGCCCGGATCTGGATCGTGGGCATCTGGGACTCCTCGGTGCGGGCCAGCCTCGACTACCGGATGGGCTGGTACGTCATCGTCGGCTCGATCCCGATCGGGGTGTTCGGGTACCTGTTCAAGGACCAGATCCGGGAGACCGCCCGGAATCTCTGGGTGGTGGCGACCACGTTGATCGTCTTCGCCTTCGTGCTCGCCTTCGCCGAGTACTGGGGCCGGCAGACCCGGACGCTCAACGACTTCCGGATGCGCGACGGCGTCGTGATGGGCTTCGCCCAGGCGATGGCGCTGATCCCCGGGGTGTCCCGCTCCGGCGGTACGCTCACCGCCGGGCTCTTCCTCAGCCTCACCCGTGAGACGGCCACCCGGTACTCCTTCCTGCTGGCCATCCCGGCGGTGGTGATGTCCGGCATCTTCAGCATCGGGGACGTCTTCGAGCCGGCCGCCCCCGGCACCTCGGTACCGACCGTGGCGCAGATGGTCGTCGCCACGCTGATCGCCGGTGGGGTCGGCTACGCGGCCATCGCCTGGCTGCTGCGTTACGTGGCGCACCACACCCTGTACGTGTTCGTGCTCTACCGGGTGGCGCTGGGCAGTCTGGTGCTGGCCCTGCTGCTGACCGGCGCGATCAGCGCGACCTGACGCCGACGGCGTGGTCAGCGCCGGCTGACCGCCGACCCGGCCTGGACAGGCTGCCGGCTGATCCGGCCGGCAGCCTGTCGCTGGGGGTCGCCACGCCCACCGCCTAGGGTGGAGGGCGTGGCGACCCTTCTGCTTCTGCGACACGGCCGCACGACGGCCAACGCCGACGGCGGCCTGGCCGGCCGGCAGCCGGTCGAGCTGGACGAGACCGGCCGGGCCCAGGCGGTCGCGGCGGGCGCCCGGCTCACCGGGCTGCCCCTCGCGGCCGTGGTGACCAGTCCACTGATCCGCTGCCGGCAGACGCTGGAGCTGGCCGTTCCCGGCGCCGAACCGGTCGCCGAGGAGCGGCTGATCGAGTGCGGCTACGGGGCCTGGGAGGGGCAGCCGCTGCGTAAGCTCGCCAAGGACCCGCTCTGGCCGGTGGTGCAGCAGCATCCGAGCGCGGTGGTGTTCCCCGACGGCGAGCCGATGGCCGCGATGGCGGCCCGCTCGGTGGCCGCGGTACGCGACTGGGACGCCCGGGTCAGCGCAGAGCACGGCCCGGACGCGCTCTGGTTGGCCTGCGGCCACGGCGACGTGATCAAGGCGATCGTGGCCGACGCGCTCGGGCTGCACCTCGACCTGTTCCAGCGGATCGTGGTGGATCCGGCCTCGGTCACCGTCATCCGGTACACGCCGGTGCGGCCGTTCCTGGTGCGGCTCAACGACACCGGCGGGGAGCTGACCGGGCTGGTCCCGCCGGCCCGCAAGCGTCGTCGCCGGTCCCGGGGGGCCGACTCGGACGCGGCGGTGGGCGGTGGCGCGGGAGTGACCCGGTGACCGGGGTTCCACCGTTGACCTGCGGACGCGGCCGGGTGGCCGGGGCGGCGCCACGATTCCCCCTCGGTGGGCTACGCGCCGGCTCAGCGGGCCGGATAGGGTCGTGGGTATGAGCCACCAGGTGCACGCTTTCGAACCGCCCGAGCGGTTCGTCGCAGGGACCGTGGGCCCGCCCGGTGAGCGGACCTTCTTCCTCCAGGCGCGTGGCGACGGCCGACTGGTCAGTGTCGCGTTGGAGAAGGTCCAGGTGTCCCTGCTCGCCGAGAAGCTCGAGGAGCTGCTCGCCGAGGCGACCCGCCGGTTCGGGGTGGAACTGCCGGACGCCCCGGCCGTGGTGTCCGACAACGAGCCCCTGGAGACCCCGGTCGACGAGGAGTTCCGGGTGGGCACCCTGGGCCTGGCCTACGACGTCGACACGGCCACCGTGGTGATCGAGGCGATCGCGGCCGGGGAGACGGCCGAGGGCGAGCTCGGCGACGACGACCTCGACGACGCCGAGGAGTCCGACGACGAGCCCGACGACGACCTCGACCGGTTGCGGGTGCGGCTGACCCCACAGGCGGCCCGGGCCTTCATCGACCGGGCCCGCCGGGTGGTGGCCGCCGGTCGCCCGCCGTGTCCGCTCTGCGGTCAACCGCTCGACCCGGCCGGACACCTCTGCCCCCGGCACAACGGCTACCACCGGTGACCAGCTCCGAGCTGCAACCCCGGCTCGACGAGAGCGCCGCGCTGCGCCTGCTGCGGACCGGGGAGTTCGAGCTGGAGGGTCGGCTGGTGGACGCCTCCAACACCACCCTGCGGGGCTTCCTGACCCTGGACGGGGTCACCGCGCGCTGTGTCTACAAACCGGTGCGTGGCGAACGGCCGCTGTGGGACTTCCCGGACGGTACGCTCGCCGGCCGGGAGGTGTCGGCGTACCTGGTCTCCCGGGCAACCGGATGGGACCTGGTCCCACCGACCGTGCTGCGGGACGGCCCGCTCGGGCCGGGCGCCTGTCAGCTCTGGATCGACGAGCCGTCCGGCGCCGAGCCGCTGGTCGCGTTCGTGCCGGCCGACACGCTGCCACCACGCTGGTTCCCGGTCGCGGCGGCGCGGGACGACGACGGGGCGGCCTACACGCTGGCGCACGCCGACGACCCCCGGCTGGCCCGGTTGGCGGTGCTGGACACCGTGATCAACAACGCCGACCGCAAGGGTGGGCACGTCCTGCTCGGCGCAGACGATCGGATCTACGGCGTCGACCACGGGGTGAGCTTCCACGTCGAGGAGAAGCTGCGGACGGTGCTGTGGGGTTGGTCCGGGGCGCTGCTGCCGCCGGACGCGCGGGAGATGCTGGCGCAGTTGGCCGCCGAGTTCGACGGCGGGTTGGCCGACGAGTTGGCCGAGCACCTGACCGTCTCCGAGGTGGCCGCGTTGCGTTCCCGGATCGGGCGGCTGCATGCCGACGGGCGGTTCCCGCAGCCGCCGGTACGCTGGCCGGCGATGCCCTGGCCGCCGATCTGACCCGCTGTCGTCTTGATCACTTCAGGGCCGACACCGGGGTCCGGCGGAGCTGGATAGGCTGACGGGCATGGACACTTGGGCGGGACATGAGGTGCCGCGGCTGCCGGGGACCGGGCAGCCGCTCGCGTTGTACGACTCGGCGCGGCAGGCCGTGACCCCGGCGACCCCGGCCGGTGTCGCGACCATGTACGTCTGCGGGATCACACCCTACGACGCCACCCACCTCGGGCACGCCGCGACCATGATCACCTTCGATCTGGTGCAGCGGATGTGGCGGGACAACGGCCGGTCGGTCAACTACGTCCAGAACGTCACCGACATCGACGATCCGCTGCTCGAGCGGGCCGAGCGCGACGGTGAGGACTGGGTCGTCCTGGCGATGCGGGAGACCGCCCTGTTCCGCGAGGACATGGAGGCCCTGCGGATCATCCCGCCGACCCACTACGTCGGTGCGGTGGAGTCGATCCCGGACATCGCCGACAAGGTCGAGGCACTGTTCAAGGACGGCTCGGCGTACCGGCTGGACGACGGCACCGGCGACGTCTACTTCGACATCTCCGCAGCACCCCGGTTCGGGTACGAGTCCAACCTGTCCCGTGAGCAGATGCTGGAGCTGTTCGCCGAGCGCGGCGGTGACCCGCAGCGCGCCGGCAAGCGCGACCCGCTGGACCCGCTGCTCTGGCGGGGCGCCCGGGACGGAGAGCCGTCCTGGCCGGGTGGCGCGCTGGGGCAGGGCCGGCCCGGCTGGCACATCGAGTGTGCGGTCATCGCGCTCAATCTGCTCGGTGAGCGGATCGACGTGCAGGGCGGCGGGAACGACCTGCTCTTCCCACACCACGAGTGTTCGGCGGCGCACGCCGAGCGGCTCACCGGCACCGCGCCGTTCGCCACGCACTACGTCCACGCCGGCATGATCGGCCTGGACGGCGAGAAGATGTCCAAGTCCAAGGGGAACCTGGTCTTCGTCTCCCGACTGCGGGCCGACCGGGTCGATCCGATGGCGGTCCGGCTGGGGCTGATCGCCGGGCACTACCGGTCCGACCGGGCCTGGACCGACGAGCTGCTGGCCACCGCGACGACCCGGCTGGAGCGTTGGCGGGCCGCCGCGTCGGCCACGGCCGGGCCGTCGGGTGAGGCGCTGATGGCCGGGGTACGGGACCGGCTCGCCGACGATCTGGACGCCCCCGGAGCGCTCGCCGTCGCCGACACCTGGGCCGAGGCGGCGCTGGCCGGCACCGGTGACGACACCGGGGCGCCGGCCCTGTTCACCCGTACGGTCGACGCCCTGCTCGGTATCCGCCTCTGAGCGCGCCCCGCGCCGTCAGCCGAGGACGAGTCCGGGATCGGGGTCCGGGTCGGGGGACGGTGCGGGGACCTTGTACTCCTCGGTCAGCGTGGTCATCGGGCCGGGCCAGGTGGCCTGGGCCACCTCGATCGGCTTGCGGGCCGCGTCGTAGGCCACGTGCAGCAGGTGCAGCACCGGGGTGTCCGGGCGGATCTGCAGCATCTCCGCCTCCTCCCGGCTGGGCTGGCGGGCGCTGAGCTGGTCGGTCGCGGTGACGTACCGACGCCCGGTGGCCTCCTCGGCCTCCTGGTAGAGCGGCCGGCCGAACGCCTCGGCCCGTTCCAGCGAGGTGCCGGCGGCATCGGTGGGCAGGAACCACGAGGCGCCGATCTCCACCGGCACCTCCTCGGTGCGGACCAGGTGCCGGCGGGCCAGCAGTTCGGTGCCGTCCGGTACCCCGAAGGCGTCGGCCACCTCGGGTGGCGCGGGGGCCCGGCCGACGGCGGTCAGCTGCTGCCGGTACCGGGCGGCCAGGTCGGCGTGGTAGCCCCGGAAACCGCCGTAGCGGCCCCGGGAGAGCCGGTTGAGCCGCCGCCGGGTGCCGCGTACGTAGGTACCGGATCCCGGCTTGGTGATCAGGATGCCCTCCACCCGTAGCTGGTCGATGGCGCGTTGGACGGTCTGCTTGGCGACCCCGAACATCTCCGCGATGGCCGGGATGGACGGCAGGCGTTCGCCGGGGGCCCAGTCGCCCCGCCGGACCCGGGCGTGCAACTGCGCGGCGATCTGCCGGTGCGGGAACTCGGCCGCCCCCGGATTGATCTGCATCCTTGCCTCCTTGCAACAGCTAGGTTCCTAGGATGCACGAGGGGACGTGCCGGCGCCACCCCATCCGACAACCCGGGCGTGTGGCGGTGGAGATCGATCAGGTCCCTACCTGGCGGCCACTCTCTACAGTGGCGCGCACCTGCTCGACCAGTGCTTGATAACAGAGGTGGACGCTATGGCACCTGTCAGAGAACATCCGGTCCGGCGCAAGCCGCTGGTGCGTGTGCTTGCCACGATGCTCGCGGCGACGCTGCTCACCCTGGGCATGACCGTCGCGACGAACGTCACCACCGCGGCACCCGCGCATGCGCTGTGCTCCACCCCGGCGATCGTGGGTACCTGGTCCAACATCGATTCGACCGGTCCTGCCGTGGCGAAGGTCGAGTTCCGCTACACCTGCAGCGACACGGTGATCTGCGACGCGGAGACCGGGATCTGCACCCGCCCGCCATCGATCCTGGAGATGCGTCCGTTCGGCCAGTGCAGCCCGACGTTGTGCGACTGGGGCTGGCGGCAGACCGTCACGACCACTGACGGCTGGCACTGGGTTTCGTACCGCTACAGCTGGGCGACGAGGTCGGTCCGGGCCCGTACCGAGTCCTGGTACGGGCTGACGTACCTGCACGTGTTGACCCGCACCGACTTCACTGACGGGCGCACCGACTACGAGACCAACGAGTGGTTCCTCAAGTGAGACGTCCCCGCCCGTCGGGTGCGTCCGCGTACTGAGCGGGGCCGGCGCATCGGGCGGATGACGCCTGCCGGCCGGACGGGATGCGCCGAAAGGTAGCGGCTGCGGTTCCCGCAACGCCGTCCGGGCCGGGTGGACGATGCCGGGCCCGGACGGCGTGGAGAGGGTGGCTACCAGGAGCCGGCGGTCGGCCCGGCCGAGCCGCCCCGGCGGCGCAGGTACTTCTCGAACTCCTGGGCGATCTCGTCCCCGGTCAACGGCTGGATCCCCGCGTCACCGACGCGTTCCTCCAACTCGCGCACGTACTCACCCAGCTCGGCGTCCTGCTCGGCGGCGGTACGGACCCGCTGTTCCCACTCGGCGGCCTCCTCGGCCAGGTCGGCCATCGGCACCGGCAGGTCGAGCACCTCCTCGACCCGGTGCAGCAGGGCCAGGGTCGCCTTGGGGCAGGGCGGGTTGTTGGCGTAGTGCGGCACGTGCACCCAGAACGAGACGGCATCCACCTCGGCCCGGATGCAGGCGTCGTGCAGCACCCCGACGATACCGGTCGGACCGTCGTAGCGGGTCGGGGTGAGCTGGTAGCGCTGGGCGGCCTCCGCGTCCGAGGCGCTGCCGCTGATCGGCAGCGGCCGGGTGTACGGCACGTCGGCCAGCAGCGCGCCGAGCAGCACCACCCGGTTCACCTCCAGGCTGTGGCAGACCTCCAGCACCTGCTCGCAGAAGGTGCGCCAGCGCATGCTCGGCTCGATGCCCCGGATGAGCACCACGTCCCGTTCGGTGCCCTCCGGGCTGGCCACCATGAACCGGGTGGTGGGCCACTCGACCCGGCGGGTGGCGCCCTCGGCCATGGTGATGGTGGGCCGGCTGACCTGGAAGTCGTAGAAGTCCTCCGGGTCCAGCTCGGCCACCTGTCGGGCCTGCCAGACCTGTTCGAGGTGCTCCACCGCCGCAGTGGAGGCGTCAGCCGCGTCGTTCCAGCCCTCGAAGGCGGCGATGGCCACCGGCGAGCGCAGCACGGGCAGGCCGTCGAAGTCGGTCATGCCGTCACCCCGCCATGCTCGTGCCCTGCCTCGACGGACGGAGCAGCATCCGCCCGCTCGCCGTACCCCGTGGTGGCGTCCCTGTTGTCCCTCACGTCGTCAGCCTACGTGCCGGTAGCGGAAGCGGCCCGTCGGCCGCGCCGGACACCGGGCGTACCGGCCCGGGACGGTACGCCGGAAGCCGGTGCCGGCGGGGTGGGGCCGCCGCCTCCGGCTGGATTCCGATGCTCCGCCGGATCGGGCGGATGGTGCCGCTCCTGTGGGATTCTGACGGTTTTCTTGACTATCCGTGATGGCGGCAGTTAATGTC
Source organism: Micromonospora sp. CPCC 206060 (assembly GCF_036906895.1). NCBI lineage: Bacteria > Bacillati > Actinomycetota > Actinomycetes > Micromonosporales > Micromonosporaceae > Micromonospora > Micromonospora sp. CPCC 206060. The sequence continues at coordinate 45,859 of NZ_JBAKHU010000028.1, forward strand.
CCAAGGCGTACAGCTGCCATTCCTGCATATCTCCGCCTTTTGTAGCATCCCGGTGATGCTGAGGCGTACCGACCAGTGTTGGTGGGAATGTCAGACGACCAGTTCCGGTGGCAACAACTGATTTTCTAGGGGTTGGGTGCCGTTGACTTGCGCCGTCATTGTTCAGCTTCCGTTCCCGTCCACTGGTGCACCCGACCCTGACCTTTCCCGGTACTACCTCGACTACGACCGGGTCTTCCGGTCGCAGTTCCCGGAGTACTTCATTCCACAGGACGGTCTGTGGGAGATGCCGCTGTGGGTGGCGCATCTGACCGCGCTGGTCCGTGCCGCCGGTCTCGACTCCCGGTTCTGTGACCTGTCGCGCACCAGCCCGCAGGCGGTGCCCTGCGCCGAGCGCATCCTGGCCGGCAGTGCCCCCGGCGACCTGGTCCTGATGTCGCCGCTGGCGCAGAACCTGCGGCTGGCCACGGACGTCGCGGCGATGCTGCGTGCCGAGGACCGGCGGGTCGTGCTGGGCGGCAACATGGCCCCGTTGGTGCCCCCCGACGCGGTGCACCTGCTGCACCGGGGGCAGCTCGACGCGGCGTTGGTGGGCAAGCTGGTCCGCCTGGTGGCCGACGGCGGCGGGCAGCTCGAGAACCCACCGGGACGTGGACGTTCCGACCGGCTGATCGACTGGGCGCCGGACTACCGGCACCTGGACGGTTACCGGGGTCAGGTGCCGCTGCTGCGGTTGAACGCCAGCCACGGCTGTCTGTACGAGTGCTCCTTCTGCGGTGACGCGTGGAGCCGGCAGTTGGTCATGGTGGACCGGGCGGCGCTGGCGTCCGAGGTGGACCAGCTCGCCGCGCGGTTCCCGGACACCCGCCTGATCTACATCGGGGACAAGACGTTCGGCCAGTCGAAGGAGGCGGTACGCAACCTCATCGAGGTCTTCGCCACCCGGCCCGGGTACCGGTTCATCGTGCAGACCCACGTCATGCAGGTCCGTCCCTGGGTCATCGAGGCGATGCACGAACTGGGTGTGGTCGCGGTGGAGCTGGGCTTCGAGTCGGGCGATTCGGAGATGCTCAAACGGCTGAACAAACTGTCCCGGGGGCTGGACGACTACACCGAGAAGATCGGGATGCTCGCCGGCAGCGGACTGAAGGTCGTATTGAATGTGATGGGTGGCCTGGACGAGGAGACCGAACAGTCCCACCGGCAGACCGTCGACTGGTTGTGGGAGCACCGGTCCCTGCTGTGGCTGTTCAATCTCTACAGCTTCGTGCCGTATCCGCTAATCCCCGGATTCGCCAGGATCAAGCCGCGCATCTTCGACTGGGACTTCGCCCACTGGCGGGAGGACGCGCCGCCGGTCTACCGGCCGCGCAACCTCAGCCCCGAACGTAGTTGGGAACTGTTCCAGGAGAAGGTCGCGGTGGCCAACCGTATCGTGCGCGAGGAGACAGGACAGTTGGTATGAGCCATCTCCCGGATTTCGCCGCCCTGCAGAACCAGGCGGTACCGGCGGACTTCGAGGACGATCCGCTGCCGGGTTGGGCCGGTCCGGGCACCCTGTTCGGTGCGCCGTCGGCCGGGCTGGCCGGGCTCGGCGCGTTCGACGGGTGGGCGGTCGCCGGGGTGCCCTTCGACGGTACGGCCAGTTCCCGGCCGGGTGCCGCGGAGGGGCCCCGGGCGGTGCGTACCGCCAGCGTCGTCTTCGCCAACTCGCTGAACAGTCTCGGCGAGTGGGAGATGCTGGACACCCGGACCGGGCAGGCGTTCCGGTACCTGGCCCCGCAGGTCCGCGACGTGGGGGACCTGCACGTCTATCCGACCGACACGGTTCGGACCTTCCAGGCGGTGGCCAGCGAGAGCCGGCTGCTGTGCCAGCAGGCCGGGCGGGTCATCTTCCTCAACGGGGACCATTCGACGACGTTTCCCACCTTCAGCGGGTTCCGGGCGGCCCGGCTCGACCGCTCGGCCACCAGCCGGGTCGGCTTCGTCAACATCGACCATCATTTCGACTTCGGCAACTGGAGCATCCTGCACGGGCCGCTGTACCACGGGTCGAACTCCCGCCGGATCAGCGAGCTGCCCGGCATGCGGGCGGAGGACATCGCCTTCGTCGGTGTCGGGGACGTCACCAAGCTCGACCAGTTCCGGTCCCTGCTGGATCAGGGGTTCCAGGTCGTGCCGGCGTCCCGGATCGTGCGGGACGGCGCTGCCGCCGCCCTGGCGGCGACCATCGACACGCTGGGCAGCCGGTGCGACGTGGTCTACGTGTCGTTGGACATCGACGTGCTGGACACCAGCGCCGCGACCGGTACCGGCCACGTGACCATGGGCGGGATGCAGGTCGGTCACCTTCTCGACGTCTACGAGGAACTGCGCCGGTTGCCGATCGCCGCGCTGGACGTCGCGGAGATCGCCCCGCGCTACGACAGCACCGGCGCGACCGCGCAGATCGCCGCGCGACTGCTGTTCGAGTTCCTGTTCCGTACCGGACAACACGACCCCAAGCTGCCCCCGTGGCAGCCCGGGGACGGGAGGTGAGTGCCATGCGGTTCGCCCCTGCCGAACTGCACCTCGACTGCGCCACGCTGGTCACCGGGGGCGCCGACGTGCCCGGGCACGCGCTGCGGGAGCTGGCCGCACGGGCCGCGCAGGCCGTGCACCGGCACGGGTTCGTGGTGTTCCGGATCGGCCGGCTGCGGCTGGGTATCGAGCAGAGCCGGCGGCTCGCCGCCGAGTTGTCCGAGGCGCTGCGGGTGGAGCTGATCGCCAGGGGCGCACCGGACGAGATGCGCCTCGAACAGGACCGGGCCCAGCAGACCTACGTACCGGCCGGCTGTGCCACCCGGACCCTGCTGCCGCACCACGACGGGCAGCACTGCTCGTACCTGACACCGAGTCTGGCCGACGAGCCGGACTGGGCGCCGCAGTGGCGGGAGTTCGGCACGTCCGGGTACACGACCACCCCGGCACACAAGATGTACCAGGGCGTGTTCATCGCCGATCCCGGTGACGGCCTGAGCGTCACCACCTACTACGACTGGCTGGACATCCTGTCCACCGTGTACGCCGAACGCGTCGGTGCCGATCCGGAGCAGGTCCGGCCCGAGGAGGTGGCCCGGTGGCTCGGGGTCAACCTGCGGTCGGCGTTGGACCAGCAGTCCAAGCACGGCTGTCCGTATCCGTCGATCGGGGCCATGCTCGGCGTCGGTGAGCCGATGTGGCACGGTTTGTCCTTCCACCACGCCGAGGAGCCGCTGTCCGGGCAGCAGCGGGCCAGCTACCCGCTGGCCGGGCCGTTGACCTCGGGTTGCCCGTGTGGGGAGTGCGTCGGCGACATGGCCCGGCTCTACTGCCACATGCTGCTCACCGCCACCGGTCGCACCTGGTGGGACTGCCGCCGCCGGTGGGAGGTGCTGGCTCCCAGCGAACGGTTCGATCTGCTGTTCGGCCACAATCTGACGATGCTGCACGGTGGGCTGGCCGGTGGTGCCGGCCGGGTCATCGAACCGTTCTGTCTGGTCGTGGACACGCCGGCCGGGTCCCGGTACGAGCGGTGGCTGGCCGCGTCCTGGCGGCGCGAACTGCCGGGCCACGCGTGAGCGACGGGACTGTCGGAACCCGGCCGACCCCGGTCGACCTGCACCTGCACACCTGCGCCTCGGACGGGGACGACAGCGCGGCGGTGCTGGCCGAGCGGTGCGTCGAGGCCGGTGTGACCGTCGCCGCGGTCACCGACCACGACACGCTGCGGTCGGTGCCGGCGTTCACGGCCGCCGCGGCCGGCCGGTTCACCGTGGTACCCGGCTGTGAGGTCACCACCCGGTGGGGGGAGGGCGAGGCGCACCTGCTGGCCTACTGGGTGTCCGGTGACGGGTTCGCCGAGCGGATCGGCCGGATCCGGGACAGCGAGTTGGCCTGGTGGCGACGGTGGGTCGCGGCGGCGCAGGCGTACGGCGTGCCGCTGGACTGGGCGCGGGTGGAACGGGAGATCGGCCCGGACCGGATCGGCTACCTGGGCGACTATCTGGCACTGCTGCTGCGGGTCGCCGGTGACGACGAGCGGTTCGCCCGGTACGCCGGGGACACCCGCCGCCTGGTGGCGGAGTTGTGCGCGCCGGGCCGGCCGCTGCACGTTCCGCCGCCCTGGACGCCGACGTTGCCCGAGGCGATCGGCTGGGTGGTGGCCGCCGGTGGGGTGGCGGTGCTGGCCCACCCGGCCCGGTTGTTGCCGGCCGACGTCGACCCGGTCACCGCCCTCGGTGAGGTGCGTGCGGCGGGGCTGGCCGGGTTGGAGGTGTGGACGACCTGGCACACGCCGGCCGAGAGCCGGCGGCTGGCCGAGGTGTGCGCCCGGCTCGACCTGGTGGCGACCGCCGGGTCGGATTACCACGGTCCCCGGGTCAAGTCGTGGGCGCGGGGGCCCGGTCTGCTGCCGCAGGCGCCGCCGGAGCCGATGGACATGGTGGCGGCGCTGCATGCCCGCCGGCCGGCGTGGGCCGGGTGACCAGGTGACCATCCTCGCCCCGTCCGGCCTGGGCGCGCCCTACCGGTACCTGCTGCTCTCCTCGGCGGTGTCCACCCTCGGTGACGGGCTGCGGTTCGCGGCGCTGCCGCTGTTGGCCGCCGTGCTGCTCGACTCGCCGGTGCAGGTGGCGGCGGTGACCGCGATGACCACCGTGCCGTGGCTGCTGCTCGGGTTGCCGGCCGGGGCGTGGGCGGACCGGGTCGACCGGGTGCGGATGATGGTCGTCGCCGACGTGCTGCGCGCGGTCACCCTCGTCGTGGCGGTCCTGCTGCTGCTCACCGGTGCCCTCGGGTTCGTGCCGCTGCTGGTGGTGGCGTTCCTGCTCGGGGTCGGCGAGGTGATGTTCGACTGCGCGTCGTTCGCGGTGCTGCCCGCGCTGGTACCCGCCGACCGGCTGGAGACCGCCAACGGGCGGCTCTTCACCGTGCAGACGGTCAGCCGTGACCTGCTCGGGCACCTGCTGGGCGGGTTGCTCTACACCGTGGGCCGGGTGCTGCCCCTGGTCGTGGACGCGGTGTCGTTCGTCGTGTCCGCCGCGCTGCTCAACCGGTTGCCGGCCACCCGGGCCGCGACGACCGACCGGCGTGGTGGTCTGTGGCGGGACATCGTCGAGGGGGTCCGGCACCTTGCCGGTGACCGGTTGCTGGCCACGCTCACCCTGACCGGTGGCGTGATCAACGCCGTCTACCTGGGGCAGGTGGCGATCCTGGTGCTGCTGGTGCGGGACGTGCTCGGCCTCGGGCCGACCGGGTACGCGATGGTCCTGGCGGTGGGTGCACTCGGCGGGGTGGTCGGTGGGCTGGTGGCCGACCGGGTGGTCGCCGCGTTCGGGCGGACCGCCGTGCTGCTCGGTGGCCTCGCCCTGATGGGGGTGTCCGGGCTGGGGCTCGCGGCGGGCAGTGTGGTGACCGTCGTCGGCGGCTATGCGGCCATGGGGTTCGGGCTGATGCTGTGGAACGTGGTGGCGGTGTCGCTGCGGCAGAGCCTGGTGCCCGTGCACCTGCTGGGTCGCACGATCGGGGCGTACCGGCTGGTGGCGTGGGGCACGATGCCGGCGGGCGCGGTGGCGTTCGGGGCGCTGGCCGACGCGTGGGGTACGGCGGTCACCTTCGGTGTGGGGGGTGGGTGTGTGCTGCTGGTGGCGGTGGTGGTCGCGCCGTTGCTGGCCGGGGACCGGCGGTTGCGGAAGGATCCGGTAACCGGAGGTGGTCGACATGTCTGAACTGCCACATGGTGTGGTCCGGCTCGCGGCCGAGCGGGGACTGACCGACCTGGTGCCGATCGGCAGTGGACTGGAGTTCCAGGTGTTCCGGGCGGTGACGCCGCAGGGGACGGCGGTGGTGCTGCGTACCGCCACCGGGGACCGGTTCCAGTCCAACGCCAACGACCCCGATGTGGACACCCGGGCGTTGCTGTCCTGGGAGCACGCGGTCACCGCGCATCTGGCCGGGTACGGCATCCCGGTGGCCACGCCCCGCGAGCTGACCTTCGGTGACCCGGATGTGCTGGTCAGTGACTTCGTGGCCGACGACGGGCGCGGTGCCGAGCCGTACCTGCTGGGGGCGCTGCTGCGCCGGTTGCACGAGGTGCCGCCGCCGGCCGCCGGGCCGGTCGCCGACGAGGGGCTGCCGACCGGCCGGCTGGTGCCGGTACGCATCGTGCGGCGGTGGCGGGAGGTGGCCGCGCTGGTACCGGACCTGCCGGCACCGCCGCCGGTGGACCGGCTCGCGGCGGCGGTCGTCGACCGGCCGCACGACCGGTTGCTGCACCTGGATGTCCGGGCCGCGAACCTGCGGTGCGTCGACGGTCGGGTCCGGGCGCTGCTGGACTGGTCGAACGCCCTGATCGGGGATCCGGCGCTGGAGTTGGGGCGGCTGGCGGAGTTCGCGTTGCTGCCGGAGAACGGCATCGACTTCGACGCGGTGTCGTCCGGCTACGGCGCCGGTGTGCCGGACGATCCGGCGGCGTTCTGGACGTACCGGTTGGACGCGGCGGTGATGCTGGCGGTGGTGTTCCTTTCCGAGGCGCCGGACGACGTGCTCGGACCCCTCGCGGTCGACCGGTTGCGGCAGGTCCACGACCGCTGGTTACGGGAGATACGACGGTGAGCGCCGGTCCGGTGCCCGGACCGGCCGCGGCCCGGGCGGGCTCCGGCTGGTCGGTGGCCCCGGTGTTCCTGCTGCGGCAGGCCGGATTCCCCGTCGACCTGGTCACCGGTCGGGACGCACCCGACCTGCGGGACGGGCTGGACCGGTTGGACCGGGCCGAGGAGCGGGTCGCGGTGGCCGCCGGGCGGCTGCGCGCCGCGTTGCCGGCGGCGACGGTGTTTCCCGACGTGGGACGGATCGGGCCCCGGCTGGGGCAGGGGCACCTGCTCCCGGAGTCGTTGTGCGACCGGGCCGAAGCGCGTCTGGACCCGGATGGGCGTCGGGCGTTGCACGATTACCAGGCAGCGGCGGCCGGCTACCGCGACGAACTGGACCGGTTCGCCCGGGCCCACGACGGGCGGCTGGACGACCAGCGCGGCCGGGTGCTGGCGCTGTTCCGTGACGACGTACGGCTGCGTGACGTGCTGCTGGTCTCCAACGACACCCGGTACGAGATGTTCCGGCGCTGGTGGGACGAGTTCGTGCCAGGACGGTGGACGCACCGCACCCGACGGCACGCCGACATGCTCGCCCGGTATCTGCAACGGGTCACCACCAAGAACGAGACGAACTCCCACTTCGGGCCGGTCAGCGTCGGCCGGTTCGATCCGGCCGCACCGGCGGGGGTGTCCTGGACGGACGGCGCCCCGCTGCGCCGGTTCGCCTACTTCAGCCATTGGGCGGCGGAGGAGATCGGGCGCACCCTGGCGGGGTGGCCGCAGGTGCGCCGGCACGTCCGTCCCCGCCGGCACCCGTGGGCTGCACCCGACGGGGCGCAGGTACGGCGGTACGCCTCCACCACGCTGACCGGGATGCCGGCGGACTGGGACTTCGTCGAGTACCCGCCGTACCGGCTGACCGACGGGCAGCGCTGGTTGTTCGAGCGGGCCGACGGTTGGGCGACCCTGGCCGAGCTGCACCGGCGGTGGGCCACCGAGCGGGGCGGTACGGCCCCGGAGCTGGATGAGACGGTGGACCGGCTGTGCGCCGACGGGCTGTTGGTGGCGCATTTCGAGGTGCCGGTGGGCGCGGCGGAGCCGCTGCGTGCGCTGCGGGAGCAGCTACCGGCCGACGATCCCGGTACGGCCGGGGCGCGGGTGGCCCTGGACGGCCTGCAACGGCTGGTCGACGCCTTCGCCGTGGCCGACCACGACGCGCGGGCGCGGATCTTCACCGAGCTGCGGGGCGCCTACACGGAACTGACCGGCGCGGCGGCGAGCCGCAACAGTGGCCGGCACTACGCCGACCGGGGGTTGCTGCACGAGGAGGCCCTGTCGCCGGTCGACCGGGTCCGCGCCGACGCGACGCTGCGGAACTTCGTCACCGGCGACCTGGCCGTCCTCTACGACCTGCTGCTGGTCGGGCCGAGGCACCGGATGCGCCGCGAACGGGAGGTGCTGGCCGACTGGTTCGTCGGCCGGTTCGGCGCCGGAGCGGAGGTGTCCCTGGGGACGTTCTACCGGGGTTACTTCACCGACCGGGCCGACATCGTCCGACGGTGCGCGGTGGTCGACGACGAGCTCGCCGCGATCGACCGGGAACTAATGGCGCTGCTGACGGCGGGCGCGTCCCGGGACGACCGGGAGGTGGAGGTGGACCGGGCGGCGTTGGTGGAGTTCCTCGGCCGGTACCCGCGGGTGCCCGGTGCGGTGTGCAACCCGGACCTGATGCTCGCGGCGACCAGCCGGGAGGCGCTGGCCGCCGGGGACTTCCTCGCCGTGGTCGGCGACTGCCACGCGATGCGGGAACTGCTCACCCACACCTGCTACTCGCCGCTGGTCGAGGCCGAGCAACCCGCCACGGTGGCCGGGATCATGGCGGGCTACCGGGGCATTCTCGAACCGGACGAGGTGCTCTGCGACGTGGTGCGTACCCACCACGACAAGACCGACGTGCAGGTGCTCCTGCCGACGCCCGACGTGGAGTTCCACGGCCGTTCCCCGAAGGACCGCGACCGGGTGGTCCCGGCTGCGGCGCTGCGGGTGGCGCACCGGGCGGGTGGGCTGCAACTGCGGGCGTCCGGGTGGCCGGGGCGGCTGCGGCTGCTCGCGCCGCCGGCCACCGGTCCGAGTATCGCCCGGGACCCGCTGGCCGGGTTCGCCTTCCCGAGGCACTTCGGTGGCGTGACCATCCGTGGTGACCATCCCCACCTGCCGCGCCTGCGGTGCGGTCGGGTGGTGCTGCAACGGGAGCTGTGGCGGATCGACTGCGCCGCGCTGGCCGCCGGTGGGGACGCCGCCGGCTTCCGGGCCGCGCACCAGCTTCGCCGCCGGTACGGGCTGCCCCGGCTGGTCTTCGCCAAGCCGCCCGGTGAACCGAAGCCGGTCTTCGTGGACTTCGAGTCACCGCTGCTGGTGCGGCAACTGTGCCGGCTGGTCCGGGGGCGCACCGGGACCACCCTGTTCACCGAGATGCTGCCCGGACCGGATCAGCTCTGGCTCACCGTTGACGGGCGCCGCTACACCAGCGAGGTGCGTTGTGCCGTCTTCGGCTGAGCCGGACCGGCGGTGGCGCGCGGTCCGTACCGTGCTGCTGCGGCACGCCGGTTATCCGGTGTCCGACCTCGCCGGACTGGCCGACCCGGAGTTGGCGGACACGGCGCAGCGGCTGCTGGCCGCCTGGCGGGACCTGGCCGACGCGGCAGGCGGGTTGAAGGCGGCGCTGCGGACGTACCGGCCGGGTGACACCGGTGCGGTGGGTTCGGCGGTCGGCGCGCTGAAGCCGCTGCCGGCCGGGTCGTCAGCGGTGCTCGACGTGCTGCCGGACGCGCCCGTGCGGCGGTACCGGGCGGCGGTGGTGGCGCTGGAGGAACTGATCAGCGCAGTCGAGCAGGGGCACGGTGCGACGGTGGCGACCAGCCGGCGGCGGGTACGGGACCTGTTCGCCGACCCGTGGCGGCAGCAGGTGCTGCTGCTGTCCAACGACACCGTGGCCGCCCAGGTCGGGCAGTGGTCGTCCGGGGACACCGGTGGTGGGGCCCGGGACCGGAAGCTGACCGACCTGCTGACCATGTACCTGCAACGGATCACCACGAAGAACGAGACGAACGCCCACTTCGGTCCGTTCGCCCTCGGCCGGCTCGACGAGCAGGTCACCGGGGTGCGCTGGGCACAACGGGGGGCACCGCGCCGGTTCGTTCACCTTGCGCACTGGGCCGCGTCGGCGTTGCTGGCCGCCGGTGACCCGGATGCCGGGCGGGTCCGGCCGCGCCCGGACCCGATGGTGTTCCCCGACGGGAACGCACTCGTCCGGTTCGGGTACGCCGACGCGCCGGGTCTGCCGTACCCGTGGTGGCTGACCGGGCCGGACCGGGTGTCGTTGACCCCGGCGCAGCGGTGGTTGTTCGCGCAGGTCGACGGGGAGGTGACCGTTGCCGGGCTGCGGGATCGGTGGCGGTCGCGGTACGACCCGGACGGGTTCGACCCGGCGTGGGCGGTGCTGCGGTCACACCGGCTGGTGATCGACGTGGCGGAACTGCCGGCCGGGGACGCGGACACCGTGGGCCGGCTGCGGGCGGCGCTGACCGACGTGGCCGGTGACCCGGCGCCGGCCGACCGGGTGGGGGAGCTGCTGGACCGGTTCGCCACCGGGCGACCCGAGCATCGGGTGACCGCTCTGGAGCAGCTGAAAGGGCTGTACAGCGGGCTCACCGGGACACCGGCGACGCGGGCGTCGGGTGCCCACTACGCCGACCGGGCGGTGCTGTTCGAGGAGTGCCTCGGCCCGGTCGCCGACGTCGTGGCCGGCCGCGAGGTGACCCGCTTCGTCGAGACGGAACTGGCCGAGGTCTACGACAGCATGCTGCTCGGTTCCCGGCTGCGGATGGTGCGCGAGCGGGACATCCTCGCCCGGTGGCTGGCGGACGTGTTCGGTACCGGCCGGTCGGTGCCGCTGGGCGCGGTGCACGAGCGGTTCCTGGCCGACCGGGCGCAGGTGGCGGCCTGGTGCGACGCGGTGGACGCCGAGGTGGCCGCAGCGGAGCGGGACTTCGCGGCGGCGCTGCTACGCGGCTGGGACGGTCGGGCCGCCCGGCACGACCTGCCCGCCGGCACGGTCCGGGACCTGCTGGCCGGCGGACCGGCGCAGCCGGCGGCGCTGTGCAACCCGGACGTGATGCTCGGTGCCGAATCGGCCGAGGCGTTCGGGCGCGGCGAGTTCTTCGGCGTGGTCGGTGACTGTCACGCGGTGCGGGACCTGCTCACCCATGGACCGTTCGCCCCGGTGTTGGCCCGGTACGCGCCGGAGGTGGCAGCCGAGGTGCTCGACGGCTACCGGCGGATCGTCGCGCAGGACGAGACCCTGGTCGAGGTGGTGCGGGCACACAGTTCGAAGGTGTCTGCCCAGATGGAGCTGCCACTGCCGCGCCTGGAGGTGGCCGGCCGGGCACCCGGCCCCCGGTCGGGGGTGCTGCTGCCCCGGGACCTGCACCTGACCGTCCGCGACGGTCGGGTGGACCTGGTCAGCCCCCGGTTGCCGGGCCGGCTGCGGCTGATGGCCTCGGTGTCCGGGGCGGCCAGCATCCGACACGACCCGACCGCCGTGTTCAGCTTCCCCCGCAGTCTCGGCGGGGGAGTGCTCAGCTCGCTGGATCTGCCGTACCTGCCGAGGATCGTCACCGGCCGGGTGGTGCTCACCCGGCGCCGCTGGCGGGTACCGGTCGCCGAGCTGGACACCTGGCGGCCACCGCGTCGACTGGCGGCCACCGACGCGCGGGGGTTCGTCTCGGCGACCCTGCTGTGGCAGCGGCTGGGGCTGCCCCGGCACGTCTTCGTCAAGTTCCCGCAGGAACCCAAGCCGGTGTACGTCGACTGGACGGCTCCGCTGCTGGTCCGGCAGTTCCACCGGCTGCTCCGGGGCGCCGGGGCGGACGGGGTGGCGGAGATCTCCGAGATGCTGCCCGGACCGGACCAGCTCTGGCTGCGGGTCGACGGTGCGGCCCGGACCGCCGAACTGCGCTGCACCGTGTTCTCCCGGTGACGGCCACCGGGTGGCCGTCACCTCTGTGGCGGCCCGGTCAGCGCTGGTCGCTGCGTACCGTGGCCAGGAACTCGGCGAGCACCTCGGTGTGGGTGGAGAAGGCCAGCTCGATCGGCTCGGTGAGTACCAGCCACTCGGTCGCCTCCGCCGTGGGTGCCGAGGCGGGCAGGTCGTCGGCCCGCTGCGGCGGCAGCACCCCGAAGATCATGATGGTGCCGCCGTGCGGGGCGCTGCGCACGGCGAACAGGTGCACCTGCTCGGCCGCGCCGGTCAGGCCGGTCTCCTCCCACAGCTCACGGACCAGCGCGTCCCGCCAGTCCTCGCCGTACTCGATGAAGCCGCCGGGCAGGGCGAGTTCACCCCGGGCCGGTTCGATGTCGCGGCGCTGCACCACCACGCCGGTGCCCGAGTCGGTGATCACCGGCAGGACCGCCACGGCGACGGGGGAGGGATTGCGCCAGGTGGTCTGGTCGCAGGAGGAACAGACGCGGGGCCAGCCGGCCGTGGTCGGGTAGGCGCCGCCGCAGTACGAACAGTGGGAGTGGAGTTCGCCGGTCACGCCGCAGGACGATACCGCCGCCATGGTTGCCCGCCGTTGGCCGCCACGCCGCCGGGCGGCGGACAGGTGAGGACTTTTCCGGCCGGTTGGTCGGTCAGTCCGACAGCGTCCCGTCGACGTAGACCCACTGCCCGTCCGCGCGCTGGAAGCGGCTGCGTTCGTGCAGCATGCCCGGCTGCCCCCGGTCCCGGTAGTGGGCCCGGAACTCGACGGTGCCGGTGGTGTCGAACAGGCCACCCCGGCCGGTGTCGAGGATCTCCAGTCGGGTCCAGCGTTGCTGCGCGTCGAGGGTGAGCCGGCCGGGCCGGGTGGCCGGGTGCCAGGTCCGCAGCAGGTAGGAGGTGTCCCCGACGGCGTACGCGCTGAACCGCGACCGCATCAGCGCCTCGGCCGTCGCCGCGCTGGTCACGCCCTGGTGCATCGGGCCACAGCAGTCCCGGTACGCCGGTCCGTGACCGCACGGGCAGGGCCGGGCCGGATCGTCGCTCCGCCGTAGGTTCCGCTTCGCCACCCGCCCATTCTGGTCGACCGGGTGGGTGTGGCACCGTGGCGGGGTGGCCAACTCCGGACCGGTCGACGTCGACCTTGCCCTGGTCGGTGGGGGAGGTGCCGCCTCCCTCGTACTGGCCGCCCTGCACCGGCACGGGGTCGCCGGCCGGCGGATCGCGGTGATCGATCCGGTGCACCGGCGCGGGCAGGACCGCACGTGGGCGTTCTGGGGCCGGCCCGGCAACGATCTGGACCCGGTGCTCAGTGCGAGTTGGCGGCAGGTGGAGGTGACCACCGGTGCCGGGCGCCGGGTGCTGGACCTGCACCCGTTGCGGTACGCCATGCTCCGCTCCGCGCCGGTCTACGACCGCGCCGCCGAGGCGGAACGGCGACTCGGGGTCCGGCGCATCCACGCCACGGTCCGGTCCCTCGACGACGACGGGGAGCGGGTCGTCATCGGGACCACGGAGTCCGGCGGTGGGCCGGTCCGGGCCTCGTGGGTGCTGGACTCCCGGCCCTGCCCGCCGGTACGCCCCGGGCGGACCAGGTGGTGGCAGCACTTCCGTGGCTGGTGGGTCGAGACGGAGCAGCCCGCGTTCGACCCGGACCGGGCGGTTCTGATGGATTTCCGGACCGCGCAGCCGGCCCGGGGGGTGTCGTTCGGCTATGTGCTGCCGGTCAGCCACCGGTACGCGCTGATCGAGTACACCGAGTTCTCGCCGACGTTGCTGACCGGCCGGCAGTACGACGAGGCGCTCGGCAGGTACCGCGACCTGCTGGGCCTGGACCCGGCGGCGCTGACCGTGCGGGAGGTGGAGAACGGGGTGATCCCGATGACCGACGCGCCGTTCGCGCGTCGCCCCTCACCCCGGGTGGTCCGCCTCGGCACGGCCGGCGGTGCCACCCGCCCGTCCACCGGGTTCACCTTCGCCGCCATGTACCGCCAGGCCGACCAGGTGGCGCGGGCGTTGGCCGAGGGGCGACCGCCGGTGCCCGGGCCCGCCTATCCCCGCCGGCACCTGTGGATGGACGCGGTCGCGCTGCGTGCCCTGGACCGGGGCCTGGTCGGCGGGCCGGAGTTCTTCGAGCGGCTGTTCGACCGTAACCCGGCGGAGCGGGTCCTGCGTTTCCTCGACGGTGCCACCACGCCCGCCGAGGATCTGGCGGTGATGCGGTCGGCCAGGCTGCTGCCGATGGTCGCGGCGACCGCCGGGGACGCGGTCGGCCGGCTCCGGGGCCGCCTGCGCCGGTCCGTCGTGCCCGCCGGTGCGACCCCCGCCCCGGTCGCCGGTTCCGATGTGGTCGCAGGCCCGGTCGCCGGTTCCGGTGCGGTTCCGGCTCCCGCCGACGGGCCGGGTGGTGCGGTTCCGGCTTCCGCTGACGGGCCGGGTGGCGTGGACCCGGCGTCGGCCGGCGCGGACGACGGCGTGGACCCGGCGCCGGCCGGCGCGGACGACCGGTAGGTTGCCGGCATGGCGGAGACATCGACCGTTCGGGTCGTGCAGGTCTGGACCGACGGGGCGTGTAGCGGCAACCCCGGCCCCGGCGGGTGGGGTGCGGTACTGCGCTGGGGGTCGCACGAGCGGGAACTGTCCGGGGGTGAAGCCGGTCCGACCACCAACAACCGGATGGAGCTGATGGCCGCCATCCGGGCCCTGGAGAGCCTGACCCGGCCGGTCACCGTGCAGGTGCACACCGACAGCACCTACCTGCGCAACGGCATCACCGGCTGGCTCGCCGCGTGGAAGCGCAACGGGTGGCTGACCGCTGCCCGGCAGCCGGTCAAGAACGCGGACCTGTGGCAGCGGCTGGAGGCCGCCTGCGCCCCGCACCAGGTGAGCTGGCACTGGGTCAAGGGGCACAGCGGCCATCCCGAGAACGAGCGCGCCGACGCCCTGGCCAACCGGGGTCTGGCGGCGGCCCGGGCCGAGCCGGCCGCCACCGCCGCATCCTGACCCGCCGTCGCCGGCCCGGAGGCTGCGCCGCACCGACCGGTCACTCCACCTGGTGCGCACGGATGGTTACCGGACGGGCGTCGGCCGGGAACACATGTTCGGCAATCTTGGGAGGATGGTGAGATGGTGGGGACGTGGTTAGCCGACAGGAGCGCATGGAGAGCGGGGTGCGGCCAGTTACGGAGGGTGCCCGGGCGGGCTCTCCGGCGGCGCCTGCACCGGAGGCGCCCACCGGCCTGACGCCGCGGTTCTGGCGGGAGATGCTGGAGGGCGTGGACGAGGCGGTCCTCGCCCTGGACGAGGCCGGTGTGCTGCGGGCCGCCAACACGGTGGCCACCCGGATGCTGCCGCAGTTGCGGCCGGGTGAGGTGGTGCTGACACCCGGGCCGCTGGCCGAGGCGCTGCGGGCCGCCCGCGCCACCTTCGACGTCGACCATGATGAGCACCGGTTGCGGGGGCGGCGGGTCTCCGTGGGGCCGCTCACCGTCTGGTATGTGCGTGACGTCACCGAGCAGGTCATCCGGACCGACGCGTTGCTGGCCGAGCGGTGGCGTTCGGCCTTCCTCGCCGAGGCGAGCCGGCGGCTCAGCGCCTCCCTGCACGGTGACCGTACCGCCCGCACCGCCGTCGCCCTGGCCGTGCCGGCGCTCGGGGACTGCGCCCTGATGGTCCGGCCCGGGACGCGTAACAGTGTGCGTTGGTTCCGCTACTCCGGCGAGGACGGTGAGCCGGTGTCGGGCCGGCTGCCGGCGGAGGGGCTCGACGCCGTGCCGGCACTCGCCGAGGCGCTGGCCGGGCTGGAGCCCGACGACGATCCACGCCTGCCCGACCAGCTCACCGAGGCCGGTTGGCTGCTCCCGGAAGGCTTCGGCCGGCCCGGCTCTGCGGTGCTCGTCCCGTTGCCCGGCCACGGCCGGCCGGTCGGGGCGCTGGCGGTGATCCGGGGCATGGGCCGGGCCGGCTTCGAACCGGTCGAGACGCACCTCATCCGGCAGTTCGCCGGCCGGGCCGGCACCGCGCTGGCGGTCGCCGCGCTCTACGCCGAACAGGCGCACACCGCAGACGTGCTCCAGGCCAGCCTGATGCCGCCCGCCCTGCCCGAGGTCCCCGGGGTGCAGTTGGGCGCGGTCTACCGGTCGGCCCGGGAGCGACTGCGCATCGGCGGTGACTTCTACGACGTGTACCCGACCCGGGGCGCCGCGGGGCCCGCCGACTCGTGGCAGTTCGTGCTCGGCGACGTCTGCGGCAAGGGTGTGGAGGCCGCCGTGCAGACCGGGCGGGTACGGCAGGCGATGCGGGCACTGAGCCTGGTGGAACCGGACCCGGTGGGTCTGCTCCGACTGCTCAACGAGTCGATCCTCACCAGCGGCGACGGGCAGTTCACCACCATGGTGCTCGGTCGGATCGAGTGGCGGACCGGTGGTGTCGCGTTGCACGTCGCCTCCGGCGGGCATCCCGCGCCGATCGTGCTGCGCGTCGACGGTACGGTCGAGACGGTCCCGATGGCCGGCACCCTGGTCGGCGCGTTCCCCGAGGCGCGGTTCGGTCAGGCCACCGTCACCCTCACCCCCGGTGACACGTTCATCCTGCACAGCGACGGGGTCACCGAGGCGCGGGGTGGGCCGGACGGTACGGACTTCTTCGGCCGGGAACGGCTGATCAGCGGGCTGCACGGGTACGCTGGTACGCCACCCACCGCCATCGCCGAACGGGTCGGGCAACTGACCGCGCAGTGGCTGGACGAGCGGGAACACGACGACATCGCCGCCCTGGTGATCCAGGCCGAATCGGCCCGCCGGGCTCGTGGGCACCTGCGGGCGGTGGGGTCGTCGTGACCGTACCGGCCGCCGTGTCGTCGGCGGTCACGTCGGACGACCTCCGTCGCGCGTTGACAGCGGTTTCCCCGAGCCACGACGTGGTCTGACCCGGACTGCACAGTCCACTCTCGACGGAGGTCGGGGCAACTCGTGGACTTCCTCAGCGCGGCCCTGCTCGTCGACGACGCCGATCTCTACACCGACTTCGTGGCGTGGACGGTCCGGATCCTGGGTACCAGGAGCGTGCCATCTGCCAGCGTCCACGCGGTTCTGGACACGTACGCTGCGGCCCTGTACGACTTTCCGCGCACGCAGACGCAGCTGACGGCAGGACGGAGGATGCTTTGAACGACGTCACGGGTCTGATCGTCACCCCCCTGCTGCGTAGCGACCGCACCGCACAGATCCGCCTGGACGGTGAGCTCACCTACGACACGGTCGACGACGCCCGGGTGCAGTTGCACGCGCTCATCGACGCGGGTTGCCGGCAGCTCATCCTGGAGGTCTCCGGCATCACCTGGTCGGACTCGGTGGGGTTGGCGCTGCTGATCGGGCTGCGCTCGGCAGTGACCGCCTGCGGCGGCGAGATCGCGGTACGGGGCGCGACCGGTCAACTGGCCCGGGTACTGGAGATCACCGGCACCCGCGACCTGCTCGGCGCCGGCCAGGTGCCCGGTGTGGACGGCACCGGTTCGGCGGAGGCCAGCTCCGGGGCTGTCGGGGAGACCGCGGTCTGAACCGCCGCCCCGGCGGTTGCACCCGTCGCCGGGGCCTCGTCCGTTCCGGGTGGACGTCCGCCATCCGGGATCCTCGACATCCACCAGGTCCGCATTCATCGCACCGACCTGGGTAGGTGTCCAGCTGACGATCCATGACGACATCAGTCGAGGGAAAGAGGTGGATACCATGACGACCGCCCGGGAGATCATGACCGCCGACGTGACCTGCGTCGGGGAGCACGAGTCGGTGCGCGACGCCGCTCGTACGATGGCCACGCTCGGGGTCGGCTCGATGCCGATCTGCGGTACGGACAGCCGGCTCAAGGGGATGCTGACCGACCGCGACATCGTGGTGAAGGTGCTTGCCGAGGGGCGCGACCCGGCTGCGGTGACCGCCGGTGACCTGGCCCAGGGCAAGCCGGTGACCATCGGCGCGGACGACGACGCGCGGGAGATCCTGCGGACCATGGGCCAGTACCAGGTACGCCGGTTGCCGGTGATCGACGGCCATGACCTGGTCGGCATCGTGGCGGTGGCCGACGTCGCCCGGGCGCTGCCGGACGAGCCGGTCGGTGACCTCATCGACGCCATCTCCGAACGCTGAGGGTTCGCTGCGCACGGTGCTGGGGCCGCCCCCGGCCCGGGGGCGGCCCCAGCACCGTGTACCGGTCAGGAGCGCCGGGCGTGCAGTTCCTCGCGGCTGGTCGGCCGGCCGCGCAACGCGTCTCGCAGCCGGTCCACCAGGCCAGTACCCAGGGCGAGTAGCCGGTTCGCCGGTGGGTGGTCCGGTGCGGCCCGGGTGGGCGCGATGGTTCGGGCAGTACCCGGGAAGCCGCCGGTGAACCCCGCCACGGCGCTCCCTGGACGCCGGCGACCTGGGCTGATCGGCGAGGCGTACGCCACATCCGCCGGTCGTCGCTGCTGCGTCGGGGCCGTGCGGTTGACAGGATCAGCGGTACTGACCGGAGCGACCCCTGGAGGATCCGCTGAGCCGCCATCATCCCGCCGCCGTGCTCTTCGACATGGACGGCACCCTGGTCGACAGCGAAAAGCTGTGGGACGTCGCGTTGCGTGAGCTGGCCGGGGAGTACGGTGGCACGCTCTCCACCGCCGCCCGGCTCGCCATGATCGGCAGCAGCATGGCCGCCTCGATGCGGATTTTCCACGACGACCTGGGGCAGCCGTGGCGTGACCCGGCGGTCAGTGCCGCCTGGATCGACCGGCGCATCCTGGAACTGTTCCGCGCCGGGCTGCGCTGGCGGCCCGGGGCGCTCGCCCTGCTGCGGGCGGTACGCGCCGCGCGGATCCCGACCGCCCTGGTCACCTCCAGCGGCCGGCAACTGGTGGAGGTGGCCCTGGACACCCTCGGCCGGGACAGCTTCGACGTGGTGGTCTGCGGCGACGAGGTCGACGCCGCCAAGCCGCACCCCGAGCCGTACCTGACCGCTGCCCGGCTGCTGGGCGTACCGATCGGGCGGTGTGTCGCCATCGAGGACTCGCCGACCGGGGTGAGCAGTGCGCTGGCCGCCGGGGCGACCGTGCTGGCCGTACCGGCGGAGGTACCGGTGCCGGTGACCGAGGGGGTGCACCAGCGGGACAGCCTGACCGAGGTGGACCTGGAGGTGCTGGCCGCGCTGCTCGGCGTCCCGCAGTGACCGGTTGTTAAGAAGGGCCCCCTCCTATACCGAAAGCGATAAGAAGGGGCCCTTCCTTACGGCTCAGTCGTGGGCGATCGCGCCGAGCACGTTGATCCGGGCGGCCCGGATGGCCGGCAGCACTGCGGCGATCACCCCGATCAGCGCGGCCAGCCCGACGAAGAGGCCCATCTGCGCCCAGGGCAGCACCAGGTCGGTGATCCCCTCGTCCTTGAGCGCCTCGACCACGGCCGCGCCCAGCCCGCTGCCGACGGTCACCCCGAGCAGCGCGCCGAAGACCGAGATCACCACCGCCTCCACGGTGATCATCCGCATGGTCTGCGCGCGGCGCAGCCCGATCGCCCGGAGCAGACCCAGCTCGCGGGTGCGTTCCAGCACCGACAGGGCCAGCGTGTTGATGATGCCGAGCACCGCGATCACGATCGCCAGGGCGAGCAGGATCTGGATCATCTGGAGCAGGGTGTCGAACTGGCCGTTCTGCTGCGCGATGAATCCGGCCCGGTCGGCCACCGACACCTCCGGACTGTCCTTGACCAGCTCCTCCAGCTGTGGCTGCACCTGCGCCACCGGGGTACCCGGGGTGAGCTGCACCAGCGCCAGGTACGGCTGGGGTTGGGTGAAGTCGGCGGCGGCCTCCTTCGGCAGCATGATCGAACCCGGCAGCCGGTCCTCCGGCACGATCGCGCTGACCGTGTAGGTGTGCGGCTCGCCCCGGGCGAACTGGGCGGTGATCCGGTCACCGACCGACTTGTTCAGCTCCTTGGCGGCCGGCTCGCTCAGCGCCACCTGGTCGGGCCGGAGCGTGGTGACGGTGCCGGCGGTGGCCTTCGCGCCCCAGATCCGTCCCACGGCCGCCAGGTCGGTGGCCGCGTTGACGAACCGCCGTTCCCCGTCCACCTCCGCCATGTCGTTGTAGAGCCCGGCGACCGCCGCCACCCCGGGCAGCGCGGCGGCCCGGTCCACCACCGTCGGGTCGAACGTCGGCGTCTGCGGGCCGGTCTGCTCGCCCGCGATCACCAGTTCGGCGTCGATGATCTGCTCGGCCTGACCGGCGATGCTGGCCTTGGCCGAGTCGAGGATCACGGTGACGCCGGTGACCAGCGCGATGCCGACCATCAGCGCGGCGGCGGTGATCGCGGTACGGCGCGGGTTGCGACCGGAGTTCAACCGGCCCAGCTTGCCCGGCACCGACCAGGAGAACAGGCCACCGAGCAGGCTGACCACCGGCCGGCTGATCAACGGGGTCAGCAGGGCCACCCCGATGAACGCCAGCAGCACCCCGGTGAGGATGGTGACCAGCGTGTTGTCCCCGGCGTTGCCGGACAGGCCGAGGGCGAGCAGGCCGGCCCCGGCAGCCGTCACCACCGCGCCGGAGAGGGTGACCCGGGTCAGCGGCCGGTCCGGCGTGGCCACGTCCTGCATGGCCGCGATCGGCGGGATCCGCGATGCGCGCAGCGCCGGCAGCAGCGCCGCGACCACGGTGATCACCAGACCCACCCCGAAGGAGCTGAGCACCGCGACCGGCGGTACGCCCAGCCCGGCCAGGGTGAGGCCGCCAGCGAACTGCCCGAAGACGTACGCCAGCAGCGCGCCCACCCCGATGCCGGCGGCCAGCCCGAGCACCGAGGCGAGCAGGCCGATGGTGACCGCCTCGACCAGTACCGAGCCGATGACCTGCCGGCTGCTGGCGCCGATGGCCCGCATCAGGGCCAGTTCCCGGGTGCGCTGCGCGACGATGATCGAGAAGGTGTTGAGGATCAGGAAGGTGCCGACCAGCAGGGCCACCCCGGCGAAGCCGAGCAGGATCCGGTTGAAGAACGACAGCCCTTCCTTCAGGCCGGCGGCGGCGTCGGCGGAGAGCTGCTCACCGGTCTTGACCACGTACCCGTCGCCGAGGGTGGCGGCCACGTCGTCGCGGAGCTGTTCCGGGCTGACCCCATCGGCGGTGGTCAGGATGATGCCGTTGTAGGTGTTCGGTGCGCCGAGCATCAACCGTTGCGCCACGGGGGTGGTGAAGTGGATCTCGTTGGCCCCGCCGATGCTGTCCCGGCCGCCGCTGTAGCCGAAGATGCCGACGAGGGTGAACTCCTGCTTCGGCGCCAGGGTCAGCACCCCGACCCGGTCACCGACGGTGACCTTGCCGGCCTTGGCGAGCGCGGCGTTGACCACGATCTCGCCGTCGGACTGCGGGGCCCGGCCCTCGCGGAGTTCGAGCAGGCCGCTCTCCCCGGTCCAGTTGCTGCCCAGTTGCGGAGGCCCGAACGAGGTGACCACCTTGCCGTTGCTGCCGATCAGCCGGGCGCCGGCGGCGTTGACCGACCCGGTGGCCCCGGACACTCCCGGTAGGGTGCGGACCTGGTCCAGCACTGTCGCCGGGAACGGTGGCGACACCTGCTCACCTTCGGTCTCGCTGACCGCGAGTTTCGGTTTCGCGGCGACCTGGACGTCGATGCCCTCGTAGGCGTCGGCGAAGATCGCGTCGAAGGACCGGCCGAGGGTGTCGGTGAGGACGAAGGCGCCGGAGACGAACATGACGCCGAGGACCACCGCCAGCCCGGACAGGACCAGCCTGACCTTGCGGGCCAGCAGGCTCTTGAGCGTGGCACGCAGCATCAGATGCCCACCTCGGTGGTGGCCGGCAGCGTGTCGAGCTTCTTCATGGTGTCCAGCACCGTGTCGGCGGTCGGCTCGATCAGCTCGGAGACGATCTGGCCGTCGGCCAGGAAGACCACCCGGTCGGCGTACGCGGCAGCCGTCGGGTCGTGGGTGACCATCACGATGGTCTGGCCGTGCTGGCGTACCGAGTTGCGCAGGAAGCCGAGCACCTCGGCGCCGGAGCGGGAGTCGAGGTTACCGGTCGGCTCGTCGGCGAAGATCACCTGCGGGCGGGAGACCAGCGCCCGGGCACAGGCGACCCGCTGCTGCTGGCCGCCGGAGAGCTGGTTCGGCCGGTGGTCGAGCCGGTCCCGCAGGCCCACCGTGTCGATCACGGTGTCGTACCAGGCCGGATCGGGCTTGCGCCCGGCGATGGCCAGCGGCAGCAGGATGTTCTCCTTCGCCGACAGCGTGGGCAGCAGGTTGAACTGCTGGAAGATGAAGCCCACCTGGTCGCGGCGCAGCCGGGTCAGGCCAGCGTCCCCGAGCCCGGTGACCTTCGTGTCGCCGATCATGACGGTGCCCCGGGTCACCGTGTCGAGCCCGGCCAGGCAGTGCATGAGCGTCGACTTGCCGGAACCGGACGGACCCATGATCGCGGTGAATCGGCCCCGCTCGAACTCGGCGCTCACCCCGCGCAGCGCCACCACCTGTGCCTCGCCGCTGCCGTACACCTTCCACACGTCGCTGGCGCGGGCTGCGGCCCCCACCGGGCGACCTACCGTCGCGGTCACTGGCTCCCCCTCTGTCAACCGTCGTTCGACCGGCCGGACCCAGAGGCCGGCCGACAAGTGTCATCATCAGCCCTGCTCAGGCCGGTAACGTCCGACTCCCGGGGGAGCACGACGCGGATTTCGGCATGCGGGTGGGCCCCCATACCGACTCAGGGTCACCCCTGAACCGACCCACCTTTCGTCACCCAGCGTGACGGCATGGGCGACCGTACGACCTGACGTACCGTCAGGGTCAACCGCCGGACGGGCGGCCGGCGGACGGTCAGGCGCCGGGGCGGACCAGCCCCGACTCGTAGGCCAGCACCACGGCCTGCACCCGGTCGCGCAGCCCCAGCTTGGTCAGCACATGCCCGACGTGGGTCTTGATGGTGGTCTCGCTCACCGTCAACGCCCGGGCGATCTCCGCGTTCGACAGGCCCCGGGCGACCTGCACCAGGACCTCCCGTTCCCGCTCGGTGAGCGTGCCCAACGCGTGCGGCAGGGTGGCCTCCGGATCCGGCAACGCCTGGGCGAACCGGTCCAGCAGCCGTTTGAGGATCCGTGGTGCGACCACCGCGTCGCCAGCCGCCACCGTCCGGATGGCGGTCACCAGGTCCTCGGCCGGTACATCCTTGGCCAGGAACCCGCTCGCTCCCGCCCGCAGCGCGCCCACCACGTACTCGTCGAGGTCGAAGGTGGTCAGGATGAGCACCCGTACCGGCAGCCGGGCGTCGACGATCGCCCGGGTCGCGGCCACCCCGTCCATCCGGGGCATCCGGATGTCCATCAGCACCACGTCCGGCAGCAGCCGCCGGGCCAGGTCGACCGCCTCCACCCCGTCGCCCGCCTCGGCGACAATGTCCAGGTCCTCCTCGGCGCCGAGCACCATCCGGAACCCGGTACGCAGCAGCGGCTGGTCGTCGACGAGCAGGAGCCGTACCGGCCGTTGCCGCACGTCACCCTCGGTCATCTGTGATCTCCTGCCCAATCGTCGCCGTCCCGACCCGGCTGCCCGCTTTCCCCGCGCCGGTCCGGCCTCACGCCGCCCCCGTCTCGCCGGTCGGGGCCACCTGGTCCATCGGCAGCTTCACGTGGATCCGGAAACCGCCGCCGGTACGGGGCCCGGCCCGCAGACTCCCACCGTAGAGGGCCACCCGCTCCCGCATCCCGACCAGTCCGTGCCCGACCCGGTCGGGTGCCGGCAGCGGGCCCCGTCCGGTGTCGCTGACCTCGACGACCAGCGAGTACACCCCGAAGCCCAGGCGGACCTCGGCGGTGGCCGGACCGGCGTGCTTGAGGGCGTTGGTCAGCGCCTCCTGCACGATCCGGTAGATGGTCAGCGCCACCCCCGGGTCCAGCGGCCCCGGGGTCCCGTCGACCCGGAACACCACCGGCAGTCCGGCCTCGCGGACCTGCTCGACGAGGGCCTCGATGCCGGCCAGGCCGGGCTGCGGGGTCAACTCCGCCGCCGGTTCGGCGTCGGTGCGCAGCACGTCGAGCAGGCGCCGCATCTCCCGCAGGGTGGTCCGGCTGGTTTGTTCGATCGTGCCCAGCGCCTCCTCGGCGGCGTCCGGGTCCCTCCGCAGCACCCGTCGGGCCCCGGTGGCCAGCACCCCCATCACGCTCAGGTGGTGGGCGACGACGTCGTGCAGCTCCCGGGCGATCCGCCGCCGTTCGTCGGCCACCGCCTGCTCGGCCAGGGCACGCTGGTTCTCCTCCGCCACCCGGGCCCGTTCCCGCAGCACCGCCACGGACGCGCGCCGGGCGTGCACCGTACGGCCCACGAAGAACGACACCAGGGTGATCAGCACGTTGTTGAGCAGGACCAGACCGCGGCTGACCTCCAGCATCCCGCCGAGCGGGGCGAGGAGGTTCGCCACCGCGACCGGTACCCAGAGCACCAGCGCGGCCAGCACCGCAGCCCGCAGCGACCGGTGTGCGGCCATGGTGTAGGTCAGCACGATGAGGGCCAGGCTCTGGGTCGTCGGCGCGTAGCCGAGCACCAGCGGCAGACCGAGGGTGGCCACGGCCACGCCCACCGCCACCCACGGCGCCAGCCGGCGGAATACCACCGGGGCGGCGCAGAGCGCGCTCCAGCCCAACGAGACCGGTAACGACCGGGGCCAGTATTCCGGAGGGGTCAGCAGGGTGAACACAGCGTCCAGCAGCACCAGCCCGACGGCGAACAGCGTGTCCACCGCGGGCGGGTGTGTGCGCAGCCATGCCACCCGACTCTCCGTCACACCAGTGACGGTAGGCAACCATCGGGCCGACCTGATCGGCGTGGCCGACGAACCGGCACTCCTCCCTGGGGAGGAGGTCACTCGTCCGCGCCGGGGACGATCGCTCCCTGTCGGGCGTCCCGGGTCACGTCGCCGGGGACCAGCTCGGGGAAGGGCGGCGGGGTGCCGCCGAAGCTCGGGCAGAGCGCCTGGTGGTTGCACCAGTCACACAGCCGGCTCGGCCGGGGCCGGAAGTCCCGGTCGGCGGTGGCCCGCTCGATGGCCCGCCACAGTGCCACCACGGTGCGCTCGAAGCGCTGCAACTCGTCGGCGTCGGGGGAGTAGTCACAGATTTCGGCGTCCTTGAGGTAGAGCAGCCGCAGCACCCGGGGCACCACCCCCCGGGTGCGCCAGAGCACCAGGGCGTAGAACTTGAGCTGGAACAGGGCCCGCGCCTCGAACGCCTCCCGTGGCGCGCCACCGGTCTTGTAGTCGACCACCCGCAGGGCGCCGTCCGGGGCGACGTCGAGCCGGTCCAGGTACCCCCGGATGAGCAACTCCTCGTCGACCACGGCGGAGACCAGGCTCTCCCGCTCGGCCGGCTCCAACCGGGTCGGATCCTCCACCGCGAAGTAGCCGTCCAGCAGCCCGGCCGCGGACCCGACGAACTCGGTGACCGCCGCCGGATCGTCCGGGGTGAACAGCTCCGCCAGCTCCGGCTGCTCGGTGACCAGGCGCTCCCACTCCCCGGGGACCAGGTCGGCGGCGGCCTGCGGGGTGCGCTGCGCCGCCGGCAGGTCGAACAGCCGCTCCAGCACCGCGTGCACCAGCGTGCCCCGGACCTGCTCGACGCTGGGTCGCTCGGGCAGCCGGTCCAGGCTGCGGAACCGGTACAGCAGGGGGCAGGTCTTGAAGTCCGCGGCGCGCGACGGTGACAGCGACGCGCGGACCGTCGCCGGCACCGCCGCCACGACCCCACCGGGCTGGGCCGGAACGAGCCGCGCGGTCTGCTGGTTGGTCACCGGTTGCGCCGTCATGACCGAAGGCTAAGCCACGGGTACGACGTCCGTCCGGTTGCCTCGTCGGGGCCGGTACGAAGAAACCCGTCGGAGTCGGTACCGGGGAAACGGTACGCGGCAGCCGTCCAGGAACGGTACGTAGCATCGACCCGGTGCAGCAGACACCACGGAACCGACGAGACCGCGCCCCGCGACCCGGCCTGACCGTGGGCCGGGTGTTCGGGGTGCCGCTGTACCTCAACGCCTCCATGCTGCTGCTGGCCCTGCTGGTCACCGTCACCTACGGCGAGTTCGTCCGCCGCCAGCTCGCCCTCAGCCCGACCGCCGGGTACGTCATCGGCTTCGGGTTCGTGGTCTGCCTGCTCGGCTCGGTGCTCCTGCATGAGCTGGGGCACGCGCTCACCGCCCGCCGGTACGGCATCGGCGTGCGCGGGATCACCCTGGAACTGCTCGGCGGCTACACCGAGATGGAACGCGACGCACCGACCCCCCGGATCGACCTGCTGGTCTCCCTCGCCGGTCCGGCGGTCTCGTTCGTGCTGGGACTGGCGGCGACGGCGGCCACCCTGGCGTTGCCCGACCGGACGCTGGCCAACCAGCTCGCCTTCCAGCTGGCGGTGAGCAATGTCATCGTGGCGGTCTTCAACAGCCTGCCCGGCCTGCCGCTGGACGGGGGGCGCGCGCTGCGTGCCGGTGTCTGGGCGGCGACCCGGGACCGGCACCTCGGTACCGAGGTGGCCGGCTGGGTGGGGCGGGTCGTGGCGGTCGGCAGTGCCGTCGTGGTGGCGCTGCTGACCGTGCTGAAGGTTCTCGCACCGCTGGCCCTGCCGCTGATGCTGCTGGTGTCGTTCACCCTCTGGCGCGGTGCCGGGCAGTCCATCCGGCTCGCCCGGATCAGTCGGCGGTTCCCGCTGGTGGACCTCGCCCGGCTGGCCCGGCGGGTGCTGCTGGTGCCCAGCGGCACCCCGCTGGCCGAGGCGCAGCGGCAGCGGGACGGCTCCGGGGGGCCCACCGCGCTGGGCATCGCCGACGCCGCCGGCCGCCCGGTCGCCCTGGTCGATCTGGTCGCCGAGGCCGCCGTCCCGGTCGAACGCCGGCCCTGGCTCGCCGTGGACGCGGTGGCCCGTTCCCTGACCGACCTGCCCCGCCTGCCGGTCGGACTCGACGGCGAACGCGTGGTCGAGGCGGTACAGGCCCACCCGGGCGCACAGTACCTCGTGACCGCAGGCGAAGATGTCGTCGGCGTTCTGCACATCGCGGATCTGGCGCAGCTCCTGGAACCCAAACGGAAGATGAACACGTGACCGCACATCCCCCTGCCGCCCCCGTCACCGGGGCACCGGCTGACCACCGGCCGCTGCCGGTCCGCCGGGGACCGTTCCAGCCCGGTGACCGGGTCCAGCTCACCGACCCCAAGGGCCGGATGCACACGGTCACCCTGGAACCGGGTAAGGCGTTCCACACCCACCGGGGTGCCCTGGAGCACGACGCCCTGATCGGGCTGCCCGACGGCAGCGTGGTGACCTCCACCGGCGGCACGGCGTACCTCGCCCTGCGACCGCTGCTCGCCGACTACGTGCTCTCCATGCCCCGGGGCGCCCAGGTCATCTACCCGAAGGACGCCGCGCAGATCGTGGCCATGGGGGACGTCTTCCCCGGTGCCAAGGTGCTGGAGGCCGGTGCCGGCTCCGGTGCCCTGACCTGCTCCCTGCTGCGGGCCGTCGGCACCGGCGGTGAGGTGCACTCCTACGAGCTGCGGGAGGACTTCGCCGAGATCGCCCGGCGCAACGTCGAGGCGTTCTTCGGTGGTCCGCACCCCGCCTGGCACCTGCACACCGGGGACGTGACCGGCTGCCCCGAGACCGGCTTCGACCGGATCATCCTGGACATGCTCACCCCGTGGGAGGCCCTGGACCTCGTCGAGCGGGCGTTGCTGCCGGGCGGGGTGTTCATCGGTTATGTCGCCACCACGCCGCAGCTGTCGGAGCTGGTGGAGGCGCTGCGGGAGCGGGGCGGCTTCACCGAGCCCCGGGCCTGGGAGTCGCTGGTGCGGGACTGGCACGCCGACGGCCTGGCGGTACGCCCCGACCACCGCATGATCGCGCACACCGCGTTCCTGGTCTCGACCCGCCGGCTGGCCCCCGGGGTGACCGCGCCGCCGCGCCGCCGCAAGCCCAGCAAGGGCGCCGAGGCGTACGTGGCGCGCCGGCAGGTGCTGCGCGAGGCCGAGGCCGCCCGGCGCGCCGCCGAGGCGGCCGGCAACGCGGCCGAGGCGGCCCTGGACGCGGCCGAGGCCGCGCTGGAGGCCGCCGAGGGGGCGGCCGTTGCCCCGGCGACCGGCGAACAGGTCGCCCCATGAGCGGTGCGGGCGGGCCCGCATGACCCAGCCGGACTTCGGTGGTAACGAGCTGCCTGCGGTCTTCCCGGACTGGTCGCCCTACCAGGACCTGGAGTCGGCGGCCCGGGCCTATCTGCGGGATCCGGACGTGGCGCTGGAGGCGCTCGGGGGCGTGCTGCGCGGCGCGTCGGTGCTGGGTTTCACTCTGGAACGCTTCGTCAACGAGGTCAACGGGGTGTGGCAGGAGGTCGTGGTCTGTGACGGCAGCCGGTTGATCCTCTGGCACGGCGAGGACGTGCCACCGGAGGAGGGGCCGCCCGGGGCGCTGACGTCGTCGTTGCGGGTGGTGCCGGTCTCGACCGTCACCGAGGTGGGCTGCCGGCGGCGGCTCACCCGGACCGAGAACGGCCGGATCCGGGTGGACAGCATCGACGTGTATCTGCTGCTCAGTTCGTTGGACGAGTCCGGCTCCGGGGAGGACCTGCCGACCGGGCCCCGGCACGACGCGCTGCGCTTCGGCAAGACCCTCGACGACGGGGGAGCGGGGCAGATCGCCCGGTTGGAGGAGTTCGCCCGGCTGGTCGCCTCGGTGGTCGGCCGGCCGGTGCTCTGAGTCGGCGGGAGGCCGACGCCCCCGCCGACTGCGGGTCGGTCCGGGTGCGCGTCAGTCCGCGTCCGGCCCGGCCTACGGGATCGAGGCAGAGCGCACGGCTATCCGGGACGCAGCCGCCGCGAACAGGTGGCGCCTGGTGTGGTCACCTGCCGACGACGGCGCAACCGGTGCCCACATCCGTCGTGCTGGCCTGACGTGGGCTCTCGATCAGCTTGCGGCCGGGCATGCTGACGGCCTGGTCGTCGCCAAGCTCAACCGGCTGCCGAGTGGGAGCGCGAGGTCATCAGCCAGCGCACGTCGGAAGCCCTCGCAGAGGCGAAGGAGTCCGGAGCGACCGAGTTCGTCCATCTGCCCTTGATCGTTTGCAGTTCAGCTGCACTTCGGTCGGCGTGTCACACCACTCAACGACAAACGATCGAACGGCGCGCGATGCGGGGTCGCCGTCCAGACAGGCAGAACAGGTCCGTGGTCCGTCAACTGACCATGGCATCACGTGTAGTTGTACGAGGGCAACCCCCGCAGGGGTTGACTAACCCCGTACTGGCTGGTGCGTGCCCGTGGGGCCATGCCGTCAGATTGTGGAGCTGCTTGGGTTGGATGAGATCCGTGATTTGCTTGGCGGAATCAGCAAACAGCGCGCCACGATCATCGTGGGCCGCAAGGGATTCCCCGATCCGCTCGCCACCTTGAAGATGGGCCGCGTCTGGGAGGGTAGGGTCGTTCGAGCTTGGATCGCCAAGAATCGCCCCGGCCCAACCGACGAGGACTGACGTCAACCGGGGTCAGAGCGCAGAGCGCCCCGGTGCGAAGGTTCCGCACCGGGGACAGCCCCGTCAGATCGCCAGCGGCTGTACGCGCTGGTTGCCCTGCGCCCATGTCGTCAGGCCCACGGCCTCCCCGCCGCGCTGCCGGCCGGGGCCGGTTCGGGTTGGGCGTCAGTCCGCGTCCGGCCCGGCCACCTCGACATCGTCGGTACGGCGCACCACGTGGATGCACTCGCCCGGGCACTCCCGGGCGGAGTCGATCACCTCGAGCCGGAGATGGGCCGGTACGTCCACCCGGGCGCCCGGGGCGGCGAGCAACTCGCCCGAGCTGTCCTTGACGTACGCCAGGCCGTCCACGTCGAATTCGAAGACCTCCGGGGCGTACTGCACGCACAGTCCGTCACCGGTGCAGAGGTCCTGATCCACCCAGACCTGCAGTTCATCGGTCTCGACCTGCGCCGACATCGCCACCCCCATACTCTCGTGGACCACTGACCGACGGTACCCGAACGTCGCCGGCCCGCCCCGGGCAGCGCCCCTGAGACGATCAAGGTTCGGTGACGAGGGCATTGCATGGGACCGAATTGGCGTCACAACGGCTAGTGTTAGGGCAGAGGTGTTCAAGCCCCCCGGGGAGGTGGACGTGGCACGAAGCGACGACGCGGATTCGCGCGCCGCACGGTGGGAGAAGGAGGCAAACGATCTCTCCACCCAGGTCGCGTTTCTGCAGGAGGAACTCGCTCTGGTGCGACGCAAGTTGACCGAGAGCCCCCGACACGTACGGCAGCTCGAGGAGCGGCTGGCTGCCACCCAGGCACAGTTGGCGCGGCTGACCGAGAACAACGAACGGCTCGTGAGCACCCTCAAGGAGGCTCGGGCGCAGATCGTGACGCTCAAGGAGGAGATCGACCGGTTGGCACAGCCGCCGAGCGGTTACGGTGTCTTCCTGGCCCGGCACGATGACGGCACGGTGGATGTCTTCACCGGTGGTCGCAAGCTACGGGTGGCGGTCTCGCCCTCGTTGGATGTCAGCGAGTTGCGCCGTGGGCAGGAGGTCCTGCTCAACGACGCGCTCAACATCGTCGACGCGCTCGGCTACGAGCGGGTCGGCGAGGTGGTCATGCTCAAGGAGATCCTGGACAACCCCTCGGGTGGGCCGGGTGACCGGGCGCTGGTGGTGTCGCACGCCGACGAGGAGCGCATCGTGCACCTCGCCGAGACACTGATCGGTGCGCCGCTGCGGGCCGGTGACTCGCTCATGGTCGAGCCCCGTTCGGCGTACGCGTACGAGCGGATCCCGAAGAGTGAGGTCGAGGAGCTGGTCCTGGAGGAGGTGCCCGACGTCGACTACTCCGACATCGGTGGCCTCCAGTCGCAGATCGAGCAGATCCGTGACGCGGTGGAGTTGCCGTTCCTGCACGCCGACCTGTTCCGCGAGCACCAGCTCCGGCCGCCGAAGGGCATCCTGCTCTACGGTCCGCCCGGCTGTGGTAAGACCCTGATCGCCAAGGCGGTGGCCAACTCGTTGGCCAAGAAGATCGCCGAGCGGCGGGGCGAGGAGAAGCACACCAGTTTCTTCCTCAACATCAAGGGTCCGGAGCTGCTCAACAAGTACGTCGGCGAGACCGAGCGGCACATCCGGTTGATCTTCCAGCGGGCGCGGGAGAAGGCGGGGGAGGGTACCCCGGTCATCGTCTTCTTCGATGAGATGGACTCCATCTTCCGGACCCGTGGCTCCGGTGTCTCCTCGGACGTGGAGAACACCATCGTCCCGCAGTTGCTCAGCGAGATCGACGGTGTGGAGGGTCTGGAGAACGTCATCGTCATCGGCGCCTCCAACCGGGAGGACATGATCGACCCGGCCATCCTGCGTCCCGGTCGGCTCGATGTGAAGATCAAGATCGAGCGGCCGGACGCCGAGGCGGCCAAGGACATCTTCTCCAAGTACATCCTCACCGGCCTGCCGTTGTCCGCGGACGACCTGGCCGAGCACGGTGGCGACCCGAAGGCGACGGTCGCTGCCATGATCGAGGCAGTGGTGCTGCGGATGTACTCGGAGACCGAGGAGAACCGGTTCCTGGAGGTCACCTACGCCAACGGTGACAAGGAGGTCCTGTACTTCAAGGACTTCAACTCGGGCGCGATGATCCAGAACATCGTCGACCGGGGCAAGAAGATGGCCATCAAGGAGTTCCTCACCTCCGGGCGCAAGGGGCTGCGGTTGCAGCACCTGCTCGACTCCTGCGTCGACGAGTTCCGGGAGAACGAGGACCTGCCCAACACCACCAACCCGGACGACTGGGCCCGCATCTCCGGCAAGAAGGGGGAGCGGATCGTCTACATCCGTACCCTCGTCTCCGGCGGCAAGGGCACCGAGGCCGGTCGTTCCATCGAGACCGCCAGCAACACCGGCCAGTACCTCTGACCGACAGCGCGAGCGGGCGGCGTGGCACCACGCCGCCCGCTCGCCTGCTCCAGCCCCGGCCAACGCCCGCCCGTACCGGGCCATCCCCTGCGGCCCGTCGCGGGCACCGCGGGCCGGGCGCAGACTAGTCTCGACGGCAGTGGGGGAGCGGAGCGAGGTGGCGGCGTGAGCGTACGACGGATCATGGGCACCGAGGTGGAGTACGGCATCTCCGTGCCCGGCCAGGCAGGTGCCAACCCGATGGTCACCTCATCGCAGGTGGTCAACGCCTACGGAGCCCGCCCGGAGCTGACCAAGGGTGGCCGGGCGCGCTGGGACTACGAGGAGGAGTCGCCGCTGCGCGACGCCCGGGGGTTCACCTACTCCGGGGCGGCGTACGACCCGGCGGAGGCCCTCGCCGACGAGGATCTCGGGCTGGCCAACGTCATCCTGACCAACGGTGCGAGGCTCTACGTGGACCACGCCCACCCGGAGTACTCCACCCCCGAGGTCACCAACCCCCTCGACGTGGTCCGCTGGGACAAGGCGGGTGAGCGGGTGATGGCCGAGGCCGCGCGGCGGGCCGCCACCATCCCCGGTACGCAGCGCATCCACCTGTACAAGAACAACACCGACAACAAGGGTGCCAGCTACGGCGCCCACGAGAACTACCTGATGCGCCGGCAGACCCCGTTCGCCGACATCGTGGCCTACCTGACCCCGTTCTTCGTCACCCGGCAGGTGGTGTGCGGTGCCGGCCGGGTCGGGATGGGACAGGACGGCGGTCAGCCCGGGTTCCAGATCTCCCAGCGGGCGGACTTCTTCGAGGTCGAGGTCGGTCTGGAGACCACCCTCAAGCGGCCGATCATCAACACCCGGGACGAGCCGCACGCCGACGCCGACAAGTACCGTCGGCTGCACGTCATCATCGGCGACGCGAACCTGTCGGAGACCGCCACCTACCTGAAGATGGGCACCACCGCGCTCATCCTCACCATGATCGAGGAAAAGACGCTCACCGGTGACCTGGGCATCGCGGACCCGGTCAGCGAGCTGCGCGCGGTCAGCCACGATCCGTCGCTGACCCACCTGATCCGGCTGCGCGACGGTCGCCGCCTCACCGCCCTGGACCTCCAGTGGGCGTACTACGAGCGGGCCCGGTCCTTTGTGGACGAGCGGTACGGCGTCAACGTCGACGACGCCACCGCCGACGTGCTGGACCGCTGGGAGGGCGTGCTGGACCGGCTCGGCCGGGACGTGATGTCCTGCGCCGACGAGCTGGACTGGGTGGCGAAGCTGCGGCTGTTGGAGGGCTACCGGGAGCGGGAGAAGCTCGGCTGGGCCTCGCACAAGCTGCAACTGGTCGACCTGCAGTACTCCGACGTCCGTCCGGAGAAGGGGCTCTACCATCGGCTGGTGGCGCGCGGTGCGATGAAGACGTTGCTCACCGACGAGCAGGTCCGCTCGGCGATGACCGACCCGCCAGAGGACACCCGGGCCTACTTCCGGGGCCGCTGCCTGGGCCAGTACGCCTCGGAGGTGGTCGCCGCGAGTTGGGACTCGGTCATCTTCGACGTGGGTCGGGAGTCGCTGGTCCGGGTACCGATGATGGAGCCCGAGCGGGGCACCCGCGCCCATGTCGGCGCGCTGTTCGACCGGTGTGCCAGCGCCAAGGACCTGCTGGAGGCGTTGACCGGGCGGTGAGCCACGGCCGGCGGCGTCCGCCGGACGATCCTGCCCGCCACGCGTGTGGAAAGAGCACCCGCGTGGCGGGTTTTCGTCGTTCCCGCGAGGTAAGTTTCTTTCAGGCGATCGTGAGGAGGCACCAGATGGCTACTCGGGACAGTGGCGGTCAGTCGCAGTCGGGCAAGGCGCGCCAGGGCGAGGAGATCGAGGACGTCACGACCGAGGCGAACCCGGAGGTCGCCGAGCGGCACGCCGAGATCACCGAGGACGTCGACGACCTGCTCGACGAGATCGACTCCGTGCTGGAGGAGAACGCCGAGGAGTTCGTGCGCGGCTACGTCCAGAAGGGCGGTCAGTGAGCTTTTTGCCCGATTCTGATCGGGTGAATGTCTCACGTTGATGTCGTGACCGGGTAGGGCGGTGTCCGCACGATCTGTGACGCGGCGGACCCGCAACACCTCGACCACGATCATCGCAACGGGTGGGTACGCGGGATACTCTGCTTCAACTGCAACGGTGGTCTTGGTCGGTCCCGTGACAGCGACACGCGGCTGGCCAGGGCGATCACGTACCTGAGAGGAACCACGTGGCAGCGGGTTTTGATCCATCCGGGCGTCTACCAGATGTGTTCACCAACGCGAGGACGTCCTCCTTCACGGAGTTTCTGCGCATCGCGGCTCCCGAGCTGCTGCCCGGCCGTCGGCCGTTGCCGCCGGGGATGGCCGCCGACATCGCGCCGCACGCGACCACCATTGTCGCCATCTCGGCCGCCGGTGGCGTGGTGATGGCCGGTGACCGGCGGGCCACGATGGGCAACCTGATCGCCCAGCGGGACATCGAGAAGGTGCACCCGGCCGACGCGTACTCGCTGGTCGGCATCGCCGGCACCGCCGGCATCGGCATCGAGCTGATGCGACTGTTCCAGGTGGAGCTGGAGCACTACGAGAAGATGGAGGGCACCATGCTCTCCCTCGACGGCAAGGCCAACCGGCTCGCCTCGATGATCCGGGGCAACCTCGGCGCAGCCATGCAGGGCCTCGCGGTGATCCCGCTCTTCGCCGGTTACGACCTGGCCGCGACCGACCCGCAGCGCGCCGGCCGGATCTTCAGCTTCGACGTCACCGGCGGTCCCTACGAGGAGACCGGCTACGACGCGATCGGCTCCGGTTCGCTGTTCGCCAAGTCCGCGCTCAAGAAGCGGTTCCGGGCCGGTCTGAGCGTCGACGAGGCGGCCCGGCTGGCGGTCGAGGCGCTCTACGACGCCGCCGACGATGACACCGCCACCGGAGGGCCGGACCTGACCCGCCGGATCTACCCGGTGGTGATGACCGCGACGGCCGAGGGCACCCACCGGCTCACCGACGCCGAGACCGCCGCGGTCGCCGAGGCCGTGGTCTCCGGCCGGATGGAGAACCCGGGCGGGTGAGTCGTCCCGTCAGCACCTGCCAGCAGTCGTCAGCACCGCGCTCCTAAGGAGAACCGCCGTCGTGGCCATGCAGTTCTACGCCTCGCCCGAGCAGATCATGCGCGACCGCTCCGAGCTGGCCCGCAAGGGCATCGCCCGGGGCCGTAGCGCGGTGGTCCTCAGCTATTCCGGTGGGGTGCTCTTCGTCGCGGAGAACATCTCCAGCGCCCTGCACAAGGTCAGTGAGATCTACGACCGGATCGGCTTCGCGGCCGTCGGCCGGTACAACGAGTTCGAGGCGTTGCGCCGGGCCGGGGTGCGGATGGCCGACCTCAACGGGCTCAGCTACGACCGGCGGGACGTGACCGGTCGGGCGCTGGCCAACGCGTACGCGCAGAACCTGGGCTCGATCTTCACCGAGCAGTCCAAGCCGTTCGAGGTGGAGATGTGCGTCGCCGAGGTGGGTGCCACCCCGGAGGACGACGAGATCTACCGGCTGACCTACGACGGTTCGGTCAACGACGAGCCGGGCCGGATGGCCATGGGCGGTCAGGCCGAGGCGATCACCGGGGTGCTGCGCAACAGGCACCGCAGCGACATGTCCCTCGCCGAGGCGATGGCGGTCGCGGTGGAGGCGCTGGGCAGCGTCGGTGGCGAGGGTGGCGCACCCCGTACCATCGCGGCCAACCAGTTGGAGGTCGCGGTCCTGGACCGGCGCCGGGTGGGGCGGACGTTCCGCCGGATCACCGGTGCGGCGCTGACCGCGCTGCTGGACGGTGGCTCGACCGCTGCCGCCGAGGCACCGGCCGAGGAGCCCAAGCAGCCGTCGACCGGTCCGGAGAAGCCCACCGTCTCGGCGGCCTCGGCGGATCTGGAGGACAAGTCCGGCGAGTCGACCGGGGAGTAGTCCGCTCGGATCACGGTCGCACCGCGGTCGGGCTCAGCCCGGGATCACGGCCGGCGGGGTCGCCTCGGTGGCGCTCCGCCGGTCGGTGAGTGCCGCTGTCAAGGCGTCCTGCCAGTGCGGTAGCGGCGGCAGCCCGGCGGCCGCCCACCGCTGGTGGGCCAGGACGCTGTAGGCCGGCCGGCGTGCGGGTCGGGGAAACCGGTCGGATCCGACCGGCCGGATCCGTTCCGGGTCGAGTCCGGCCAGGGTGAACACCGCCCGGGCCAGGCCGTACCAGCTGGTCTGCCCGGTGCAGGTGCCGTGGTAGATCCCGGCCGGCGCCCGGCTGGCGACCGCAGCGCCGGCCAGTTCGACCAGCCGACCGGCCAGCAGGTACGACCAGGTGGGCTGGCCGACCTGGTCGTCGACGACGTCGAGGTGCTCCCGTTCGGCGGCGAGCCGGAGGACCGTGCGGACGAAGTTGCGCCCGTGCGTGGCGTAGAGCCATGCCGTACGGACCACGTAGCCGTGCTCCGGGAGCCGGGCCAGCACGGCTCGTTCGCCGGCGAGCTTGCTGCGTCCGTAGGCGTTGACCGGAGCGGTCGGGGCATGTTCCGGATACGGCTCGGTGGCGTCACCGGCGAAGACGTAGTCGGTGGAGACGTGCATGAGTCGGGCACCGGTGGCCGCGCAGCTCTCGGCGAGGTGCGCGACGCCCGTGCCGTTGACCCGGGTGGCGGTGGTCTCCTGCTGTTCGGCGCCGTCGACGTCGGTCCAGGCGGCGGCGTTGATGACCAGCTCGTGGCCCTGCACGGCGGCGCGGACCGCGTCGGGGTCGGTGATGTCCAGGCGGCGCCGACCGGCTGCGGTGATCGGTCGACCGGTGGCGGTGAGGATGGCGACCAGGTCCCGTCCGAGCATGCCGTCGGCTCCGATGACCAGCCAGCGGCCGGTGGCACCGGACGGGACGCTCACCAGGCCGATCCGGCCGTGTCGGCGGTGCCCGGTTCAGCGGCCCGGGTGATGTCGTCGGCTCCGGCCGTCCGGGTGATGTCGCCGGCTCCGGTACCGCCGCCGGCTCCGGTACCGCCGCCGGCTCCGGGTACCCCGGCCCGGCCGCTCAGGGGCTCCCACCAGGTGCGGTTCTCCTGGTACCAGCGGACCGTGCCGGCGAGTCCGGTACCGAGATCGATGCGGGGGGCGTACCCCAGCTCGTTGCGGATCTTGGTGATGTCCAGCGAGTAGCGCCGGTCGTGGCCCTTGCGGTCGGGGACCGCGGCGACCCGTTCCCAGCCGGCGCCGCATGCCTCCAGCAGCCGGGCGGTGAGCTCGCGGTTGGTCAGCTCGGTGCCGCCGCCGATGTGGTAGACCTCGCCGGGGCGCCCCTTCTCCTGCACCAGGGCGATGCCGGCGCAGTGGTCGTCGACGTGCAGCCAGTCGCGGACGTTGCCGCCGTCGCCGTAGAGGCCGACGGTGCCGCCGTCGAGCAGGCGGGTGACGAAGAGCGGGATGATCTTCTCGGGATACTGGTAGGGCCCGTAGTTGTTCGAGCAGCGGGTGACGACCACGTCCATGCCATGGGTGCGGTGGTAGGCCAGGGCGAGCAGGTCGGCGCCGGCCTTCGCGGCGGCGTACGGCGAGTTCGGTGCGAGGGGGGTCTCCTCGGTCCAGGAACCGTGCGCGATGGAGCCGTAGACCTCGTCGGTGGAGATGTGCACGAACCGGCCGGTGCCGTGCCGTAGTGCCGCGTCGAGCAGGGTCTGGGTGCCGAGCACGTTGGTGGTGACGAACGGTGCGGCGCCGGCGATGGACCGGTCCACGTGCGACTCGGCGGCGAAGTGGACGATCACGTCCTGGCCGGCCACCATCTCGTCGACCAGGTCGGCATCGCAGACGTCACCGTGCACGAACCGTAGTCGGGGATCGTCGCGTACCGGGTCCAGGTTGGCCAGGTTGCCGCAGTAGGTGAGCTTGTCCAGGACGGTGACCGTGCCCGGGGCGAGGGGGGCTGCCCGGCCGTCGAGCAGCATCCGGACGTACGCCGAACCGATGAACCCGGCACCGCCGGTGATGAGGATCCTCACAGCTCGGGAAGTCTACGCCCTGAACAGCACTAATCACGCTGAGTAAAATATTCGACACGCTGGGCGGTGTTCGCCGGTGGGAGGTTCTAGGCTCTGGGTCGTGCGTGGAATCGTGCTGGCCGGCGGCGCCGGCTCTCGTCTGTGGCCGGTGACCCGGGCCGTGTCGAAGCAACTCATGCCGGTCTTCGACAAACCGATGATCTACTATCCGCTCTCCACCCTGGTGATGTCGGGGGTGCGGGAGATCCTCATCGTCACCACCGCCGACGACCAGGCCCAGTTCCGGCGGCTGCTCGGCGACGGCAGCCAGTACGGCCTGCGGCTGTCCTACGCGGTGCAACCCCGACCGGAGGGGATCGCCCAGGCGTTCGTGCTCGGCGCCGACTTCATCGGCGACGAGCCGGTGGCCCTGATCCTCGGCGACAACATCTTCCACGGCGTCGGGTTGAACCGGCAGCTCGCCGAGCAGGGCGGGCCGGTCGGCGGGCGGATCTTCGCCTACCCGGTGGCCAACCCGCAGGCCTACGGGGTGGTGGAGTTCGACGCCGCCGGGCAGGTGCTGTCCATTGAGGAAAAACCGGCGAAGCCGAAGTCCCGGTACGTGGTGCCCGGCCTGTACTTCTACGACAACCGGGTGGTGGAGATCGCCGCCCGGCTCACCCCGAGCGAGCGGGGCGAGTTGGAGATCACCGCGGTCAACGAGGCGTACCGGGAGGCGGGGCAGTTGACCGTGACCGTGCTGGACCGGGGTACCGCCTGGCTGGACACCGGGACGTTCCACGCGATGATGCAGGCGGCCGAGTTCGTCCGGGTCATCGAGGAACGGCAGGGTATGAAGATCGGCTGCCTGGAGGAGGTGGCCTGGCGAGCCGGGCTCATCGACGACCGTCAGTTGGCTGAGTTGGCCGACCCGCTGACCCGCAGCGGCTACGGCAACTATCTGCTCGACCTGCTGGCCGAGGGGCGTCGATGACCTGCCGCTGGCCGCTCCCGGTTCCGGGCCGGAGCCGGATCCGCCCGGCACGCCCGGACGAGCGCTGCCCAACGAGGCCTCCGGGCGGCTAATGTCAGACCATGGAGCGGCGAATCTTCGGCCTAGAGACCGAGTACGGCGTCACCTGCACGTACCGCGGGCAGCGGCGGCTGTCCCCCGACGAGGTCGCCCGTTACCTCTTCCGCCGGGTGGTGTCCTGGGGGAGGTCGAGCAACGTCTTCCTGCGCAACGGTGCCCGGCTCTACCTGGACGTCGGGTCCCACCCCGAGTACGCCACCCCCGAGTGCGACTCGGTCGCCGACCTGGTCGCCCACGACCGGGCCGGCGAGCGGATCCTGGAGGGGCTGCTCATCGACGCGGAGAAGCGGCTGCACGACGAGGGGATCGCGGGCGAGATCTACCTGTTCAAGAACAACACCGACTCGGCCGGCAACTCCTACGGTTGCCATGAGAACTACCTCGTCTCCCGGCACGGCGAGTTCGGCCGGCTGGCCGACGTGCTGATTCCGTTCCTGGTCACCCGCCAGTTGATCTGTGGCGCCGGAAAGGTGCTGCAGACCCCACGCGGCGCGGTCTACTGCCTGTCGCAGCGGGCCGAGCACATCTGGGAGGGGGTCTCCTCGGCCACCACCCGGAGCCGGCCGATCATC
This sequence comes from Micromonospora sp. CPCC 206060, assembly GCF_036906895.1. Taxonomy (NCBI): domain Bacteria; kingdom Bacillati; phylum Actinomycetota; class Actinomycetes; order Micromonosporales; family Micromonosporaceae; genus Micromonospora; species Micromonospora sp. CPCC 206060. Next base: position 85,135 of record NZ_JBAKHU010000028.1, read on the forward strand.
AACACCCGCGACGAGCCGCACGCCGACGCGGAACGCTACCGGCGGCTGCACGTCATCGTCGGCGACTCCAACATGAACGAGGTCACCACGCTGCTCAAGGTCGGTACCGCCGACCTGGTGCTGCGCATGATCGAGGCCGGCGTGGTGATGCGCGACCTCTCCCTGGAGAACCCGATCCGGGCCATCCGCGAGGTCTCCCACGACGTCACCGGCCGGCGCAAGATCCGGCTCGCCTCCGGCAAGGAGGTCAGCGCGCTGGAGATCCAGCAGGAGTACCTGGCCAAGGCGGTCGAGTTCGTCGAGCGCCGGGGCGGGGACCAGACCGCGAAGCGGGTGGTGGAGCTCTGGGGCCGGGTACTGCGTGCGGTGGAGACCGGTGACCTGGAACCGGTGGCCCGGGAGATCGACTGGGTCACCAAGCTCCGGCTGATCGAGAAGTACCAGGCCAAGCACGACCTGCCACTGTCGCACCCGCGAATCGCCCAGATGGACCTCGCCTACCACGACCTGCGTCGCGGTCGAGGGCTCTACGGGCTGCTGGAGCGGCGTGGCCAGGTCGACCGGATCGCCACCGACCTGGAGATCTTCGAGGCCAAGGAGACCCCGCCGCAGACCACCCGGGCCCGGCTACGCGGCGAGTTCATTCGGCACGCCCAGGAGAAGCGCCGGGATTTCACCGTCGACTGGGTGCACCTCAAGCTCAACGACCAGGCCCAGCGGACCGTGCTCTGCAAGGACCCGTTCCGGGCGTACGACGAGCGGGTCGAGCGGCTGATCGCCAGCATGTGAGCCGGTGTGCCGGGAGGGATGCGGTACCCGTCGGTCCCTCCCGGCGCACCGGTATGCTGGCGGAGCTATGACGTTCCCGCAACCATCGGACCGCTCCGGCCGCACCGAGCGGCAGAGCTTCATCGAGCGGCGCCGGCAGAAGATCCGCGAAGAGGTCGAGCGCAACCGCCGGGGCGAGTACAAGGTGCCCACCTGGGTGCTGGCGCTCGCCCTGGTGCTGATGGTCGGCGGCTGGCTCGCCCTGATCTTCATGGCCTGACGCCGCTCGTCGACCGCCGGTCCACCCGGCGCCGTCGACCGCCGGCAAAGGTTAAAAGCGAAGTTCAGCCAGTGACACGACCGGCCCTGTGGTACACAGCACCGCGTCCGCCAGCTCGAACAGC
>NZ_JBAKHU010000029.1:0-80444 GCF_036906895.1 Micromonospora sp. CPCC 206060
TACCCCAGCCCACACCCGTCACACCAGACCACATCGGACGAACCTGGCCATTCAAGATCTGTAACACCCCGGCTGGCGTCCCGCACCGCGCCCCAGGCACGATGGACCGGCTATGACGCTCACCGCCGCGCTGCCGGGCAGCGCCGACCCCGATGCCCTGTACGACGCGTTCACCGGTTGGGCGACCGAGCGCGGCCTGACCCTCTACCCCCACCAGGACGAGGCGCTGATCGAGATCGTCTCGGGCGCCAACGTGATCATGAATACGCCGACCGGTTCGGGGAAGAGCCTGGTCGCCACCGCCGCCCACTTCGCCGCGCTCGCCGACGACCGGACCACCTTCTACACCGCGCCGATCAAGGCGCTGGTCTCGGAGAAGTTCTTCGCGCTCTGCGAGATCTTCGGCGCGTCGAACGTGGGCATGCTGACCGGGGACGCGAGCGTCAACGAGGACGCGCCGATCATCTGCTGCACCGCCGAGATCCTGGCCAACATCGCGCTGCGCGAGGGTGACCGGGCGGACGTCGGCCAGGTGGTGATGGACGAGTTCCACTTCTACGCCGAACCGGACCGGGGCTGGGCCTGGCAGGTACCGCTGATCGAGCTGCCGCAGGCGCAGTTCATCCTGATGTCCGCGACGCTCGGCGACACCACCCGCTTCGTCGACGACCTGAGCCGGCGTACCGTCCGGTCGACCGCCGTGGTCCGCTCGGCCGAGCGGCCGGTCCCGCTGCTCTTCTCGTACGCGATGACGCCGCTGCACGAGACGCTGGAGGAACTGCTCAGCACCAAGCAGGCCCCGGTCTACGTGGTGCACTTCACCCAGGCGGCGGCCCTGGAGCGGGCCCAGGCGCTGATGAGCGTCAACGTCTGCACCCGCGCCGAGAAGGACATGATCGCCGAGGCGATCGGCAACTTCCGGTTCACCTCGGGCTTCGGCAAGACCCTGTCCCGGCTGGTCCGGCACGGCATCGGCGTACACCACGCCGGCCTGCTGCCGAAGTACCGCCGCCTGGTGGAGACCCTGGCCCAGGCCGGGCTACTCAAGGTCATCTGCGGCACCGACACCCTCGGCGTCGGGATCAACGTGCCGATCCGCACCGTGCTGTTCACCGGGCTGTCCAAGTACGACGGGGTCCGCACCCGGCTGCTCAAGGCCCGCGAGTTCCACCAGATCGCCGGACGGGCCGGCCGCGCCGGTTTCGACACCCTCGGCCGGGTGGTGGTGCAGGCCCCCGAGCACGTGATCGACAACGAGAAGGCGCTGGCCAAAGCGGGTGACGACCCCAAGAAGCGGCGCAAGGTGGTACGCAAGAAGCCGCCGGAGGGCTCGATCGGCTGGGGGAAGCCGACCTTCGACCGCCTCGTGGAGGCCGAGCCGGAGCCGCTGACCTCCAGCTTCCAGGTCAGCCACGCCATGCTGCTCAACGTGATCGGCCGGCCGGGCGATGCGTTCGCCGCGATGCGGCACCTGCTCACCGACAACCACGAGGACCGGCCCGCCCAGCGCCGGCACATCCGCCGGGCCATCGCGATCTACCGGGCGCTGCGCGCCGGGGGTGTGGTGGAGCAGCTCGACGAGCCGGACGAGAGCGGGCGGCGGGTACGCCTCACCGTCGACCTCCAGTTCGACTTCGCACTCAACCAGCCGCTCTCCCCGCTCGCGCTGGCCGCGATCGAACTGCTCGACGTGGAGTCCCCGTCGTACGCCCTGGACGTGCTGTCGGTGATCGAGTCGATCCTCGACAACCCCCGGCAGATCCTCTCCGCCCAGCAGTTCAAGGCCCGGGGCGAGGCGGTCGCCGCGATGAAGGCCGAGGGCATCGAGTACGAGGCCCGCCTCGAACTGCTCGACGAGGTGACCTGGCCGAAGCCCCTCGCGGAGCTGCTGGACGCGGCGTACGAGATGTACCGGCAGGGGCACCCGTGGGTCGCCGACCACGAGCTTTCCCCCAAGTCCGTGGTCCGCGACATGTACGAGCGCGCGATGACCTTCACCGATTACGTGCAGTTCTACGGGCTGTCCCGGTCCGAGGGCCTGGTGCTGCGCTACCTCGCGGACGCGTACAAGACGCTGCGGCAGACGGTGCCCGAGGACGCCAAGACCGAGGAACTGGTCGACCTGATCGAGTGGCTGGGCGAACTGGTCCGCCAGGTCGACTCCAGCCTGATCGACGAGTGGGAGCGGCTGCGCAACCCGACCGCCGAAGCGACGCCGACCGTGGTCGACGAGCGTCCGCCGGCGGTCACCCGCAACGTGCGGGCGTTCCGCGTGCTGGTGCGCAACGCGCTGTTCCGCCGGGTGGAGCTGGCCGCCCTGCGCCGCTGGTCCGAGCTGGGCGAACTGGATGCCGCCGCCGGTTGGGACGCGGATGCCTGGGCCGACGCGCTCCAGCCGTACTTCGAGCTGTACGACGTGATCGGCACCGGTCCGGACGCCCGGGGGCCGGCGCTGCTGATGATCGACCAGGGCCGGGAACGCTGGACGGTCCGGCAGATCCTGGACGATCCGGAGGGCGACCACGACTGGGGGATCAGCGCCGAGATCGACCTGGCCGGGTCCGACGCGGCCGGCGAGGCGGTCGTCCGGATCACCGCGGTGGGGCAACTCTAGCTGGTACGACGAAGGGGGCGTGGACCGGTCGGTCCGCGCCCTCGTTTTTTGCTGTCCACAGCGGGCCACTTTCCCTGGGCGAAGCGGCCTCCGTCGATTAGAATGTATGTACTAATCCGGTTCTTGACCTGGGAGGACGCCAGTGTCCACGCCCACCTCAACCGCGCCAACGCCGTACGCCACACTGCTCGGTTTCACCCGCTACGTCGACCGCACCGGCCCCACCAAGGCCAGCTTCGTCGGTGGGCTGCGCAAGCAGCGGACATCCCGCTCCGGCTTCAACCCGCACGGTCAGTTCGTCAAGGCGCTCAAGGCCGACATCGCGTTCCACGCCGGTGGAAGCCACCTCGACGGGGTGGCCGACCTGGTCAAGCCCCGCTGGCGCCCGCTCTACCAGGCACTGGTGCCGGGTGCGACGGCGTACCTGAACTCCCTGGGCGACCCGGCCGGCGTCGACCTGGTCCGCACCCGGGACGCATTGGCCATGCTCGGTGACCTGCCGGTCAAGATCAACCCGCACTTCGGTGTCCGGTACGCGGACGGGCGGGTCGACGCGGTCCGACTGTACTTCGACGAGGCGCCGCCAAGTGAGGAGGCCCGGCTGGCCACGCTGCACCTGATGGCCGCCAACATGGACCACATCCTGCCGCACGCCCAGCCGGTGCTGGTCGACGTCCGACGGGGCGAGGCACACCGTACCCCGGACAGCGTGAAGCCCGACCAGGTCGAAAGCTGGCTGGCCGGGGAGGCCGCCGCCTTCCGGGCCATCTGGGCAACCGCCGCCTGACCGCTCCGACCACCGCCCGACCTGTTTCGCCATCAGCGTCTGACCTCTGCCGACACCACCGCCTGACGGTGGCTGATCCGTTCCGACCGGCCCGGCCACCCGCCCCGGGTGGCCGGGCCGGTCGGCTTTCCGACGACATGCCGCCGCCCGATCCAGATCCGCCGCCGACGGCAACCCCGGATCCCCACGCCGGGGCCGACCTGACCGTCGAGGGCAGCCTGCCGCCCGAGTTGTCCGGTCAGCAATATCCGTAATGTCGCGCCGGTCCGGGCGCCGAGCCCGCACCGACCCGGCGCCGGCCGCGAAGCCCAGCCGGCAACTTCCCGGATGTTGCTGCCTGCACCGCCGGCCAGACCGCAATATCACAGAAGTTGACCGGCAGGCGCGTTGTCCACAGTGGTCGACGTCCGGCGTCAGCCCGTTGTCCACAGGGACTGCCGCCCGGCAAATCGACCGACCAGATTGACGGTCATGCCGATTCCACCCCGACGCCCACCCCGCCTACGGAGGCGCGTCTTCCGCGGTTCACACGCCGTCGCCAGTGGCATCCTGACCCGGGGCGAGCTACGCAGCCGGGCCTGGCGCCCGCTCTTCCGGGACATCTACGCCGACGCCAGGATCATCATCACCCACCCGGTCCGCTGCGCGACGGTGGCCCGACTGCTGTTACCGGCGGAGGCCGCGATCGCCGGGCGGAGCGCCGCCGCGCTCTTCGGCGCCGGGGCGGTACGGACGGACGAGCCGATCGACGTGCTCGTACCCACCGGCACCCGGTTCGGTCCGGTCAGCGGTCTGCGGGTGCACTGCGCGAGGCTGAGCGATGGGGACCTGGTCCGGCACGGAGATCTCACGGTCACCTCCCCGGCGCGGACCGCCTGGGATGTGGCCCAGTGGCTCGACACCGTGGATGCAGTGGTCGTCATCGACGCGCTCCTCGCCCGACGGGTGGTCACTGCCGCCTCGCTGCGGGACTACGCGGCGGCCCGGGCAGGGCAGCGCGGCTGGCAACGGTTGCGGCGAACGGTAGAACTGGCCGACGCCGGGGCGGAGTCACCACCGGAGTCCCGGTTGCGGGTCCGACTCATCCTCGCCGGGGTGCCCCGGCCGGTCACCCAGTACGTCGTGGAGTCCGACGGACGGTTCGTCGCCCGGGTGGACCTGGCCTGGCCGGAACTCAAGGTCGCCGTCGAGTACGACGGAACGTGGCACGCCGACACCGAGCAGTTCCACCGCGACCGACGCCGACTCAACCGGCTCCTGGGCGAGGGATGGTTGGTCCTGCACGTGACCGGAAAACGGCTGCGGGAGGATTTCGCCGGCGTACTGGCCGAGGTGCGGGCGGCGTTGCGCTCGCGGCAGGTCCGCCGGGCCGGGTGAGCTGACCCGACAACTTCCCCGACGTTGCAGACTCGACGTGTAGCCCGGCCGACAATTTCGGGGAAGTTGCGGACTCGACTGCGGGGCGGGCGACAACTTCCCGGGAGTTGCGTGGATCTTGGCCTGGCCGGACGGACCGACCCATAGGCTGGGCACATGCGCTTCGACCACCACACCGTGGTGCTCCTGGTCCGCCCGCCGGACGCGCCGGAGCTGCCCGAGGAGGCGACGGCCCGGCTCCAGGACGCCCACCTGGCCCACCAGGCGGGGCTGGTCGAGCAGGGGCACGTCATCGCCGCCGGCCCGTTCCTCGGTGCCGACGACGAGCGGTTACGCGGCTTCGTCGTCCTGTCGGTGGACCCGACGATGGCCCGGGAGCTTTACCACAACGATCCGGCGGTACGCGCCGGTCGGCTGGCGGTGCAGGTGATGACCTGGATGGTGCCGGAGGGCAACCTCCGGTTCGAGGACGTGCCGGTGCCGAGGTCCATGCTGGAGGTCGCGGCCGGCGACTGAGCCAGCCCGAGCACCGCGCCCCAGGAGCCACCGAACAGCAGCCACCGGTCGACGTCGAGGTGCGCCCGCAGCAGTTCCAGATCGGCCAGCAGGTGTGCGGTGGTGTGCACGCCGCCGTGCAACACCACCGCCGGCCTGCCGGCCGGATTGCCGCAGGTTTCCCAGTACAGCCGCTGCCCGTCGCCGACGTCGAGCATCCCCCGGGCGTACGGCTCGATCGGCGGGTACCGACCGGTCATGGTCCGACGTGCTCCGCCCCGGCGGGCAGGTCGGCCAGCGGGAGCACGGTCGGCTCGCCCTCGGTGGCGACGATGACCCGGATGGCCGGGAAGGCGTCGAGCAGCACCCGACGGCACCCGGTACACGGCGGGGGGATGCTCCGGCCACGATCGGTCACCGTCACGATGGTGGCCAGTTCACCGGCGCCCTGGGTGGCCGCGGTGCCCATGACCACCAGTTCGGCACAGACCTCACCGGCGTCGTGCCGGACGTTCACGCCGGTGACGACCCGGCCGTCGCGGGTGAGGGCAGCGGCCGCCACGGCGTGTTGGGCAGTACGGCACCGGAGTCGGGCCACCGCGCTGGCGGCCTGGACCAGCGCGCGGTCGGTGTCCTGCATCGGCGTCCCCGATTCTGTCGACGTCGTCGCGTCCCCGCACCGACGGACGAGCCAGCGGGGTGGGGATCCACTCTAAGGCCGGCCGAACCAACCAGATCTTGGTGGCGTACGGCCCCTGGAGGGTTCGTTTGCCACCAAGATCCACGACAGTCGTGGCCGGTAACCCAGGAGCGGTGCCGGGGCGGGGTGCCTATCCTTGGCGACGATATGCACACACCGTCGCCCGCTCCCGCCGCGCCCGCCACCCTCCGCGAGCTGCGCAGCCGCCTGTCCGACCTGATCTTCCGCGACCAGCGGCGGATCCAGCGCCGGCTCGACGGCGTCCGCTCGGTCACCGACGCCGCCAGGCGGGACGCGGTGCTGGCGGAGATCGCCGCCGAGGTGACCGCCGCCGAGCAGCGGGTTGCCGCGCGCCGGGCCGCCGTGCCGAAGATCACCTATCCGGTCGGTCTGCCGGTCAGCGAACGCGCCGAGGACATCGCCGCCGCGATCCGGGACCACCAGGTGGTGATCGTCGCCGGGGAGACCGGCTCGGGCAAGACCACTCAGCTACCGAAGATCTGCCTGGAGCTGGGCCGGGGGGTCCAGGGGCTGATCGGGCACACCCAGCCACGCCGGCTGGCCGCCCGTACCGTCGCCGACCGGATCGCCAGCGAACTCGGCACCGAGCTGGGTGACGTGGTCGGCTACAAGGTCCGCTTCACCGACCAGGTCGGCGACCGCAGCCTGGTCAAGCTGATGACCGACGGCATCCTGCTGGCCGAGTTGCAGACCGACCGGATGCTCCGGCAGTACGACACCCTCATCATTGACGAGGCGCACGAACGCAGCCTCAACATCGACTTCATCCTCGGCTACCTCAGGCAGCTACTCCCCCGCCGGCCCGACCTGAAGGTGGTCATCACCTCGGCGACCATCGACCCGGAGCGCTTCGCCCGGCACTTCGGCGAGTCCGTGCCGGCGCCCGTGGTGGAGGTCTCCGGGCGGACGTACCCGGTCGAGGTGCGGTACCGGCCGCTGATCGAGGCGGTCGAGGAGACCGGGGACGACGAGGAGGGCGAGGACACCGACAACGTCCGCGACCAGATCCAGGCGATCGGCGACGCGGTCGAGGAGCTCGCCGCCGAGGGGCCCGGCGACATCCTGGTCTTCCTCAGCGGTGAACGGGAGATCCGGGACACCGCCGACGCGCTGGGCAAGCTGGTGGAAAAGAAGCCCCTGCTGCGGCACACCGAGATCCTGCCGCTGTACGCCCGGCTCTCCACCGCCGAGCAGCACCGGGTGTTCGCCCCGCACGGCGGGCGCCGGGTCGTGCTGGCCACCAACGTCGCGGAGACGTCGCTGACCGTGCCCGGCATCAAGTACGTGGTCGACCCGGGTTTCGCCCGGATCTCCCGGTACAGCCAGCGGCTCAAGGTGCAGCGGCTACCGATCGAACCGGTCTCCCAGGCGTCGGCCAACCAGCGCAAGGGCCGCTGCGGTCGCACCTCGGACGGCATCTGCATCCGCCTCTACGACGAGCAGGACTTCCTGTCCCGCCCCGAGTTCACCGACCCGGAGATCCTGCGCACCAACCTGGCCTCGGTCATCCTCCAGATGACCGCGATCGGGCTGGGTGACATCGCGGCGTTCCCGTTCATCGACCCGCCGGACCGGCGGACCGTCGCCGACGGCGTGAACCTGCTGCACGAGCTGGGCGCGCTGGACCCGGCGGAGACGGACCTGACCCGACGGCTCACCCCGCTCGGCCGGCGGCTGGCCCAACTCCCGGTCGACCCCCGGCTGGCCCGGATGGTGCTGGAGGGCGAGTCCAACGGCTGCGCCACCGAGGTGATGGTGATCGCCTCGGCGCTCTCCATCCAGGATCCCCGGGAGCGCCCGGCGGAGAAGCAGGCCCAGGCCGACCAGGCGCACGCCCGGTTCGCCGACAAGGAGTCGGACTTCGCCGCGCTGCTCAACCTCTGGCGGTACCTGCGGGAGCAGCAGAAGGCCCTGTCGTCGAGCGCGTTCCGCCGGATGTGCAAGGCCGAGTACCTCAACTACCTGCGGGTCCGCGAGTGGCAGGACATCTTCAGCCAGCTCCGGCAGGTACTCGCGGGGGACGGCACGCGGGGTGGACCGCGCGGTGGCCGTCCGGGCCGGGGTGGTCGTGGCGGCCCGGACGGCGGTGCGGACGCCGCACCGGCGCGGGACCGCCGGGGACCGGGCGCGGACCTGCCGGAGAACCTGGACATGAACCGGGTACACCAGTCCGTGCTGGCCGGGCTGCTCTCCCACGTCGGGCTCAAGGACGCCCAGAAGAACGAGTACCTGGGTGCCCGGGGCGCGAAGTTCGGCCTCTTCCCCGGCTCGGCGCTGTTCCGTAAGCCACCGCGCTGGGTGATGGCCGCCGAGTTGGTGGAGACCAGCCGGCTGTGGGGTCGCATCGCCGGCCGGATCGAACCGGAGTGGGTCGAGCCGCTCGCCCAGCACCTGGTGAAACGCAGCTACAGCGAGCCGCACTGGGAGAAGAAGCAGGCGGCGGTGATGGCGTACGAGAAGGTGACCCTCTACGGCATCCCGCTGGTCACCTCCCGGAAGGTCAACTTCGGTCGGATCGACCCGGCGCTGAGCCGCGAACTGTTCATCCGGCACGCCCTGGTGGAGGGTGACTGGCAGACCCACCACGGGTTCTTCACCGCCAACCGGGAGCTGATCGAGCAGGTGGCGGAGCTGGAGAACCGGGCCCGTCGCCGGGACATCCTGGTCGACGACGAGACCCTGTTCGACTTCTACGACCAGCGCATACCAACCGACGTGGTCTCCGGCCGGCACTTCGACGCCTGGTGGAAGAAAACCCGGCGGGAGCAGCCGGAACTGCTGACCTTCACCCGGGAAATGCTGATCAACCCCGGGCGGGGCGGGGTGGACGAGACGGACTACCCGGATGCCTGGCACTCCGACGGGGTGACCCTGCCGCTGACCTACCGGTTCGAGCCGGGTACCCCGACCGACGGGGTGACGGTGGACATCCCGCTGCCGATGCTCAACCAGGTACCGACGGAGACCTTCGACTGGCAGGTACCGGGGCTGCGCGAGGAACTGGTGATCGCGCTGATCCGGTCGCTGCCGAAGGCGATCCGGCGCAACTTCGTCCCGGTACCGGACTACGCCCGCGCGGCGCTGGCCGCGATCAGGCCCGGCGAGGAGCCGCTGCTCGACGCGCTGACCCGGCAGTTGCGCCGGATGACCGGGGTGACCGTGCCGTACGACGCATGGGACACCGACAAGCTCCCGGCCCACCTGCGGGTCAGCTTCCGGGTAATCGACGAGGAGAACCGGCCGGTCGCCGAGGGCAAGGACCTGCCGGCCCTGCAACGTCAGCTCAAGGCGGAGGTACGCCAACTGGTGGCCGCCGCCGCACCGGACGTGGCGCGCAGCGGTCTGCGGGAGTGGAGCATCGGTACCCTGCCCCGCACCATCGAGCAGAACCGGGCCGGATTCGTGGTCACCGCGTACCCGGCGCTGGTCGACGAGGGCGAGACGGTGGGCGTGCGGGTCTTCGACAGCCCGGGTGAGCAGGAACGGGCCATGTGGGCGGGGACCCGTCGCCTGCTGCGGTTGACGGTGCCGTCCCCGGCGAAGTTCCTCCAGGGGCGACTGTCGAACGAGGCGAAGCTGGCGTTGAGCCGTAACCCGCACACCAGCGTGCTGGATCTGCTCGACGACGCGGCCGGTGCGGCGGTGGACAGGTTGATGGCCGACGCGGGCGGGCCGGCCTGGGAGGCCGAGGGGTTTGCCGCGCTGCGCGAGCGGGTCCGGGCCGACCTGGTGGACACCGTGGTCGAGGTGGTGGACCGGGTACGCCGGGTGCTGGCCACCGCGTACGCGGTGGAGCAGCGGCTCGGCCGGACCAGCAACCTGACCCTGGTGGCCGCGCTGACCGACATCCGGGGTCAGCTCGCCGGGCTGATCCACCGGGGGTTCATCACCGAGACCGGATACGCCCGCCTACCCGACGTGGTGCGCTATCTGACCGCGATCGAGCGGCGGCTGGACCGGCTGCCGCAGAATCCGCAACGGGACCGGGAGCAGCAGTCCCGCATCGAGCGGGTGGCCCAGGAGTACCGGGACATGGTGGCGGCGTTGCCGCCGGCCCGCCGGGGTGACGACGCGGTCCGGCAGATCCGCTGGATGATCGAGGAGTTGCGGGTGAACGTCTTCGCGCAGGCGCTCGGCACTCCGTACCCGGTCTCGGAACAGCGGATCTACCGGGCGATGGACGTCGCCGAGGGGCGCTGACCCGGAGCGGCGTCGCAGCGGACGCGCGCCGACGGCGCGGAACTGGCCGGGCGGCGCGGGCGGTGGTACCGCCGCCCGCGCCGCTGGCCGGCACGCCGGGAGTTGCCGCTCTCCGGCGTCGCGATTCCCCCCGCTGCAGCGGTTCAGGGAGCACGGAGAATACCGCAGCCGACGGTACTGCGCTGCCCCGCCCGCACCCGACGTCGGCACCGGGCGTCCGCACCCGGTCGGTTCGCTGCGTCGGTCATCGACACCCCGGTGGTCGACTCCTGTCGAGCTGCTCCGTCTGTGCACTCACCGGATCCCACCACCGGCACGACCCGGGCTTCAGAGCGGTTCGACGCCCGGCGGCAGGCCGTCCGAGACGGTGGCGGCGCGTACGTAGTCGAGCAGGATCCGGCGCAGTTCCCGCCCGGCGTGGGTGGGTACGGCCTCCCGTCGGCGGGCCAGCGCGATGGTGCGCCGCACCCCGGGCGGGGCCAGCGGGGTGACCCGGATGCCGGGCCGCCGGGCCACCACGATGCCGGGTACCAGGGCCACGCCGAGGCCGGCCTCGACGAAGCTGAGCACGGCGTCCATCTCGCCGCCGTCGACCGCGAAGGAGGGCTCGAACCCGGCCGCCCGGCAGGCGGTCAGGGTGGCGTCGCGCAGGTCGTAGCCGGCGCGGAACATCAGCAGCGGATGGTCGCGCAGGTCGGTGATGCGCAGCTCACCGGCGTCGGTGGTGGCCGGCAGCGGGTCGACCGAGGCGACCACCAGGCTCTCCCGCAGGATCGGCTCGACCCGCAGCCCCGGGTCGGTGCCCTGGGCCGGCAGGATGATCAGGGCCAGGTCCAGCTCACCCCGGAGCAGGTCGCGGACCAGGTCCTGGGAGCCGCTCTCCTCCACCCGCAGGTCGACGTTGGGGTGGGCGTCCCGGAACCGGCGCAGCACCGGCGGGGCGAGTGAGGTGACCAGACTGGGGGTGGCGCCGAGGCGTACCCGCCCCCGGCGCAGACCGACCAGTTCCTGCACCTCGCGCTGGGCGGTGTCGATGTCGGCGAGGATCCGACGGGCCAGCGGCAGCAGCACCTCACCTGCGGCGGTGAGGGTGATGTTGCCCCGGATCCGCTCGAACAGGGGCGCACCGAGGCTGGCCTCCAGGGCGTGAATTTGCTTACTCAACGAGGGTTGGGTGATGCCGACCAGATCCGCCGCCTGGGTGAAATGTCGGGCTTCCGCCACCGCCACGAAGTACTTCAGCTGATGGAGCTGCATCTACATAGCTTAAAGCTATCGGAACTGCGGTTTCGATGCATTGGACGACTGATTGCAGCTCTCCTAGCGTCGATCGGGTGGCAATCACGACTCGGTCGCCCATCCGCTCCAGCGTCGGCCTCAAGGCCGTCATGGCGGTGACGGGCATCATCCTGGTGCTGTTCCTGATCGCGCACATGCTCGGCAACCTCAAGATCTTCACCGGCGAGACGTCGTTCGACGACTACGCACACTGGCTGCGGGAGATCGGCACCCCCGTGCTGCCCGGGGTCTGGTTCCTCTGGATCCAGCGCACCGGGCTGGTGGTCGCCGTGCTGGCGCACATCTGGGCCGCCACCACGCTCGCGCTGCGGGCCCGCGCCGCCCGCCCGGTGCGGTACGCCCACCGCCGGCCGGTCCAGGGCAGCTACGCGGCCCGGACGATGCGCTGGGGCGGCGTGCTCATCGGACTCTTCGTGATCTACCACCTGCTGGACCTGACCACCGGGACGCTCAACCCGGTCGGTGACCCGAGCCGGCCGTACGCCAACGTGGTCGCCGACTTCGCGCCCGAACGCTGGTACGTGACCCTCTTCTACACCCTGGCGATCGTCGCCGTCGGCTTCCACCTGCGGCACGGCGTGTTCAGCGCGCTGCGCAGCCTCGGCCAGCAGACCCCGCGCGGCGAGCGCCGGGCCCGTGCCGTCGCGCTGGTCTTCGCGGTGGCGCTCTGCGCCGGCTACCTCGCGGTCCCGTTCGCCGTACTCACCGGATGGGTGGACTGATCATGGATCTCTGGCACGAAGGTGACCCCATCGCCGACACCAAGGCACCGGACGGCCCGGTCGAGACCCGCTGGGACCGCCGCCGCTTCGCCGCCAGGCTGGTCAACCCGGCCAACCGCCGCAAGCTCACGGTGATCGTGGTCGGTACCGGCCTGGCCGGCGGGTCGGCCGCGGCCACCCTCGGTGAGCTGGGCTACCGGGTCAGGTCGTACTGCTACCAGGACAGCCCGCGCCGGGCGCACTCGATCGCGGCGCAGGGTGGCATCAACGCGGCGAAGAACTACCGCAACGACGGCGACTCGATCCACCGGCTGTTCTACGACACCGTCAAGGGCGGCGACTTCCGCTCCCGCGAGTCGAACGTGCACCGGCTGGCCCAGGTCTCCGTCGAGATCATCGACCAGTGCGTGGCGCAGGGTGTGCCGTTCGCCCGCGAGTACGGCGGGCTGCTGGACACCCGGTCCTTCGGCGGCGCGCAGGTGCAGCGCACCTTCTACGCCCGGGGCCAGACGGGCCAGCAGTTGCTGCTCGGCGCGTACCAGGCGTTGGAGCGGCAGGTCGCGGCCGGGACCGTGGAGATGAACTCCCGGCACGAGATGCTGGAGCTGATCGTGGTGGACGGCCGGGCCCGGGGCATCGTGGTCCGGGACCTGGTGACCGGCGAGATCAGCACGGAGTTCGCGGACGCGGTGGTGCTCGCCTCCGGCGGGTACGGCAACGTCTTCTACCTGTCCACCAACGCCAAGGGCTGCAACGTCACCGCCACCTGGCGGGCGCACCGCAGGGGCGCCTACTTCGCCAACCCCTGCTACACGCAGATCCACCCGACCTGCATCCCGGTCTCCGGCGGGTACCAGTCGAAGCTGACCCTGATGAGCGAGTCGCTGCGCAACGACGGTCGGGTCTGGGTGCCGAAGAACAAGGGGGACACCCGCCCGCCCAGGGACATCCCGGAGGACGAGCGGGACTACTACCTGGAGCGGATCTACCCGTCCTTCGGCAACTTGGTCCCCCGGGACATCGCCTCCCGGGCCGCGAAGAACGTGTGCGACGAGGGAAGGGGCGTCGGCTCCACCGGTCTCGGGGTCTACCTGGACTTCGCCGACGCGATCGGCCGGCTCGGCCGCAGGGCCATCGAGGCCAGGTACGGCAACCTCTTCGAGATGTACGAGCGGATCACCGGTGAGGACCCGTACGAGGTGCCGATGCGGATCTACCCGGCGGTGCACTACACGATGGGTGGACTCTGGGTCGACTACGACCTCCAGTCGACCATCCCGGGCCTGTTCGTCATCGGTGAGGCGAACTTCTCCGACCACGGGGCGAACCGGCTCGGCGCCTCGGCGCTGATGCAGGGGCTGGCCGACGGGTACTTCGTGCTGCCGAACACCATCGCCGACTACCTGGCCGCCGGCCCGTTCGAGGCCGTCGACGTCAGCCACCCGGAGGCGGTGGCGGCCCGGACGGACGTCGAGGACCGGCTGGCCCGGCTGCTCGCGGTCGACGGTGACCGGACGGTCGACTCGTTCCACCGGGAACTGGGCCAGATCATGTGGGAGCACTGCGGCATGGAGCGCAGTGCGGTCGGCCTGCGCAAGGCGATCGGCGAGATCCGGGCGCTGCGCGAGCAGTTCTGGCAGCGGGTCAAGGTACCCGGTGCCGGTGAGGGGCTGAACCAGGCCCTGGAGAAGGCCGGCCGGGTGGCCGACTTCTTCGAGTTGGCCGAGCTGATGTGCATCGACGCCCTGCACCGGGAGGAGTCCTGCGGCGGCCACTTCCGGGCCGAGCACCAGACGCCCGACGGTGAGGCGCAGCGCGACGACGACCGGTTCGCCTACGTCGCGGCCTGGGAGTTCACCGGCAGCGACCGGCCAACGGTGCTGCACAAGGAAGACCTGCAGTTCGAATACGTCCACCCCTCGCAGCGGAGCTACAAGTGAATCTCACCCTGCGCATCTGGCGGCAGTCCGGCCCGGAGGACAGGGGTCGGATGGTCACCTACCCGGTCGAGGACATTTCCCCGGACATGTCGTTCCTGGAAATGCTCGACGTGCTCAACGAGCGGCTCACGCTGGCCGGCGAGGAGCCGGTCGCCTTCGACCACGACTGCCGCGAGGGGATCTGCGGCGCCTGCGGCATGGTCATCAACGGCAACGCGCACGGCCCACAGCGCGGTACCACCGCCTGCCAGCTACACATGCGGCACTTCACCGACGGCGAGACGATCGACATCGAGCCGTGGCGGGCCCGGGCCTTCCCGGTGGTCAGGGACCTGGTGGTGAACCGGAACGCGTTCGACCGGATCATCGCGGCCGGCGGTTACATCACCGCGCCCACCGGCAGCGCACCGGAGGCGCACGCCACGCCGGTGGCGAAGGCGAACGCCGACGCGGCCTTCGAGTCGGCGGCCTGCATCGGCTGCGGGGCCTGCGTGGCGGCCTGCCCGAACGGCTCGGGAATGCTCTTCACCGCCGCGAAGGTCACCCAGCTCGGCCTGCTGCCGCAGGGCCAGCCCGAGCGGTACACCCGGGTCGTCGGCATGGTCGACGCCCACGACGAGGCCGGCTTCGGTGGTTGCACCAACGCCGGTGAGTGCACCGCGGTCTGCCCGAAGGGCATCCCGCTGAGCACCATCGGCCGGCTGAACCGGGACTACCTCCGGGCGGCGTCGAAGCGGGGCGACACCCCCGGCACCTGAAGTCCCGACCCGGGAGGGTGTCCCGCGACGGTCCGGTGGTGGACCTGCGGGGCGCCCCCCGGCGTTTCCTGTGAAAATTGAGAACTTCTGGTGAACTCCGAGGAAGTTCATATCGCACGCTTATGCCGGGTAAACAACGGCTATTTCACGCAGTCCGGAAAGATGCGAAGCGCCATTGGCCGCCATTTGCGACTGGTCGAGAATGGTACGCCCGACTCGCCACCCATTCCGGACCGCCCGACGTGCCGATCCCCAGCGACCGCACGGTTCCAAATTATTTAATGGAAAGAACGAGGCGAAAGCCATTCATGAAAGTGTTAGCGTCTCTCCCGCACGGCTCCGTGCAAACCCCTCCACCCTGGCGGCGATCCGGCGACCCGTGTCCGGGTCCCGCGCCGCCCCGAACGGTGCCGGAAGGAAGACAGATGCGTCGGCTCCACCTACCAGGGCGACTACTGCCCGTCCTCGTCGTCCTGGGTCTCCTCACCACATCGGCCGCCCCCGCCGCAGCCGAGGTCGAGGCCGAGCACCACCCGGACACCGTACGGCTGCTGGCCAAGGCCGCCGCCGACGAGTGCTTCGCCGGGATCGGCGTCGACTACCCGCCCGGGCCGCCCTGCGCGGTGGGCCGGGAGAAGGTCAACCAGTCGTACGTGTGGGGCCTGGCCAAGGCCGGACGCCAACTCTGGTTCGGCACCGGGGCGAACGTCCTGTGCCTCAAGCCGGAGGGCTACAACGTCCGGGAGCCGATCCTGAACGACGACTACGCCTGCGAGTTCGCCAACAGCCAGCCGGCCCGACAGAACCCCTCCCTGCCGGCCAACCTCGGCGACCACCGGCTGCCGGAGGTCTACACCTACGACCTGGCGTCCGAACGCCTCACCGAACGGACCGCGGACATCACCGGGGCGTCGGCCGCCGACGCGGCACTGCTGCGCTCGACGGCCGGGCTCCGCAGCGGTACCGCCCACCAGGGCGTGGTACTGCTGGGCGGCCCCAGCCTCGTCGCCGGGATCAACCTGTTCGCCTTCGACACCTTCACCGGCCGGTACCTCGGCTCGACGAACCTGGGCGCCTACGAGAACATCCGGCACTTCGCGGTCGCCGACGGGGTGCTCTACGCGGGTGTCGGGATGGGCACCAACGGCGGTGAGTCGGGACGGGTCCTGCGCTGGACGGGCGACCGGACCGACCCGTTCGCCTTCACCGTGGTCGGTGAGCTGCCGACCCAGGCCGCCGACATCACCGCGCACCAGGGACGGCTCTACGTGTCCACCTGGCCGAAGGCCGTCGTGGAGGGCGCCGTGACCGGCGCCGACGGCAGCGGGGCGGGCACCGCCGCCACCGGGGTGGGTACCGGCGCCGCCGACACCACCACCGATCTGGCCAGCATCTGGATGAGCCCGCCGCTGGCGGCCGGGGAACCGGGCCTGACCCCCGGGGAGGCCGGTAGCTGGACGCAGGTCTGGTCGGCCGCCGAGTACGAACCGGACCCGGTGGTCCGGCGGGCGTACGCGCTGGGCGGTCTCGCCTCCTACGGCGGTCACCTCTACTGGGGCACCATGCACGTCCCGCTCCAGGCCACCGCGCTGCACATCGCGGTGTACCCGCCGAAGAACCAGGCGCAGTTGGCGGCCACCATGCAGAACACCCAGCGGGCGTTCGTCGTCTTCCGGGGCCGGGACTTCGGCGGTGCCGACGAGAAGGTCGAGACGCTCTACGGTGAGTCCCAGCTACCGGCCTTCGACCCGGCCGCGAACGGCGGGGTGGGTGCCTGGCGGACCAGCCCGACCGGGGTGACGCCGATGTACGGCGGGTCCGGTTTCAACGACCCCTACAACCTGTACGCCTGGAAGATGCTGGTGGCCGGCGGGCGGCTCTACATCGGCACCATGGACTTCGCCTACATCGCCCTGGGTGGCGAGATGCCCGAACCGGAGACCGGATCGACGGCGGTCGACCCGCCCACCTTCGGCTCCGACCTGTGGTCGTTCGACGCACCGGGGCAACCGGCCCGCGCGGTCGACAAGACCGGCTTCGGCAACCCGCTCAACCAGGGCGTACGGACCATGGTGGCGGACGGGTCCACCGTCTACCTCGGCATGGCCAACCCGATGAACCTGCGCACCGATCCGGCCGGGCCCCGGGGCGGTTGGGAACTGCTCAAGCTGACCCGGCACTGACCCCCACCACGACGGCGGCGCCCGGCGCCCGGTATCCGTACCGGTCGCCGGGCGCCGCACCCGTTTCCCCGCCACCGTGGGCGGGCATACCGTCAGGGCGTGGCCAGCGCCTCGGTGGGCGACAGCCGGCTGGCCCGGATCGCCGGGTAGAGCCCGGCCACCGCGCCGATGACCACGGTCGCCCCGATACCACCCGCCATCACCCACGGCGGCACCACCGTCGGCCAGCCCTGGGAGAGGGCGTAGCCGGCCGTGACGACGATCCCCAGCAGCACCCCGCCCAGCCCACCCAGGGCCGACAGCAGCAGCGACTCGGCGAGGAACTGGGTCCGGACCTGTCCCCGGGTGGCCCCCAGCGCCCGGCGCAGCCCGATCTCGGCCCGCCGTTCCAGCACCGAGATGACCATCGTGTTCGCCACCCCGACACCCCCCACCAGCAGCGCCACCGCCCCCAGGCCCAGCAGCAGGCCGGTGAACGCCTCATCGGTGGCCTGCCGGGCGGCGAGCGCGTCCGAGGGGCGGGACACCTGGATCTCGTTGGCCTGCTCCGGGTTGGCGGTCGCCGCCAGCACCCCGCGTACCGCCTCGACGTGCTGCTCCGCGGAGCGGGTGTAGATCCGGGTGGGGTGCCCGTCCAGCCCGAGGTAGGTGGTGGCGGCCGGCCAGCCGACCAGCGCCGCCGAGTCGAGTTCCGGGGCGAGCAGAACCGGCCGGAGAATCCCGATCACGGTGAACCACCGGCCGTCGATGTAGACCTGGATGTCCGGCCCGGCCGCGCCGAGCCCGAGCCGTTCGGCGGCGACCGCCCCGAGCACGGTGGCCGGGTACTGCGCGGTGGCCTCGTTGAGCCAGGTGCCGTGGGCCACCGCACCGCCGACGGTGTCCAGGACGTCCAGGGTGACCGCCTGGGTACCCAGGCCACCGGTCTGCGCCGACGGGATCCGGTCCGACCGGTAGACCGGCGTGTCGGCGAGCTGGGCGACTGCGGCGACCTGCTGCACCGGCCCGATCCGGGAGATCATCGCCACCGACTCGGTCGGTAGCTGGGCGTCGGCACCGAACAGGGTGCTGCCCGGCGCGACGGTGAGCAGGTTGGTGCCGAGGGCCGCCAGCGTCCGGTCCAAATCGGCCCGGGACGACGAGGAGATCCCGACGACGGCGATCATCGCCGCGATGCCGATGGCGATACCCAGCGCGGAGAGAAAGGCCCGCAGCGGTCGGGTACGCAGGCCCACCCCACCGACGCGCAGCACGTCACGCGGGTGCATCCGGGCCGGCCGCAGCCGTACCGGGCGGTCGGTGTCCGCCGGCCGGGTCGTCGTCGCGGTCACCGGAGCACCCCCCGGACCAGCGGGACCTCGTCGGCCACGATCCGCCCGTCGCGCATCTGCACCTGGCGGGGCAGGCTCGCCGCGATCTCCCGGTCGTGGGTGATCACCACGACCGTGGTGCCGCCGGTGTGCAGTTCGTGCAGCAGCGCCATGACCCCGGCCCCGGAGGTCGAATCCAGGTTGCCGGTGGGCTCGTCGGCCAGCAGCAGCGGCGGTTCACCGACCACCGCCCGGGCGATCGCCGCCCGCTGCCGCTCGCCGCCGGAGAGCTGGTGCGGGCGGTGGTCCAGGCGGTGCCCCAGCCCGACCCGCCGCAGCGCGGCCTCCGCACGCCGGTGCCGCTCCCGCCGGGGTACGCCCGCATAGAGCAGGCCGTCGGCGACGTTCTCCACCAGGGGTACGCCCACAGCCAGGTGGAACTGCTGGAACACGAAACCGATCCGGCTGGCCCGCAACGCGGACAGTTCCCGGTCGGTCAGCCGCGAGGTGTCGTAGCCGTCGATGAGCACGGTGCCCGAAGTGGGCCGGTCCAGGGTACCGATGACGTTGAGCATCGTGGACTTGCCGGACCCGGAGGGGCCGACGATGGCGACCAGTTCACCCCGGCCGATGGTCAGGCCGACCCCGTCGAGGGCGGCGACGGTGTCGCCGTACCGCCTGGTCACGTCCCGCAGTTCCACGACGTGGTCGGCGGCGGGGCTCCGGTCAGTCACCGGGCATCCCCACCGTCAGCCCCTCGACGACCGCATCGCCGGAGACCTCGACCCGGCCGGCGGCGAAGAGGCCGGTCTTCACCGCGACGATCCGGGTACCCGCGTCGTCGACCACCTGGAGCCCGTATCCGCCCTCGGCGAGGGCGAGCAGCGCGGCGACCGGCACGGTCAGCACGGCGGCCCGTTCCGCGGCGACGAACCCGACGTCGACCGCCGCCTGCTCGAAGCCGGTGAGGGCGGCCGGGTCGTCCCCGGTCACCGAGACCTCGATCTTCGTCTCGGTGACCGGGTCCTGTCCGGCCGCCCCGGCCGAGGTCTGGATGACCGTCTCGACGGTGCCGACCCGGCCGGTGGTCCGCTTCCCGTCGGGCAGGGTGATGGTCACCTCCGCGCCCTTGCGGACCAGCCGCTGGTCGTCGACGTCCAGGGTGCAGGTGACCAGCCGGGCGGTGCCGGTGATGGAGAGCACCGCCCGGCCCGGGCCGACGGCGTCCCCCACCTCGGCACCCTGGCTCGCCACCCGGACCGTACCGGTGGCGTAGACGATCCGGCCCGGCTCGACCTGGCCGGTCTCGGCCACCCCGAGGTCCTCCTGCCACTTGCGGACCGCGTCGGCGGTGGCCGAGGTGTAGTCCTGGTCGACGGTGAAGCCGGTGTAGCCCAGCTCGGTCAGGTTCCGTTCGAACTGCTCGACGTCCCGGCCGCTGACCCCGGAGCGCAGCGGCCGGTACGCCGGCAGGCTGCCGTACAGCAGCACCACCGGGGTGTCGTCGACCCGGTAGAGGGCCCTACCCCGGGTGACCGTGGTGCCGGTGGCGGCCGACCAGGTCAGGGTGCCGTTGTCCCGGCTGTCCAGGGCACGCGGTGTGCCGTACCCCAGCTCGCCGGTCTTGGTCTCCCGGTCGACGAGCGTCTGCCGGGTGACGGTGGTGGTGGCCGGCGGTGGCGGGGCGGCCCCGGCCGACTCCCCGGCGCTGCCGTCGGCGGCCACCCCGACGGCGACTCCCCCACCGGCCAGCACGACGACCGCCCCGGCGGCCAGCACGGTACCCGGTCGCCACCGCCGCCGACGGGCCGGCGGGTCCGCCGTACCGTCGCCACCGGTCACCGGGGCGGTCCCGGCGTCGGTGCCGAGCGGCGCGCTCACGACGTCCCCCGGCGGTCGCCGAGGTTGGGCATCGCTTCCCGGCACTTGTCGAACGCCGCCCGGACCGCCGGGTCCTTCCGGTCGATACCGGCCTTACCCGGCTGGATCCGACCGTCGGCGTCCGGGTCCGGGAAGTCCGGCACGCCGTTCTCCCGCATACAGCGGGCGAGCTTGCGGACCTGTTCGATCTGGTCGGCGTTGAGCTGCCGGGGCTGCCCGCCGTTCGGGGCGAACTCCCGGCACGCCTGGAGGGCCATCTCCACCTTGGCCGGGTCCACGTCGGACCCGAAGTTGAACCGTGGACCGTTCTGCCCCGGCTCCGGGTCCGGCACGTCCAGCCCCTGCTCCCGCAGGCAGCTGGTGAACTTGATCCGGCGCTCCTCGTCGCTCAACGCGACGGCGGTGAGCGACGGCTGCGCGCCGCCGCCACCGGCCGTGGCCACCCCGCCGTCCTCCCGGTCGTCCCCACCGCAGCCGGCCAGACCGATGGCCGCCACGAGGGGCAGGGCGAGCAGTACGCCCGTCAGCCGTCCCCGCATCGTCGTGCACTCCTTTTCCCAGGCCGGCTGGAAACCGGCATCCTCCGACAAGTCAACGTCACGGGCCGTAGCCACGACGTAAACGTCGGGGGTGCCGTTAACGGCGTGGTTATGCCGGCGTGGAGGAGGATGCAAGGGTGCGGGTACTGGTGGTCGAGGACGAGAAGCTGCTGGCGGACGCGATTGCCGAATGGCTGCGCCGGGAGGCGTTCGCGGTGGATGTCGCGTACGACGGCGATGCCGCGCTGGAACGGCTCGGGATCAACGGGTACGACGTGGTGGTGCTTGACCGGGACCTGCCGGTGGTGCACGGCGACGACGTGTGCCGGGCCGTGGTCGAGTCCGACCGGGACACCCGGGTGCTGATGCTGACCGCCGCCGCCGCGGTCCGGGAACGCGTCGCCGGGCTGGCCATCGGCGCCGACGACTACCTGACCAAGCCGTTCGCGTTCATCGAGCTGAGCGCCCGGGTGCACGCCCTGACCCGGCGTACCCGGCCGGCCGCGCCCCCCAGGCTCGCCCGGGCCGGCATCGTGCTGGACCCGGCCCGGCTGGAGGTAACCCGGGACGGGCGGCACGTGCCGTTGTCCCGCAAGGAGTTCGGGGTGCTGGCCGAGCTGCTGCGCGCCGACGGGGCGGTGGTCTCCGCCGAGGAACTCCTCGAACGGGCCTGGGACGAGCACATCGACCCGCTGACCAACGTGCTGCGGGTCACCGTGATGAAGCTGCGCCGCAAGCTCGGCGAGCCGCCCGTCATCGAGACGGTGCCCGGCGTGGGATACCAGATCCGGTGACGGGGACGGGATACCGGATCCGGTGAAGAAGCTGACCATCCGCGCCCGGCTGACGCTGATCTACGGCGGGCTGTTCCTGCTCGCCGGCACGGTACTGCTCGCCGTGACGTACGTGCTGGTGGACCAGCGCCTCACCCATGGTCTCGGGTTCAACCTGCGCGGATCGGGGTCCCGCAGCGTGCCGCTGCCGCAGTCCGGCACACCGATCACCGCCGAACAGGCGGAGACGTTGCGCGGCCTGGTCCGGCAGGTACAGGAGGACGCCCGGCAGGACGCCCTGGACTCGCTGCTCACCCAGGGTGGGGTGGCGCTGGCCGTGGTGACGGTCGCCGCCGTCGCGTTCGGCTGGTTGTTGGCCGGCCGGGCGTTGCAGCCGCTGAACCAGATCACCGGGACCGCCCGCCGGATCGCCGGTGCGGACAGCGCCGGCCGGGGCCTGCACGAACGGATCGCCCTGGACGCTCCGGCCGACGAGGTGAAGGAGTTGGCCGACACCTTCGACCTGATGCTCGAACGGCTCGACCGGTCCTTCGACGGGCAGCGGCGGTTCGTCGCCAACGCCTCGCACGAGTTGCGTACCCCGCTGGCGATCAACCGGTCCCTGGTCGAGTTGGCCATCACCCGGCCGGACGCCCCGGCGGAGCTGCGCCAGCTCGGGGAGACGCTGCTCGCGGTGAACGAACGGCACGAACGGCTGATCGACGGGCTGCTCACCCTGGCCGACTCGGAGAACGAGCTCAGCGAACACACCGAGGTGGATCTCGCCGAGGTGGCCGGCCACCTGAGCGACCAGACCGCCGGCCGGACGACGCTGGCGGTCTCGGTCGACCTGAACCCGGCCCGCACGGTCGGTGATCCGGTCCTGCTGGAACGGCTGGCCCAGAACCTGCTGGACAACGCGGTACGGCACAACGTCGGCGAGGGCGGGTGGATGACGGTCGCCACCACGACGGTCGGCGGTCGGGCCGTCCTGACCGTCACCAACAGCGGTCCGGTGGTGCCCGGGTACGAGGTCGAGTCGATGTTCCTGCCGTTCCGGCGGCTCAACCGGGAACGGGCGGCCGGCAACCGGGGCTTCGGGCTGGGCCTGTCCATCGTCCGGGCGGTGGCCCGGGCGCACGGAGGCACCGTGCACGCCCTGCCCCGGCCCGGCGGCGGTCTGATCGTCACCGTCTCGTTGCCCACTCCCGGGACGGGGTGAGCACCGGAAGGTTCACCGGCTGCTTCCCGGGTAGCAGTCCCTACGCAGGACGAACCGACAGGGCGGAGGGACCGGCATGAGGGCACTGACCTGGCACGGGAAGCGGGACGTCCGGGTGGAGACGGTGCCCGACCCGACGATCGAGGAGCCGACCGACGCGATCGTACGGATCACCTCGACCGCGATCTGCGGTTCCGACCTGCACCTGTACGAAGTGCTCGGGCCGTACCTGAAGCCCGGTGACATCCTCGGCCACGAGCCGATGGGGGTGGTCGTGGAGGTCGGGTCCGGGGTGACCCGGTTGCGGCCGGGTGACCGGGTGGTGGTCCCGTTCACCATCGCCTGCGGCTCGTGCTGGATGTGCGACCGGCAGCTCTACGCCCAGTGCGAGACCACCCAGGTCCGGGCCGAGGGCAAGGGTGCCGCGCTGTTCGGCTACACCTCGCTCTACGGGTCGGTGCCCGGCGGTCAGGCCGAGTACCTGCGGGTGCCGCAGGCACAGTTCGGGCCGATCAAGGTCCCGGAGGACGGGCCGGACGAACGCTACCTGTACCTGTCCGACATCCTGCCCACCGCCTGGCAGGCGGTGCGGTACGCGGACGTCCCTGCGGGCGGCACGCTCGCGGTGTTCGGGCTCGGGCCGGTCGGGCAGTTCTGCACCCGGATCGGCCGGCACCTCGGTGCCGACCGGGTGATCGGGCTCGACCTGGTGCCGGAGCGGCTGGAGATGGCCCGCCGGCACGGTGTCGAGGTGCTCGACGTCACCGAGCTGGACGACGTACCCGGAACCCTGGTCGACCTGGTCGGCGGGCGCGGACCGGACGCGGTGATCGACGCGGTCGGTATGGAGGCCCACGGCTCCCCGGCCGGGAAGCTGGCCCAGGCCGCGGCCGGGCTGCTCCCGGACCGGCTGGCCCGGTTGCTGATCGACCGGGCCGGGGTGGACCGGCTCAGCGTGCTGCACGCGGCGGTGAAGGCGGTCCGGCGGGGCGGCACCGTCTCGGTCTCCGGGGTGTACGGCGGCGAGCAGGACCCGATGCCGATGATGGAGCTGTTCGACCGGGGTGTCCAGCTACGGATGGGGCAGTGCCACGTGCGCCGGTGGACCGACGAGATCCTGCCGCTGCTCACCGCCGACGGCGACCCGCTCGGCGTGCAGGACCTGCGCACCCACCGCGTGCCGCTGGGCGAGGCGCCGCAGGCGTACCGGATGTTCCAGGAGAAGGCCGACGGATGTGTCAAGGTGGTCCTCGCTCCGTGAGTGACCGGCGGCGCCCCGGACGGTGGCGGCGGTGAGCCGACGGGCCCCGGGCGGGGACACCCCGACCACCCCACCAGCCGCCGCCGGCCGGATCGGTGCCATCTATACCCGACAGAAGCGGAGGGCCGGCGGGACCTGGCACGCGTACGTCAGTGTCGCCGACCCGGCCGGACCGCCGGTCACCGCCGTTGCGGAGGGGGCGGACGACGTGGTCGAGGCGTACAGCGTCAACAAGATCGCGGTGGCCACGGCGGTGCTGGACAAGGTCGACCGGGGTCTGCTCAGCCTCACCCAGCAGGTGGAGGTGACCGCGGCGATCGTGGTGCCGGGCGGCGACGGCATCTTCAGCCTGGACGGGGCGTACCCCAGCGCGGTCACCCTCGGGCACGTCCTGGCGAACCTGCTCACCGTCTCCGACGACACCGCCGTCCGGCTGTGCGGGCTGGTCTGCCCGGCGGCCGAACTCAACCGGATCCTGGTGACGAAGGGCTTCCCGCAGACCCGGGTGCGACCGGCCGCGAGCCCCGACCGGTTCTTCCTCGGTACCGCCACCCCCCGGGAGACGCACGACCTGCTCCGGGCACTGGTCGGCGGCCGGCTGCTCTCCCCCGGATCGACGTCGTTCCTGCTCGGGCTGCTGCGCTCCCCCGTCGCGTACACCGACGGCTTCCGGCGCACCATGTCGTCGCAGGAGCGGGCCCGGGTGGCCACCAAGGCGGGCTGGTACGGCGACGCCCGCAACGAGGCAGGGGTGATCTTCGACACGGCGGGCAGCCCGGTGCTGACGTACGCGATGTTCGCCGCCGGCCAAACCGACCCGGACAATGTCGGCGCCACCCACCCGGCGGTGCAGGCCCGCGCGGTGATGGGCCGCCGGTTTCTCGACACGGTCGACGCGCTCGCGGGCGCCGGGACGACCCGACCGGCCACCGCCCACCGGCCGGGCAACGGCGGCTGACGGTACCACCACCGTGCCGCCGCACGCCCCGCTGACCCGGTCCGGCCCACCGCCCGCCCGACGGGCGGTGGGCCGGCGGGTGCGCGGCTGGCTAACGTGGGAGCCCGGACGGCGAGGGAGGACATCCGGATGGCAGCTTCAACGGAACCGGACCAGCGGCGGCAACGGCGGCGGGCGGTCGCGGCGGGCGCGGTGGGGGTCGCGGTGGCCGCTGCCGCATGGGCCCTGCGGGACATCCCGGCAGCGCTCGGCGGGCGGATCCGGGGGGACCGGGCGCAGCGGGTGGCCGGCTCCCCGCAGTACCGCGACGGGGTGTTCCGCAACCCGGTCAGCACCCCCATGGTCACCGAGCCCGGCCGGAACCTGCTCCGGGAGCTGCTCTTCGGCCCGCAACGCCGCCGTCCCGCGCTGCCGGTGCCGGTACTGCGCCCGGCCGACCCGCCGGCCGGTCCGACCGCACGCGAGCTGGGCATCGTCTGGCACGGCCACGCCTCGACGCTGATCGAGATCGAGGGGCACCGGGTGCTGACCGATCCGGTCTGGAGCGAACGCTGCTCACCGTCGGCGCTGGTCGGTCCGCGCCGGCTGCACGCCCCGCCGGTACCGCTGGACGAACTGCCCCGGCTGGACGCCATCCTGATCTCCCACGACCACTACGACCACCTGGACGTCGCCTCGGTACGTGGGCTCACCCGGACCCAGTCGGCACCGTTCCTGGTCCCGCTCGGCGTTGGGGCGCACCTGGAACGCTGGGGCGTACCGGCGGAGCGGATCGTCGAGCTGGACTGGGACGAGCGGCACCGGATCGGCGGGCTGGAGATCACCGCCACCGCCGCACAGCACTTCTCCGGTCGGGGACTGCACCGCGACGGCACCCTCTGGGCCTCCTGGGTGGTGGCCGGCGCGCACCGGCGGGTCTTCTACACCGGTGACTCGGGCTACTTCGACGGGTACGCGGCGATCGGCGCCGCGCACGGCCCGTTCGACGTGACGCTGATGCAGATCGGCGCGTACGACGCCGCCTGGCCGCACATCCACATGTTCCCGGAGGAGGCGGTCGCGGCCCACCTGGACCTGCGGGGTGACCTGCTCGTCCCGGTGCACTGGGCGACGTTCAACCTGGCCCTGCACTCCTGGGCCGAGCCGGTCGACCGGCTCTGGCGGGAGGCCAAGGCGCGCGGGGTCCGGCTGGCGGTGCCCCGTCCCGGTGAGCGGGTGGTGGTGGACCAGCCACCGCCGGTCGACGCCTGGTGGCAGACGGTCGCCTGAGCTGACGGCAGGGGCCGGCGGGCCGGTGCCG
This sequence comes from Micromonospora sp. CPCC 206060, assembly GCF_036906895.1. Taxonomy (NCBI): domain Bacteria; kingdom Bacillati; phylum Actinomycetota; class Actinomycetes; order Micromonosporales; family Micromonosporaceae; genus Micromonospora; species Micromonospora sp. CPCC 206060. Next base: position 26,341 of record NZ_JBAKHU010000029.1, read on the forward strand.
GTCAGGGCAGGGCGATGCCCCGGACCAGCACGAACGGCTCGGCCGCCGGGCAGCCCACGACCGTGCCCCAATGCTCGGCGTGCACCCGCAGAGCCCGGTCGTTACGGGGGTGCGGCCACTCCCGCCACTCCGACCGGTAGTGCCGGAACGCCTCCAACTTGCGTTCCAGGGTCGCCGAGATGTCGACGAACCAGTTCGGCACCCACCAGGTCTCGGGCGCGGGGGTCCACTCCGTGCTGGACGTCGGCGCGTAGGTGAGTACCCGCCGGACCGGCTGTTCCGGGCGGGGTCGGGTGGCCACCGCCACCGAGGAGAAGACCGTCCGGTGGTCAAGGTTGACGTCGGCCTGGACGCAGTAGACGGTGTCCGGCTGGAACTCGGCGACCTGCCGTTCGACGACCCGGTTGACCTCCACGTGCGGCAGGGTGTCCAGCCGCATGTCCGGCAGGTCGAGGTGGACGTAGTCGGTGACGCCGAGGGTCGCCGCCGCCTTGCGCGCCTCGGCCTGCTTCTGGAGCAGGATGTCGGTGTCGTTGGCGTACTGGGTGGAGGACCCGTCGGTCACGCAGCAGATGCGTACCGCGTCACCACGGTCTGCGTGCCGGGCGATGGTGCCGCCCATCCCGAGGATCTCGTCGTCCGGGTGGGCCGCGAAGATCAGTACCCGCCGGTCACTCATCCCAGCACCATCCCCTTGTCGAGCAGTCCGTGCAGGTCGGTGTCGCGGACCGCCGGGCGATCGGCGTACGACACCTCGCGTACCAGCAGAGCGTCCGCGCCACAGGCGACGAGCACCCCGTCGGGGCGGTGTTCGAGCACCATGCCGGCGGGCGAACGGTGGTCGTTGGTCTCCGGCCTGGCCCGCCAGATGGTCAGCCGCTCGTCGCCGAGCCAGGTGAACGCTCCCGGGTAGGGATGGGTCTGGGCCCGCACCCAGGCGTCTAGCTGGCTGGCTCTGGTCTCCCAGTCGATCAGCCCGTCCAGCGGGGTGCGCTTGGCCCAGTGACTGGCCCGGCGCGGGTCCTGCGGGATGCGCGGGGCGGTGCCGGCGGCGATCTGCGGGAAGCAGGTGCGGACGAGGTCGATACTGCTCTCGTGGATCTTGGAGTAGAGGGTGGTGGCCGTCTCGTCGGGCGCGATGTCGATGACGCTCTGGCCGACGATCGGGCCGGAGTCGGCGGTCGCATCGGGGATCTCGAAGAGGGTGACCCCGGTACGGGCCAGGCCGGTGATGATCGCCCAGGGTATCGGTGCCCGTCCCCGGTGCCGGGGCAGCAGGGTGGGGTGCATGCCGAACGTCCCGCCAGGCGGGACGGCGAGGATCTCGTCGCGGAGCAGCTGCGACCAGCCGATCACCCAGAGGGCGTCCGGGGCGAGTTGCCGGACGGCCGCGACGCACTCCGGGTCGTTGACGTTGCGGGCGTGGATCAGCGGCGCGCCGAGCCGCTGCGCCACGTCCTCGAAGCCGCACATGCCGGAGACCTCGGGACGGACCGGCCCGGGCAACGTGACGATGCCGGCCACCTCCGCACCGGCCTGCGCCGCGGCCTCCAGGCACGCCTTCCCGGTGGTCTCAAAGCTGATCCAGACAATTCGCTTCACCCCGGCTACTCCTTCCCGATATACCCTGAACCAGGCACACGGCGTGCCATAACGGGCATGGTAGGGATTCGACTCGCCAAACCCGGCGAACCACGCCGGGTGAGCAGTCGCCGCCTGAGCGTGACAGCGCTTCCGGTGCCCTGCGCCCGTGTCGGCACCGCGCCGGGCAGCGGGAGCGCGGACGCCTCCGGTCAGCGTCGGTCAGAGCACGAAGGCGTCGGTCCAGAGCGCGCCCGAACGGCCGGAGAGCGCGTCGAGTAGCGCCACCGCCTGGCCGTCGGTGAGCGAGGCGACGAAGTCGATGATCGCCCGGCCCCGGGCCTTCGCGTCGCGCTGCGGGGTACGGGGATGCAGCTCGGCCTCGGCCAGCTCGACCAGGTCGTGCAGCCGGCGGGGTAGCCGGGCCTCCTCGGCCGGGTCGAGGATCCAGCTCAGCAGGGCCTCCACCAGGGTGGCCAGCAGTCGGGCCTGACCCCGCTGGTGCAGGGCGAGATCGGGACGGGCCAGCACGAAACGGTGGTGGACGAACTTGAGCACCTGCACCTCGTGCCACTGCGCCCCGGCGAGCAGCACGTGGCCGGAGCGGACCGACGGCCCGGCCACGACGGTGATCGCGTCCACCAGTCGGGCCGTCCACCGGGCAGAGAACCGGGCGACGTACTGCTCGGCCTCCACCGAGCCGTCGAACGGGGCGGCCAGCAGCCCGTCCACCAGCTCGGCCCGGACGTGCTCGACGGCGGCGGCGAACGCCTCGTCGTCGCTGATCCAGCCGTCCTTGCGGCGCAACTGCCGGCGCAGGCGCTCGATCGCGGCACCGGGCCGACGGGCGGTGCCGCCGAGCGCCGCGTCGGTCATCGCGCGGAACTGCCCGCTCTCCCGCTGCCAGGCCATCAGCTCGGCGGAGACCGCGCCCTGCTGGAGCACCCCGACCCGGTAGAAGTCCTCCACGTCGTGGATGGCGTACGCGATGTCGTCGGCGGTGTCCATCACCGACGCCTCCACGGTCTGCTGCCAGTCGGCGATCCGCCCGGCGAACGGCTCCCGGGCCTGCCGCAGGTCCGCCAGCTCGGTGCGGTACGCGCCGAACTTGACCGACCCGCTCGCCGGGTCGTCCGCCGGAGCAGCCGCGCCCCGGGGCGGCGGGACGAGGTGCCTCGGGTGCGGGTCCGGATGGTCCAGCCGGGTCCACGGGTACTTGAGCATCGCCGCGCGGACCGCGGCGGTCAGGTCGAGCCCGGTGGTCGCGGCACCCCGGATCTCGGTGCTGGTCACGATCCGGTACGACTGGGCGTTGCCCTCGAACCCGTCGGGCAGGCCGAGGCGCTGTCGGGCCAGCCGGTCCAGCACCTGCTCGCCGAGATGCCCGAAGGGCGGGTGACCCAGGTCGTGGGCGAGCGCCGCCGCCTCCACCACATCCGGGTCGCAGCCGCCGAGGGCGTCGAGCAGGTCGCGGTGGCGTTCGTCGGCGGTGAGCCGTTCGGCGATGGCCCGGGCCACCTGGGCGACCTTGAGGCTGTGCGTGAGCCGGTTGTGCACCAGCAGTCCCGACCCACTGGGGCTGATCACCTGGGTGACCCCGGCCAGCCGGGCGAAGAACGGGGAGCTGACGATCCGGTCCCGGTCGGCCCGGAACGGGTTGGCGGCCAGGTCACCCAGCGCGCGGGCACTGCCACCGAAGAGCCGGCGGGCCCGGGGGTCGGCAGGTCGTTCCATGATCGGACGTTAGCCCAGGACCGGCCCCGCCGGTAAGGAAGGGCCCCCGCTTAACGTTTCCGGTAGAGCAAGGGCCCCTTCTTAACACCCCCGGCCCGGTGCGGCGACAACACCCGAACCACCCCGGCACAATGCGACAACGCCCGGACGGCCCGGCAGAATGCGACAGGCGCAACCACCACCAGAAGGCGGATCAGATCGTGACGACCTCTGTACACCAGCGGATCGCCGAGGAGCTCGGCGTTCGCGAGGGCCAGGTAAGGGCCGCTGTCGAGCTGCTCGACGGCGGGTCGACCGTGCCGTTCATCGCTCGGTACCGGAAGGAGGCCACCGGCTCACTCGACGACGCGCAGCTACGCACCCTGGAGGAGCGGCTGCGTTACCTGCGTGAGCTGGAGGAACGCCGCAGCGCGGTGCTGGAGTCGATCCGGAACCAGGGCAAGCTCGACGAGGCCCTGGAAGCCCAGATCATGGCGGCTGATTCGAAGGCCCGGCTGGAGGACATCTACCTGCCGTACAAGCCGAAGCGGCGGACCCGGGCGCAGATCGCCCGGGAGGCCGGGCTGGAGCCGCTGGCCGACGCGCTGCTCACCGACCCGGGTCAGGACCCGAAGGCGGTCGCCGCCGGCTACGTGGACGCCGAGCGGGGGGTGGCCGACGCCGCCGCCGCGCTGGACGGCGCGCGGGCCATCCTGATCGAGCGGTTCGCCGAGGACGCCGACCTGATCGGCTCGTTGCGCGAGCAGATGTGGTCGCGGGGCCGGCTGGTCTCCCGGGTACGCGAGGGGCAGGCCGAGGCCGGCGCCAAGTTCGCCGACTACTTCGACTTCGCCGAGCCGTACCCGAAGCTCCCCTCGCACCGGGTGCTGGCGATGTTCCGGGGCGAGAAGGAAGGCGTCCTCGACCTGACCATGGACCCCGAGCCGGAGGGCGACGTCGACGACATCCCGACCGGTCCGAGCCGGTACGAGGCGGAGATCGCCACGCGGTTCGGGGTCACCGACCGGGGCCGCCCGGCCGACCGGTGGCTGGCGGACACGGTGCGCTGGGCCTGGCGTACCCGGATCCTGGTCCATCTCGGCGCGGACCTGCGGATGCGGTTGTGGCAGGCGGCCGAGGAGGAGGCGGTCCGGGTCTTCGCCACCAACCTGCGGGACCTGCTGCTCGCCGCGCCGGCCGGCACCCGGGTGACGATGGGTCTCGACCCGGGGCTGCGGACCGGGGTGAAGGTCGCGGTGGTCGACGCGACCGGCAAGGTGGTCGCCACCGACACGATCTACCCGCACGAGCCCCGCCGGCAGTGGGACGCCTCGATCGACACGCTGGCCCGGCTGGCCAAGGCACACAGCGTGGAGCTGGTCGCGATCGGCAACGGCACCGCCTCCCGGGAGACCGACAAGCTCGCCGGTGACCTGATGAAGCGGCACCCGGAGCTGGGACTGACCAAGATCGTGGTCTCCGAGGCGGGTGCGTCGGTCTACTCCGCCTCGGCGTACGCCTCGCAGGAGCTGCCCGGTCTGGACGTCTCGCTGCGCGGCGCGGTCTCCATCGCCCGCCGGTTGCAGGACCCGCTCGCCGAGCTGGTGAAGATCGATCCACGCTCGATCGGGGTGGGGCAGTACCAGCACGACCTCTCCGAGGTGAAGCTCTCCCGGTCGCTGGACGCGGTGGTGGAGGACTGCGTCAACGCGGTCGGGGTGGACGTGAACACCGCGTCGGCGCCGCTGCTGACCCGGGTCTCCGGCATCGGGGCCGGGCTGGCGGAGAACATCGTGCTGCACCGGGACGCGAACGGACCGTTCCGCTCCCGGTCAGAGTTGAAGAAGGTGGCCCGGCTGGGCCCGAAGGCGTACGAGCAGTGCGCCGGCTTCCTGCGCATCCGCGACGGTCACGACCCGCTGGACTCCTCCAGCGTGCACCCCGAGGCGTACCCGGTGGTCCGGCGGATCCTCACGCACACCGGTGGTGACCTGCGGTCGCTGATCGGGCAGAGCGCGATCCTGCGCGGGCTGCGGGCCACCGACTTCGTCGACGACACGTTCGGCCTGCCCACCGTCACCGACATCCTCGCCGAACTGGAAAAGCCGGGCCGCGACCCCCGGCCGGCGTTCCGGACCGCCACCTTCGCGGAGGGGGTCGAGAAGATCGGCGACCTGGCGCCCGGAATGGTGCTGGAGGGCGTGGTGACCAACGTCGCCGCGTTCGGCGCGTTCGTCGACATCGGCGTGCACCAGGACGGACTGGTACACGTGTCGGCGATGTCGCGGACCTTCGTCAAGGACCCCCGGGACGTGGTCAGGTCCGGGGACGTGGTCCGGGTCAAGGTGCTCGACGTGGACGTACCGCGCAAGCGCATCTCGCTCACCCTGCGCCTCGAGGACGAGACCGAGCCGGCTGCACGGCGCGGCGGCCCCGCTGACGGCGGCCGGCGGGGTGGTGACGGCGGTCAGCGCGCCCGGGATGGCCAGGCTGGTGATGGCCAGCGTGGCCGGGGCGGTGCCGGTGGTGGCCGGGACGGCCAGCAGCCGCGACAGGGTCGCAGCGGTGGTCGCGGTGGTCAGCAGCCGGCGCCCCAGGGCGCCCTGGCTGACGCGCTGCGCCGCGCCGGCCTCGCCTGAGGTGTAAGGAAGGGCCCCTTCTTATCGCTTTCGGTAGAGGAAGGGGCCCTTCTTAACACCTGTCGTCGTGGCCGGGCGCGCAACGGGCCCCTGCTCAGTAATCGGGCGGTCGAAGACGAACGCGTCGTCGTGCCAACCGCCGCCGTCCCAGCCGCACGGAGGCGGCCCGAGCCACTCGACAGGGTTGCTCGTCACCGAACGGCAGCAGCGCAGGCCCTCATCCAAGTGTTAAAAAGGGGCCCTTCCTCTACCGAAAGCGATAAGAAGGGGCCCTTCCTTGCAGGAGTGGCGGGAGCGGCAGCGGCAGGCCGCCGAGATGCACGCGGCGGCCGAGGATCGGCGTCGGGCGGCCGAGCAGGCGGAGGCGGCCGAGTTGGTGGCGGAGTTCGTCGTCGAGGCGGCCCGGCGTGGCCTACGGCCGAGCCGGTTGACCGCGCTGGCGTACAACGGTCGTACCCGGTACCGCACCAACCTCTCCGGGTGGTACGTGGATCGGGCCTGTTCCCGGGCGGTCACTCCGGACGGGCGGTTCTACCTGCTCGGCGTACCGGCCGGACTGCGGGCCCGGCTGCTGGGCGCCGTGCTGGCCCCGAGTCCGGCGCCCCTGGTCATCGGCGCGGGTGGTCGGGACGGACAGTCGGTGCCCCTGCGCGCGGCGCTGGCCAGCCGTCTGGCGGCCGGTGACGACTGGCCCTGACCCGGGCAGGCCAGCCGTCTGGCCCTGACCCGGGCGGGCGGCGGCGGGGTGGGCGAACCGGCGGGCACGCCACTCAGCCACGGCGGGCGCGGCTGCCGACAGCCCGGGACCACCAGAACTGCTGCACCGCGAGGGTGAGCACACCGGCGAGCACGATGGCGCAAACGTTGATCACCAGTTGCAGCGCCGAACCGGCCGCCTCGGGCCACACCCCGTACGCCGCCGCGACGGCGACGTTCGCCGCCGCCGGCACGGTGGTCACCGAGATCAGCACGCCGACCAGGGAGCCGGACTTCTTCGAGGTGAGCGAGAGCATGCCGGCGACCCCGGCGAGCAGGCCCACCACCCAGGAGAGCGCGTCCGGGCGCCAGATGAAGTCGGTCAACGGTCGTTCGGCGAGCAGCATGTCCCGGCTGGCCAGACCGGCGGCGGTCAACGCCCAGGTACTCAGCACGGTGATCAGCATGGCCGCGACGAAGCCGACCACCAGGGCGGTGACCGAGCGCCCGATGACCGCCGGGCGGACCCGCAGCAGGGCCACGCAGAGCGCCGCGAGCGGCCCGAACTCGGGGCCGACCACCATGGCCCCGACGATCAGGATGGGCTGGTCGAGCAGGACACCGATGCCGGCGATCATGGTGGCGACCATGATGAGTACGAGGTAGGTGGCGGAGAGTTCGGTCTGTTCGCCGGTCTTCGCCGCGATCTCGTCCCAGACGACGGCGTCCGCACCGGAGCCGGGTGCCTCCCGGGCAGCCCGGTCGGCTGCCGCCGACATGGTCAGCTCGACGTCGTCCGCGGCGATGCCGCCGACGGACTGCACCCCCGTTTCCTCCAGCGCGCCGAGCACCTCGTCGGCGCTCTCCCGCACCACGTCGCAGAGGATCAGGTCACCGGCCGGCTGCCGACCGGCGCCCGGCAGCACCGCAAGGTGGGTGACCCCGGGGTTGGCGGTCAGCAGTTCCACGACGGCGGTCGACTGCCCGGTCGGGGCGATGATCCGCAGGTGCAGCACCGGTTCCTCCATCGACCGCAGCAGGTAGGGGTGGGGCGCGGCCAGAGCACTCTACTGCCCCGGGCCAACTCCGGGGCGACGTGCCCGACCGGGACCACGCCCGCGCCCAGCCAGTGCGGGCAGGACCACGCCCGCGCCCAGCCAGTGCGGGCAGGACCACGCCCGCGCCCAGTCGGTTCTGGTCCGGTCGGATTCCGCAAAAGCCACTCTGACCTGCGGAGTGTTTGATAGAACCGGTTGAGCGATTCATACCTCTTTCCAACCGGAGGTCCGTATTATGAATGTCTGTCGGCTTGAGCGGGCCTGCCCCCGCCGGTGGTACCTGCCGATGCCGGTTCTCCCCCGGTGACCGGGCGGATCTACCTCTCCCCACCGGACGTCGGTCCGCTAGAGGAGTCGTACGTCATGGCCGCCATCCGGTCGGGCTGGGTCGCGCCACTGGGCCCGGAGGTCGACGCCTTCGAGGCGGAGATGTCCCGCCGGGTCGGCACCCGGTACGCCCTCGCCACCAGCTCCGGCACGGCCGCGCTGCATCTGGCCCTGCTGGCCGTCGGCGCCGGCCCCGGCACGGTGGTCGTGGTACCGACGCTCACCTTCGCCGCCACCGCGAACGCGGTGGTCTACACCGGAGCGGAGCCGGTCTTCGTCGACTGTGAACCGGCCACCGGCAACATCGACGTGGCGCTGCTGGCCGATCTGCTGGACCGGCTGCGCGACAGCGGCCGGCGGGTGGCCGCGGTGGTGCCGGTGGACATGTTCGGCGTCTGCGCCGACTACGACGCTCTGCTGCCGGTCTGCGCGGCGGCCGGCGTACCGGTGGTCGAGGACGCCGCCGAGGCGCTCGGCGCGACCCGCCGGGACCGGGCGGCCGGCGCGTTCGGTCGGGCCGGGGTGTTGTCGTTCAACGGCAACAAGGTGATGACCACCTCCGGTGGCGGGATGCTCCTGTCCGACGACGGCGAACTCGTCGCCCGTTGTCGCTATCTGGCCACCCAGGCCCGCCAGCCGGTGATCCACTACGAGCACACCGACATCGGCTACAACTACCGGCTGAGCAACCTGCTCGCCGCCCTCGGTCGGGCCCAGCTACACCGCCTGGACAGCATGCTGGCCCGTCGCCGGGCGCTGCGGGAGCGGTACGCGAAGTTCTTCGCGGCGGTACCCGGCGTCCGGTTGCTCGGCGACGGTGACCCGACCGGGAACTGCTGGCTGACCACGATCGTCGTCGACCCGGGCCGGACCGGTTGGACGGCCGCCCAGCTCGGCGCCCACCTCAACGCCCAGGACATCGAGGCCCGCCCGGTGTGGAAGCCGATGCACCTGCAACCGGTGTACCGGACGGCCGATGCCCTGCTGACCGGTACGGCGGAGCACCTGTTCGAGAACGGTCTGACTCTGCCCAGCGGATCCGCCCTGAACGCCGCACAGACCGAACGGGTGTGCCAGGCGATCGAGAAGTTCCTGGGCCGCCGGTGAACGACGACTTCACCGTCGTCGGCTGCGATGACGACCCGCTCGACGCCGAGTGTCCGGACGTCTACTTCACCGCCGGCTACGGTCGGGCGACGGCGGCGGCGCAGGGCGGCGTCTGGCACCGGGTGGACCGGACAGACCTGATCATGCTCCCGTACGTCCAGCGGGACGTCGACGGGCAGGCAGTGGACGCGATCAGCCCGTACGGCTACAGCGGCGTGTACGTGCATCCCGACTGTTCACCGACCGATCTGGACCGGTTCTGGGCGGCGGTGGTGCCGCACTGGCGGGCGCAGGGACTGGTCAGCCTCTTCGTGCGCTTCTCGCCACTGGATCCGGACTCCGTACGGGCGGTGCGTGGGCTGGACACGGTCCGGTTGTCCCGGCTGTCGGACACCATCGCCGTCGGGCTGGACCAGGGTCCGGCTGCGGTGTGGGACGCGATGGCGGGCCGGTCGCGCACAGCGGTACGTAAGGCCCGCAACACCGGACTGACCGCGACGGTCCGGCCGGTCGGGCCATCGGACCTGGTCCCCGGGGCACCGTTCCGGCGGCTGTACGAGCAGACCATGTCCCGGTTGGACAGCTCGCCGTTCTACTTCTTCCCCGACGCCTACTACCGGCAGTTGGCCACCGGGCTGGGCAAGGACCTGCTGATGGCCGAGGTACGCGACCCCACCGGCATGGTCGTCGCGGCGTCCCTGGTGATGCGGCACCGGGACCGCGCCCACTATCACCTCGCCGGGTCGGATCCGCAGGCCGCCCGGGACGGCGCCAACAACCTCCTGGTCTGGACCATCCTCGAATGGGCCGCCGAGAGCGGATGCGTGGTGGTGCACCTCGGTGGGGGGGTACGCGCCGACGACGGCCTCTTCCGCTTCAAGGAGTCCTTCGGTGGCCGCCGGTCCGAGTGGTGGAGCGGGGCGGTGGTGATCGATCCGGACCGGTACAGGTCACTGGTCGCCGCGCGGGCCCGGGAACTCGGCCGGCCCGTGGACGACCTGGCAGCCGTCGGGTACTTCCCCGCCTACCGGTTCGGGAGGGGCTGACGATGCGGGTCGTTCCCGATGGTGTCGCGGTGACACCCCGACCCGCCGGTCGCCAGGAGGTGGGCTCCTGGTTTCCGTTGGCTCTGCCGGACGGCGGTGGTTGGACGAGCCGCCCGAGCCGGTTACGGCTGTTCGGATCCGGACGGCACGCCCTGCGTGCGCTGGTCCAGCTCGGTCGACGTGAGCACGGCTGGACCGTACTGCACCTGCCGGACTACTACTGCCGGGAGGCGGCCGAGGCGGTCACCGGGCTGCTGCCGGTGCGGTACTACCCGGCCGATCCGACCGGCCCGGCGACCGTCCCCCCACCGGGCGGGCCGAGCGAGGCGGTGGTCTCGGTCTCCTACTTCGGGGCACCGCCCGTCCTGCCACCGCCCGGCAGCATCCGGATCGTGGACGCCACCCACGACCCGCACGCTCCCTGGCTGCCCGACCTCGACGCCGACTACGTCTTCGCCTCGCTGCGCAAGACCCTGCCGCTGCCCGACGGAGGCGCCCTCTGGACGTACCGGAGGCACCCGCTGCCACCGGTCACGCCGCCGACCCCCACGCACCTCGCGGTGGTCGGCACGATGCTCTCGGCCATGTGCCTCAAGGCCGCGTACCTGGCTGGCTCGCCCGTGGCCAAGGAGCACTATCTTGCCCTCTACCGCACCGCCGAGCAGGGCCTCGGGTCCGGCCCGGTCAGCGGCATCTCCGCCTACTCGGAGCAGGCCCTGACGGTGCTGCCCACGGCGGAACTACGACAGCGCCGCATCGACAACGTGGCCAGGCTGGCCGCTCTGCTCACCACGCCGGCCGGCGTCCGGGTGCATCCCCGTCCGCTCGGCGTGGTGCTCGAATTCGACTCGCCCGAGCACCGCGAGCAGGTTCGGGCCGACCTGATCGGCGCGGATGTCTATCCCGCGGTGCTCTGGCCCCAGCCGCTCGACGAAGCGTCCCCGACGGCCCTCGACTTCTCTCGCCGGATGCTCTTCCTGCACAGCGATTTCCGGTCGGACGGGCCGGACCTGGCCCGCGTGGCCGCCCTGGTCCGCAGGTCCTGCGGCGAGCCCACCCCGGTCATCAACCCACCCCGCTGCGGTGCCGTCGCCCCTGCGGCGACCACGACACCGGAGCACCTGCCGATCCCTGTTCAGCCCAACTGATCCGTAAGGAGTGTCATGCTCAACGGCCGGCTGGTCGGACTTCGCCCGATCGAGCTCGACGACCTGGGGTTTCTCGCCGACCTGGCGAACGCGCCCGGGGTGCGTCACTACGTGGTGGGCTGGGGTTGGCCCGCCGCCCGCGACGCGCAGCGGGACTGGTACGACCGGGCGGTCCGCGATCCGCACAGTCACCGGCTGGCGGTGGCCGATCTGACCACCGGCGCGCCGGTCGGCCTGACCGGCCTCTGGGAGATCGACTGGCACAACCGGTCCGCGCTCACCGCGATCAAGCTGATGCCCGGTGCGACGGAGCCCGGCTCCGGCAGTGACGCCATCAAGCTGGTCATGGCGTGGAGCTTCTACGAGGTGGGGCTACAGCGGTTGCACAGCACCATCCTGGACTTCAACGCAGCCAGCCTGGGCGCGTACGTCCGGCGCAGCGGCTGGCAGGTCGAGGGGCGCGAGCGCAGGGCGGTTTTCCGCAGGGGCGAATGGCACGACCTGGTCAAGGTGGCCGCGCTGCGATCCGACTTCGACGCCCTGCCGGACGCTCCCGAGTACGTCGAGAGGGTCTGCGGTGCGGCTCTGCCCGCCGTCGTTCCAGGAGTGCCGGAGGCCCGAACCGCACCCAACGGGCACCGCTCACCCATTTTGTAGAACTTCGCCGGCTTCGAGTCGTTTGTCCCTGTGCCAGTCGCGCCGCGCGCCCGGTACTCGTCGAAGCCCCGTCCCACCATCCCGATCGGAGTACGCCCTCACGCCTCGATCGCGCAGTTCCTGGAGGCACTGTAATGAACGCCCGACATCCGTACGACCGGACCAAACGGCTGCTGGATCTCGTACTGTCCATGATCATTCTGCTGCTCGCGGCGCCGGTCATGGTGGCGGTGGCCCTCGCGGTCGCAGCGACCATGGGACGCCCCGTCCTGTTCCGACAGACGCGCCCCGGTCTGCACGGCCGGCCCTTCGTCATGCTCAAGTTCCGGACGATGCTGACGGCGGACCCCGTCACCGGTAGCACCCCGGCCGAACGTCCCGGCGAGGCAACCGCGAGCGACGGTCTCCGGCTCACCCGGCTGGGCCGCTGGCTGCGGGCCACCAGCCTGGACGAACTGCCCAACCTGTGGAACGTGCTGCGCGGGGAGATGAGCCTGGTCGGTCCACGCCCGCTGCGGATGATGTACCTCGACCGGTACACCCCGGAACAGTTCCGCCGCCACGATGTCCGGCCCGGCATGACGGGGCTCGCGCAGATCCGGGGCCGGGCCGGGCTCGACTGGCACCAGAAGTTCGCCTACGACCTGCGGTACGTCGACGAACGCAGCCTCGGCCTCGACCTGCGTATCCTGCTCGGGACCGCCGGGATCCTGGTCCGCCGGGACGTGGTCGCGGCCAGTCTCGGCCCGACCGGACCGGACTTCGTGGGCCTGGCCACCCTGACCACCGGTCCGGGTACCCGCGACGAACTGGCCACGGTCGGCGCCACCGGGACCGGCGGCTCCGGCGAGGTGCGTGCGTGAGCGCCGACATCGTCATCGTCGGATGTGGCGGGCATGGTCGGGAGACCCTCGGGATCATCCGGGCGATCAACCGGTTCTCGACCACCGGGCCCCGCTGGCGGGTACTCGGTTTCGTCGACGACCAGCCGTCCGAGGCGAACCTGAAACGGGTGCAGCGCCTGGACGTGGCGTACCTCGGACCGACCAGTTGGCTCGACGGTCGGCCGCCGACGGTCCACACGGTGCTCAGCATCGGCCACCCGCGCAGCCGCCGACTGGTCGGCGAGCGGATCGCCCGCTACGGACTTCCCGCGGCGACCCTCGTCCATCCCTCTGCGGAGGTCGGCGAGGACACCGTCTCCGGAGAGGGGCTGCTGGTCTTCGCCGGCGCCCGGGTGACCACCAACGTGGTGCTCGGCCGCCACGTCCACCTGAACCAGAACATCACCATCGGGCACGACTGCGTACTGGCCGACTACGTCTCGGTCAACCCGTTGGCCGCCGTCTCCGGGGACTGCCGGCTCGACAACGGGGTCCTCGTCGGCACCAACGCAACCGTGTTGCAGGGTCTGCACATCGGTGCCGAAGCCACCGTCGGAGCCGGCGCGTGTGTGGTGCGGGACGTGCCCGCCGAGACGGTGGTCAAGGGAGTGCCGGCTCGGTGACCCCCGACCATGGCCGGGCCACCACCACGGTGATCGACCGGCCCGCGCCGCACACCCCGCCACCGGCCCGGCGACCGGGCATCCCCCGTGCCCTGCTGCATGCGGCAGCCGGCACCGTGGGTACCCGGATCGCGGTGCTGGTGACCAGCCTGGTCACCGGGGTGATCACCGCACGGCTGCTCGGTCCGCACGACCGCGGCACCGTCGCCGTCGTGCTCGCCGGCGCCTCGGTCTACGCCGCGCTCGGGGCCGCCGGCCTGGAGACGGCCAACCTCCGCTTCGCCGGACGGTCTCCAGCCGACCACCAGCAGGCAGTCTGGCGCAGCCTGTGGTACGTCGCGACGGCAGGGCTCGGCATGGCCGCCGCATGGGGACTGGCCGGTGCCCTGCTCGGTCCGGTGGCCCGGTTCGGGCTGGACGGGATGTCCTTCGGTCTGACCCTCGCACTCGGCCCGGTGGTACTGCTCTCCGCGCTGCTCGGTTCGGCGGAGATAGGCCGCAGTCGGGCCATGACCTACAACGCGACGATGATCGGCGGGCTGCTCGTCTACAGCGCTCTGCTCGGTGCGGTGGCGGTCCTGGACCGGGCCTCCCCGGCCACCGTCGTCGGCGCCTACCTCGGGGGCCAACTCGCTGCTCTCACCGCGCTGCTCGTCCGGGCCCGACCGATCGGACCGCTGCCCACCGAGCCGGGCGCGGGCAGCGCGTACCGGTCGTTTGCCCGGCGCGCCTACCTGCCCAATCTGGCCCAGTTCGCGATGGGTCGCAGTCAGATCCCGACCATCCAGTTGCTGGCGGGTGCCGGGGCCGTCGGCATCTACTCGGTCGCCGTACCGTTCGCGGAGATCCTGCTGATCCTGCCGGTAGCGCTCAGCCTGATCCTGGTGCCCGCGGTCGCCAACGGCAGCGCCGACTGGACGACCGTCGCACGGCTGGTCAGCCGGACCGTGCTGGCCACCGCTGCGGCTGCGGTGGCACTCGCTGCCGGGGCACCGATCGTCTTCCCGCTGCTCTTCGGCACCGAGTTCTCCGGGGCGGTACCCGTGCTCTGGGCGCTGCTGCCCGGCCTGGCGATACTGGCCGTCGGGCGGACCGCGCAGAGCTACCTGACCGCGATCGACCGACCGGCCCCGACCACGCTGGCCGCGGTGGCCGCCACCGCTGGCGGACTGCTGGCCATGCTGGTGCTGATCCCCCGCTTCGACGCCGTCGGTGCGGGTCTGGCGGTCTCCATCGCCTACCTGGTCTACAGCACAGTGGTCGGCCAGGCGTTTCTCGCCGCCCGGCCCCGGCGACCCGTCCGGCACCAGCGGTCACGGGGGCGACGCCGTCGCCCGCGCCGGGCCTGGCGACCGCCGACGGCCGGTACCCGGTCCGTGCTGGTGGTCACGATCGTCGGTGTCGTCGGGACGGTCACGGGCCTGCTGTCCACGCGGACCGGTACGACGTTGGCGTTGGTCGCGGCGGCCATCATCCTGGTCGGCGCGGTCATCGCACCCACCTTCGGCCTGTACTGCCTGGCCGTGGCCGTACCGGCCACGCAACTGCCGACGGAGTGGGCGCCCGAGGTGATGCCCCTGCTCCTGCTCGTCCTCTGCTGCCTGGTCGGCACGGTGCTACGCCGCAGGTTGGTCACCCGCAGCCGGTACGCCGTCCTCGCGGTCGGCGCGTTGATCATCCTGCTGGCGTACGGCCCGGTGGTGGCCGGCAAGTCGGGCGGGCCGATCTGGTCGGTCGTCGTCCTGGGCATCATGCTGGTCAGCCTGCCGCTGGTCAGTGGCCCGGGTCCGGCGGCCCAACGGACCCTGCTGCTCTTCGCCTGCGCCGCCGTTGCGGTCGGTGGCGTCCACGCGGTGCTCGGGATGATCGGGGTACACAACCTGGTCTACGAGGACCCCGACCTCTCCGAGACGTTCAGCAGACTGAACCACAACGCCTGGGGCCCGATGCTGGTGCTGGCGGTGGCCGTCCTGCTGGCCCGGGCCGGCGTGGCGGTCGGCCTGCGGTCCCGCGCCCTGTACGCGATCGGGATCGCGGTGCTGGTTGCCGGCATCGGCTTCTCCTACAGCCGGTCGTCCTATCTCGGCACGCTCGCGGTCGTGGTCTGCTTCGCGCTCCGGCGTCGGCTCTGGGCGTTCCTGACCACCGCGTTGCTCGTGGTCGGCGTCCTCTGGATCGCCCGCGTGTCGGTGGTGCCGGAGAGCATCTCGGACCGGGTGGCAGGAACCGCGGGCGCTGACGGACTGGACGGTTCCTCCACGGTCCGGCTGGACCTCTGGCTCAGCGCGCTCCGGATGGCCGGCGACCATCCGCTCTTCGGCGTCGGTTACCTGAGTTTCCACGACCGGCTGCCGGAGTACTTCGTACCCAGCGTCACCGGAATCGGCCCCGACGTGGACCTGCCGCTGCTCGTCCATCCGCACAACACCTACCTGGCGGTGCTGGTCGAGCTGGGACTGGTCGGGGTCCTGCTGGTCGGCGGGTTGCTGGTCGGCCCGGTACGACAGGCCCTCGGCCGGCTCCGCGCCAATTCGGACTGGCTGGCGGAGAACCTGCTCCTCGCCCTGGCCGGGACCGCCGTCTGCTCGTTCTTCGGGGAACCGGTGCTGACCCTGCCGGTTCTCGTCCCGATCGTTCTCGCCCTGAGCACCGTCACGAGGAGACCGACTTGACCACGACCAGCGAACCCCGCACCGGCCCGCCGCTGCGGATCCTGCAGGTGACGAGCACACCGTTGGGCGGTGAGTGGTTCTACTGCCAGGTCACCGGGCTGGCCCGCCGAGGGCACGACGTGACCGCGGTCCTCCCCGGCGAAGGCCCGCTGACCGAGCGGATCCGGGCCGCAGGGATTCCCACCGAGATCGTGCGGCTCGCCGGATGGCGTCCCCACCAACTGCCCCGGGTGGCTGCGGCCGAATTCCACCTGATGCGGCTGATCCGTCGGCTCCGGCCGGACGTGGTGCACGCCCATCTGCTCAAGGCCAGCGTCGCCTGCCGGTTGGCCAGCCTGGTCGGCGGGCACGCCCTACAGGTCGACCAGCTACCCGGCGCGGCACATCTGCGCAACCCGTTCATGCGCCGGCTGGACCTGGCCACCCTGTCCCGGGCCGACGTCGTCATCGCCTCCTGCCACGCGTTCGCGGAGCGCTATCGCGGCCTGGGCGCACGCTCGGTGGCGACCAGTCACTACGGCTTCGACGTGCACCGCTTCGACCCGGCGACCTCCCCGGAGCAGTTCCGATCGGAATTCGGGATCGAGCCGGGCACCCCGGTCGTCGGGATGGTCGCGTACATGTACCCCAGCCGGATACGCGACTTCCGGAAGGTCGGCATCAAGGGTCACGAGACACTGATCGACGCGGTGCCCCGGCTGCTGGCCCGGGTGCCCGACGCGCGGATCTTCATCGTCGGGGACGAGCTCTCCGGGGACGGCAGCTACCGTCGTGCCCTGCACGAGCGGGCCGCTCGCGTGGGCGCCGGCCGCATCCACTTCACGGGTCGGCGGTACGACATCCCGGAACTCATGGCCGGATTCGACGTACTGGTCAGCCCGTCGCTCGATGAGTCCGCTTCCGGGGCGAGCGTGCAGGCCCTGCTGATGGGAAAGCCCGTGGTGGCCAGCAATGTCGGCGGGCTACCGGACACCGTCCAACATGACGAGACCGGGCTGCTCGTGCCGCCGGCCGACCCGGTCGCCCTGGCCGACGCCGTCGCCGACCTGCTGCACGACCCTGAGCGCAGGCGGGCGATGGGACAGTTGGGACGCAGCCGCTGCCTCGCCCGGTACGACGCTGCCCGTACCGTGGCCGACGTCGAGGCGGTCTACCACCGCGCGTTGGCCAGCCGCCAGGGAACGCGCCCGTGACCGCGATCCGGCGGATCATCGCCAACGGCGTACACGATCTGCGGGTCCGCCGTTTTCCGGTGGAGCCCGCGCCACGGCCGGACGGCCGGGGCCCCTACCCGCTGATCTGGCACGGTCTGCCCCGGCAGACCCGGCTGGATTCGGACGGCGTGGTGGTGGTCGACCACCCGGAGAACGGCAGCTACCCGAACCCCGTCTCGATGTGCCTGTACGCGCTGAGCTGGCACAGCCGGGTACACCACGACGCACCGGCGGACCCGGCCACCCGGCAGGACCGCCTCGCGCCGCTGCTGACCCAGGCCCGGTGGCTGCGGGAACACCAGGACCCGGACGGTGGCTGGCGTTACCCGGTGCCCATCCCGCGCTACCGGGTACCGGCCGGCTGGTATTCGGGCATGGCACAGGGGCTGGCGGTGTCCACCCTGTTGCGGGCCTACGACCTCACCGACGAGAAGTCCTTCGCCGACAGCGCCGACGGGGCGATCGAGCTGCTGCTGCGGTCGGTGGACCAGGGCGGCTGCGCGGACTACGACGTCACCGGCCGTCCCTTTCTCGAGGAGTGCGCCAAGACTCCCGCCAACCACGTCCTCAACGGCGCGATCTTCGCGCTGTTCGGGCTGATCGAACATCAGCACCGCCGTGGTGGCACCGCGCACGTGCCGGCTCAGCAACGGCTCGCCGACGAACTCGGTCACTACGATCTCGGCTACTGGTCCCGGTACGACCGTGAGTTCGCCTGGCCGGCCACCGCCAACTACCACTCCCTGCACGTCTCCCTGCTGACCGCCCTGGCGAAGTTGACCGGTCAACCGGTGTTCCAGGCGACGGCGGTGCGCTGGCGGCGGCAACTCACCAATCCGATCTGGGTGTTGCGGGCCCGGACGGTGAAGGCAGCCCAGGTGTGGAGGCACCGTCATGTCTGATCAGTCCGCGCCGGCACCGCTGGACGAGAACCATGAGGCTGCCGGTCGGCAACCGGTGGTGCTGTTGCTCGGTGCCGCCAACTCGATCCACACCCGACGCTGGGCCACCACGCTGGCGGAGCAGGGACACCGGGTGGTGGTGGCCAGTTGGGTGAGCGCCGATCCCATCCCCGGTGTCGACCTGCGGGTGGCCGATGGCGCCGGTCGGGTACGCGCCAGCCGGGGCCGGGCGGTGTGGGGCCTGCTCACCACCGGTTGGTGGTTGCGTCGCCAGTTGCGGCAGGTCCGGCCGGACGTGGTCCACGTCCACTCGGTCGGTACGGCCGGCCTGTTGTCGCTCGTGCTCCCGTCCGGCACCGTCCGGGTGGTCACACCCTGGGGCAGCGAGTTGCGTACCGCGGCCCGGTCGCGGCTGCGCAGGTGGGTGGCCCGCCGCGTGCTGCGCGGGGCGAACCTGGTGGTGCCGACCTCCGCGTCGGTGACCGAGGAGGTCACCGGACGGTACCGGGTCCCGGCCGCCCGGACGGCCACCCTGTCCTGGGGGGTCGACGACGCGTTGATCGGGAGCCGGGATCAGGTCCGGCCCTCGGCGGTACGACGGGAGTTCGGCATACCGGAACAGGCCACGGTGGTCCTGTCGGTACGCAGCGCGACGACGGTGTACCGGGTGGACGAGATCCTCGCCGCGTTCGCGTCGGCCGCCCGCGAGCGCGCGGATCTGCATCTGGTCGTGCTGTCCGGTCTCCGGCCGGCCGAAGCCTCGGCACTGCGGTCCCAGCAGGAGTGTCTGGCCCGGATCCAGGTGCTGGCGGCGGCGCTGCCGGGCCGGGTGACCGTGGTCGACCGGACGCTGCAACCGGCGCAGGTCTTCGCGCTGATGTGTGCCAGCGAGGTGGCCGTCTCGGTGCCCCGCTGGGACCAGCGCAGCACCACGGTCCTGGAAGCCGCGCTGGCCGGCTGCCGGCTGTTCCTGGCCGACCTGCCGCCCTACCGGGAACTCCTCGCCGACGGGCTGGTGGCGGAACTGGTGCCGGAGCCGATCGACACGGGCCTGGCGGCACGGCTGGTCGCCGCCGGGAGGCTGGGTGACGCCGAGCAGCGGCGCAACCGGGCCTTCATCGAGCAGACCGAATCCTGGTCACGGCAGGTGGCCACGATGCGGCAGTGGTACGGCGCTCTGGTCGGTACCGGGGAAGGGCCGAACGTTCCCCACCGGTGAGACCGGTCCGCCGGCTGCGTTGCGGGTCGGGCTGACCGACCCGGTCGACCATCCAGTACTGGTCAGCGGTACCTCCACCCGGCCGCCTCCCGCCTGAAAAATCATCGTATATGGGTTTATGAAAGGAAGCACCATGACCTCCAGCGCTTCCGTCCAACGTCAGGTGCTGGTGCTCAACCAGTACGCGAAGCCACTGCACGAGCCGGGTGGTACGCGGCACGTCGAACTGTTCGGTCGCCTCTCCGGCTGGCGACACACCATCGTGGTCGGCGACCTCGACAACTACACCCGGCAGCGATTCCAGACGACCGATCCGCACTTCGTCCGGGTCCGGGTGCCGAGCTACCGCGGCAACGACCACCAGCGGGTGGCCAACTGGATCAGTTACAGCCTGGGGGCGTTACGCGCGGCCCTGCGGCAACGCCCCCGTCCGGACGTGGTCTACGCCTCCTCGCCCCACATCCTGACCCCGGTCGCGGGTTGGCTGGCGGCCCGGATCCGACGCAGCCGGTTCGTCCTGGAGATCCGCGACCTCTGGCCGGAGACGCTGGTCAGCATGGGCTATCTACGCTCGGGCTCGATCACCCACCGGCTGTTGCGGGCCCTGGAACGCTGGCTCTACCGGCGGGCCGACGCGATCGTCGTCGTGGCCGAGGGCTGGCGGTCCTACCTGGTTGCCCAGGGGGTGGACGAGTCCCGGATCGAGTGGGTGAGCAACGGCGCCGAGCCGGCCGACTTCACGCTACGGCCCGAGTACCGCTCGTTGCGCAGCCGGGTACCGGTCACCGGCCGGCTGGTGGTCTACGCCGGCGCACACGGACCGCTCAACGGCCTCGACCTGCTCCTCGACGCAGCGGCGGAACTGCCCGAGCACACCTTCGTCCTGATCGGGGACGGACTGGAGAAGGCCCACCTGGTCGAGCGGGCCCACGCCGAGCAGCTAGGCAACGTGCACTTCCTCGACACCATCCCGAAGCGCGAGCTGGCCGGGATCATCGGCGACGCGGATGTCGGGGTGCACGTACTGGCCAACGCCGAGATCTTCCAGCTGGGCGCCAGTCCCAACAAGCTCTACGACTACCTGGCCGCCGGCCTACCGGTCGTGACCAACTGCCCCGACGAGCCCCAGGACATCGTGCTCTCGGCGGGCGCCGGCATCGCGGTCGGGCCGAACGAACTCGTCGCCGGGCTGCGCAAGCTCCTCGGCGAGGACACCGCGACGTTGCGGGCGATGGGCGGGCGCGGTCGGCGGTACATCGAGGAGCACCGGTCCCGGACCGTGATGGCCGCCCGGTTGCAGCGGCTACTGGACGCGGTGGTCGTACCCGGATCCAGCCGGGCGGACCGGCGCCGGACCCCGGCTACGACCCCGGGCGCCTGAACGAGGCACCCGAGCACCTGAACGAGGCAGCAGCCCGGGGTTAGCCGGAGCTAAAGAATCACCTGAATAACCTGAAAAGCCCACATACGGACACAAAACCCTATAGATACATGGGAGCGCAACATCACCGCCACCGCGGATGGCCCAGCAACATCTAGGGAGCCCTACATGCCGCTCGACGCACAGACCGCCCACCACCTGACCACCGAACAGCGCCGCAGTCGGGTCCGCCGCCGTACCGTCGGTTTCCTCGCTGTGGACGTCGGAGCCTGGGTGACCGGCTTCCTCGCTGCGGCCTGGACCCGGCACGAGTTCCAGGTCACCGGGGCGCAGGTGCTCCGGATCGCCGGTCTCGCCCTGCTCACCGCCGCCCTGCACGTGGCCGTGGCGGCGCTGCGTCGGGTCTGGTCCGGGCGGCACCCGCTCGGCAGCCTCCAGGAGGTCCGGGGCCTGGCCGGTACCGTCGCGGGCACCGCCACCCTGGTCCTGTTCACGCTGCTCGCCCTCACCGAGCGGCCGGCGCCGGCCAGCACCGCACCGGTCGGGGCCGCCCTGGCCCTGCTGCTGATGTTGTCGGTACGGGTCGCCTACCGGCACCGCCACGACCGGTCCCTGCGACCGGATGCCCGCTCGGCGGTGCCCGTACTGCTGTTCGGCCTCGGCGAGGCCGGTCAGGCACTCCTGCGGGCCATGCTCAGCGACCCACGCGGCCGGTACCTGCCAGTGGGGCTGCTCGACGACGACCCGGACAAGCGTGGCCTGCGCCTGGGCGGGGTGCGGATGTACGGCGACCGGGCCGAGATCGGCACGGCGATCCGCCGGACCGGGGCGACGACCCTGATCCTGTCCGTGGCGGATGCCGACAGCGAACTGATCCGCGACGTACGGGAAGCGACCCTGCGCGCCGGGGCGACGTTCAAGGTGCTCCCGCCGGTACGCGAGCTGGTGGACCACCGGATCAGCGTGACCGACGTACGCAGCCCGGATGTCTCCGACCTGCTCGGCCGACGGCCGGTGGTGGCCGACCTGGCCGGCAGCGACACCGGGCTGCGGGGCCGCCGGATCCTGGTCACCGGCGCCGGTGGCTCGATCGGCTCGGAGCTGTGCCGGCAGATCATGCGCGCCGACCCCGGCGAGCTGATGATGCTCGACCGGGACGAGTCCGCCCTGCACAGCCTCCAGCTCTCGCTCTCCGGGCGGGCCATGCTGGACGGTCCGGAGCTGATCCTCGCCGACCTGCGCGACGACGAGGGCATCCGGCGGATCATCCAGGAGCGCCAGCCGGAGATCATCTTCCACGCCGCCGCGCTGAAGCACCTCACCCTGCTCCAGCGGCACCCGGGTGAGGCGGTCAAGACCAACATCTGGGGCACCCTCGCGGTGCTGGACGCCTGCCGCGACGTGGCGAAGTTCGTCAACATCTCGACCGACAAGGCAGCCGACCCGGTGAGCGTGCTCGGCTACTCCAAGCGGATCACCGAACGCCTCACCGCACACGCCGCCGAAACGTACCCGGGCACCTTCCTCAGCGTGCGGTTCGGCAACGTGCTGAGCAGCCGGGGATCGGTGGTCACCGCGTTCCGGGCGCAGATCGACGCGGGCCTGCCGATCACCGTCACCCACCCGGAGGTCACCCGGTACCTGATGACCGTCCAGGAGGCGGTGCACCTGGTACTCCAGGCGGCGTCGATCGGCCGGGACGGCGAGGCCCTCGTGCTCGACATGGGCGAACCGGTACGCATCGACGACATCGCCCGCCAACTCGCCGCGCAGGCCCCCGGCCCGGCGCGGATCGTCTACACCGGACTACGGCCCGGCGAGAAGCTGCACGAGGACCTGCTCGGGCAGGGCGAGGCGGACGTCCGGCCCCTGCACCCGCTCATCTCGCACGTGCCGGTCCCCGCGCTGGACCCGATGGAGGTGACCGCCCTGGACCCGTTCGACGACCCGGACAAGCTGGTCGAGCGGCTCGCCTGGCTCTGCGCCCACCCGGCGGTTCCGGTACCGGACGCGCCGATGCGGGTACCCACCGCACGGTGACGACGTTTCCGGCCGCCGGTCCCGGGCACGGGAGTACCGACGCTTCTCTCTCCGGAGGAACCGCCATGGCCGTACAGACTCCCGACCTGACCCAAATCCGGCTGCCCGCCACCATCCTCGGTATCGGACTGGGCGGATTCGTCGACGGCGTCGTGCTGCACCAGGTCCTCCAGTGGCACCACATGCTGAGCAGCACCGACACCGACCGGGCCGGGATCCGGTCGTACCCGGTGGACACCGTCCCCGGCCTGGAGATGAACACCCTGTGGGACGGGTTGTTCCACGTGGTCACCTGGGTCGCCGTGTTCGCCGGCCTGGCGCTGCTCTACGCCCGGGTGACCCGCTCCCGGGGCCGGCTCTGGCGGTCGCCGGCACTCTGGGGGTGGGCGCTGGTCGGCTGGGGACTGTTCAACCTGGTCGAAGGGATCGTCGACCACCACCTGCTCGGCATCCACCACGTCCGAGGTGGCCCCCATCAGACCTGGTGGGACCTGGGCTTCCTGGCCCTGGGGGCACTGTTCGTCGGCGGCGGCTGGCTGCTGCAACGGACAGCCGGAACCGTCGACCTCTGCGCCGGACAGCGGCGGTGACCCTGGCCCACGCCGGCGGTCACGGTCCGGACTGGGCCACCCCCGCGCTGGTCGTACCGGTGCTACTCGCCCTGCTCTACCTGGCCGGGTTGTGGCGGCAGCGGCACGAGCCACGGGGGTGGAGCCGGTGGCGCAGTGCCGCCTTCGGCGGCGGCGTACTGCTGCTCGCGGCGGCGGTCGCGCTGCCGGCCACGCCGGGGAACTTTCCCGGCCACATGCTCCAGCACCTGCTGATCGGCATGCTCGCCCCGCTCGGGCTGGTCCTCGGCGCCCCGGTGACCCTGCTGCTGCGGTCGGTGCCGGCCGCTACCGGCCGTCGGCTGGTCCGCCTGCTGCGCAGCCGACCGGCCCACTGGCTCGGGCATCCGGTGACCGGGCTGCTGCTCACCGCCGGTGGGCTGTGGCTGCTCTACCTGACCCCGCTGTACCGGGCCACCCTGACCAGCCCGGCCCTGCACGAACTCGTCCACCTGCACTTCCTGCTCAGCGGCTACCTGTTCGCCTGGTCGGTCGCCGGGCCCGATCCCGGCCCGCACCGTCCCCGGGTACCGGCCCGGCTGGTGGTGCTCGGGGTGGCCGTGGTCGCGCACGCGGTACTGGCCCAGCTCATCCACGCCGGTCTGCTCGTCGACATCCCGGCCTCCCCCGGTCAGCTACGCGCCGGTGCGGCCGTCATGTACTACGGCGGCGACCTCGCCGAGATCCTGCTCGCCCTGTCCCTGCTGGTCACCTGGCGCCCCGACCGGGACAGCGCCCACCGGCCGATCGAAGCATTGACACCCGTCGTGGGGACGAGGAAGGCTCGCGCCTAGGGATCCTGCAACCGAGGGGGCGCGATGAGGAAAACACGGCTGGCGATCGCCAGCGTGTTCACTCTGGTCGGCGCGATGGCGCTGACCGCACCGGTGACCGCACAGCCGCCGTCCACACCGGACACGCGGGACCGGCTGGAGGTGTACGTCGGTACCGTCACGCCGAAGCAGCTCGACGAGTTGCGCGCGGTCGGTGTCGACCTGGGCCACAGCCATGTCTCGGCCGACCAGGTCGGCAACACCACGGTGGAGGCGGTGCTCAGCACCCGGCAGGCCGCGCGGCTCACCAGCCGGGGCGTACCGCTGACCGTGAAGAAGGTACGTGGCAAGGAGGCGTCCCGCGCGTTGCGCGAGCAGGCCGCCGCCGGCTGGTCGGCGTTCCGGTCGTACAGCGAACCGGGTGGCCTTCGGGACGAGATCGTCTCCACCTCCGCCCGCTTCCCGAAGCTGGCCAAGCTGGAGACCATCGGCCGCTCGGTGCAGGGCAAGCCGATCCTGGCCGTCAAGGTCACCAAGAACGCGCGCACCGTGCCGGACGGCCGGCGCCCGGCGGTGCTCTACGGCAGCGCACAGCACGCCCGGGAGTGGATCACGCCGGAGATGACCCGCCGGCTGCTGCACCACGTACTGGACAACTACGGCCGCGACGCCGAGATCACCCGGCTGGTGGACACCACCGAACTGTGGTTCCTCCCGGTGGCCAACCCGGACGGCTACGACCACACGTTCACCCCGGACAACCGGCTGTGGCGCAAGAACCTGCGGGACAACGACGGGGACGGTCAGATCACCAACGCCGACGGCGTCGACCTGAACCGCAACTTCGGCTACAAGTGGGGGTACGACAACGAGGGCTCCTCGCCCGATGCGGAGAACGACACCTACCGGGGCCCGTCGGCCAACTCCGAGCCGGAGACCCAGGCGCTGGACCGGCTGTTCCGTCGGGTCGGCTTCGAGTTCTTCGTCAACTACCACTCGGCGGCGCAGCTACTGCTCTACGGGGTGGGCTGGCAGGTGGCCACGCACACTCCGGACGACGAGATCTACAAGGCGATGGTCGGCGACGACGACCACCCCGCCGTGCCGGGCTACGACCCGGACCTGTCGGCCGAGCTGTACCCCACCAACGGCGACACCGACAGCCATGCCACGGTCAGGTACGGCACCCTGGGGTTCACCCCGGAGATGTCCACCTGCGAGTCGGCGGCGGCCTCCGACCCGGACGACCAGTGGCGGCCCGAGGACTGCATCAGCGGCTTCATCTTCCCGGACGACGAGAAGCTGATCGCCGCCGAGGTGGCCAAGAACCTGCCGTTCGCGCTGGCCGTGGCGAAGTCGGCGGCCGACCCGGACGACCCGGTCTCGGTGGTCGGCCGCAGCACCCCGGACTTCGTGGTGGACGCCTTCGACACCTCCTACGGCCGCACCCAGCAGGTCGCCGCGACCGTCCGGCGGGCGTTGAAGAACGTGCGGATGCACTACACGGTCAACGGCGGCCGGCCGAGGACCGTCGCGGTCCGGGAGTGGAAGGGTGGCGAGCGGTACGGCGACACCCACAACGACTACTACGCCGAACTGCGTGGCACGGTGACCGGCGCCCGGCCGGGTGACCGGGTCGAGGTGTGGTTCACCGGCAGCAAACCGGGTGCGGGCCCGGTGGCCAGTGAGCACTTCACCTACCGGGTGCACACCGACATCGGCGGCGACGTGCTGGTACTGGCCATGGAGGACGTCACCGGGCTGAGCCCGGCGCAGGGCGTGACCAGCGCCAAGTACGCCGACGAGGTGGCAGCCTCGCTGACCGCCGCCGGGCGCAGCAGCGACGTCTACGACTTCGACGCGATGGGCCGGCACGCACCGCACCCGCTCGGCGTGCTGTCGCACTACCGGGCGGTGGTCTGGGAGACCGGCGACGACGTCATCACCCGCTCGCCGGGGCAGGTGCCGGGTACCGTGGCGCGGGCGGCGGCGGAGACCGAGCTGGCCGTCCGGGACTACCTCAACGAGGGCGGCAAGGTCCTGGTGAGCGGCAAGTACGCGCTGTTCGCCCAGTCGGCGAACGGGTCGTACGGCTACCGGCCGGACGCACCGGCGGAGTGCACCGATGCCGCCGACCCGCGCTGCCTGCCACTGCTCAACGACTTCCAGCAGTACTACCTGGGGGCGTACACCTACGTCAGCGACGGGGGCACCGACCCGGACGGCACGCCGTACCCGGTGCAGGGCGCGGCCGGCCCGTTCAGTGGCTTCACCGGCACCCTCAACGCACCCGGCTCGGCCGGCAACCAGGACCACACGGCGTCCTTCCTGACCACGTCGAGCTTCCTGCCGCCGGCCGGGTACCCGCAGTTCACCAGCTCCGCCCCGGTGGACTGGGGGCGGCCGGGTGCGGCGCCGTTCGACCCGCGTACCGGCGACTGGTACCTCTACAGCAACCGGGCCGACGAGGCGTACAAGCGGTTGACCCGGACCATCGACCTGACCTCGGCCAGCAGCGCCGAGCTGCGCTTCTTCACCTCGTACGACGTGGAGGAGAACTGGGACTTCCTCTTCGTCGAGGCGCACGAGGTGGGCAGCGACAACTGGACGACCCTGCCGGACGCCAACGGGCACACCGGGAGGGTCACCGGGGAGAGCTGTGCCGGCGGATGGGTCGAGGAGCTGCACCCGTTCCTCGGGCACTACATGGGGGCGGACTGTTCCCCCACCGGCAGCACCGGTGCCTGGCACGCGGCCACCGGCGCGTCGGGTGGCTGGCAGGAGTGGCGGATCGACCTGTCGGCGTACGCCGGCAAGAAGGTGGAGATCGCCATCTCGTCGGCCTCCGACTGGTCGACCCAGGGCCTCGGCGTCTTCCTGGACGACGCGCGGATCATCGCTGACGGGGCGACGGTGGCGGAGACCTCCTTCGAGTCCGCCGACCTCGGTGGCTGGACGGTCGCCGGGCCGCCGGCCGGCTCGCCGGCCGGGGCGAACACCTGGACGCGCAGTCAGCAGGCGTTCGAGGAGGGTTCGGTAGTGACCACCCCGGACACGGTCTACCTCGGGTTCGGGCTGGAGGGGCTGGCCCCGGCGGCCCGCGACGACCTGGTCGCCCGGTCGCTGGCCCACCTGTTGGGTAGCTG
Organism: Micromonospora sp. CPCC 206060; assembly: GCF_036906895.1. Taxonomy (NCBI): domain Bacteria; kingdom Bacillati; phylum Actinomycetota; class Actinomycetes; order Micromonosporales; family Micromonosporaceae; genus Micromonospora; species Micromonospora sp. CPCC 206060. The sequence continues at coordinate 53,775 of NZ_JBAKHU010000029.1, forward strand.
ACCGAAGCACGGCGGGGGTGGTGCCGACCAGCGGTCGGGGCTATCCCCGCCGGTTCCGACCAGCGGCCGGGACCGGCGCTGCCCGTCCCGGGTGGCCCCGGCAGCGGCGCCGCTTGGCGCGATCCGGCGGACCGGCCCGGCAACCTGTGATGAGCTGTGAGCCATGAACCGCATCCGGCTCGGGCTGGTGCTCCACCCCAGCCGGGAGGTGGCCGGGGTGGTCGGGGCCATCGTCGACTGGGCGGCCGGCCGGGATGCCGGGTTGTACGTCCGCGACACCGACCGGCAACGGGTACCCCCCACCGTGACGGCACTGCCCGCCGCCGAACTCCCTGCCTGCTGCGACGCCTTCGTCAGCATCGGCGGTGACGGCACCATGCTCGGCGCGCTGCGGCTGACCGTGGACGACCCGAAGCCGGTGCTCGGGGTGCACCTCGGTCGGCTCGGCTTCCTGGTCGAGGTCGAGCCGCCGGACCTGCCGGCCGCGCTGGACCGGCTCGCCGCGCGGGACGTGACGCTGGAACCGCACAGCTGTCTGGTGCTGGACGTCTGCGGTACGGAGTCGGTGGCGTTCAACGACGTGGCGCTGGCCCGCCAGCCCGGTACCGGCTTCGTCAGCGCGATCCTGGCCATCGACGGGCAGCGGTACGGGTACTACCGCTGCGACGCGCTGGTGGTGAGCACCCCGACCGGGTCGACCGCCTACAGCTACGCGGCCGGCGGGCCCCTGGTCTCCCCCGCCGCCCAGGCGGTCGTGGTGACCCCGTCCGCGCCGATGGCCGGGATCTCCCGCACCGTGGTGCTCTCCCCCGACGAGTCGATCCGGTTGGAGCTGCGGCCCGGCTCGGCGCACGTCGCGGTCGAGGTGGACGGCCGGGTGATCAGATACCTCGGTGCCGACGAGGCCATCGGCGTGCGGTACCGCCGCGACGCCGGCTTCGTGGTCCGGCTCGACCCGCGCCGGCACCGGGAACGTAACCAGCTCAAGCTGAGTCTCCTCGACCTGCCGCTGCTGCCCGAACAGCTCCGGGAGTTGCTGCCCGAGCAACTCCGGGAGCAGCTCAACCGGCGTGAGCTGCCGCCGCCCCGCTGACTCCGGGCACCACCCGCCCCGCTCTCGTCGATCATGGAGTTGTGGTGCCCCACAAAAGGGGCGCACCCCCTGATTTTCCCCACCACAACTCCATGATCGACGCGTGGGTCAGGTCAGGAGCGGCTGAGCACCTCCGAGACCAGCGCCCGCGCCTCGGTCTGGATCCGGGCGAGGTGCTCGGGCCCCTGGAACGACTCGGCGTAGATCTTGTAGACGTCCTCGGTACCGGAGGGGCGGGCAGCGAACCAGCCGGAGGCCGTGCAGACCTTCAGCCCGCCGATCGCGGCGCCGTTACCCGGCGCGGCGGTCAGCGTCGCGGTGATCGGCTCCCCAGCCAGCTCGGTCGCGGTGACCTGCTCCGGGGAGAGCCGGCCGAGCACCGCCTTCTCCTCCCGGCTGGCCGGGGCGTCGATCCGGGCGTACGCGGGGGCACCGAACCGGTCGGTCAGCTCGGCGTAGTGCTCGCTCGGGCTCCGGCCGGTGGTCGCGATGATCTCGGCGGCGAGCAGGCAGAGCAGGATGCCGTCCTTGTCGGTGGTCCAGGTGGTGCCGTCGAGGCGCAGGAAGGACGCGCCCGCGCTCTCCTCACCGCCGAAGCCGACCGTCCCGTCGAGCAGGCCGGGTACGAACCACTTGAACCCGACCGGCACCTCCAGCAGCGGACGGCCCAGGTCGGCGGCGACCCGGTCGATCATCGACGAGCTGACCAGGGTCTTACCGACCGCCGCGGCCGGCCCCCACTGCGACCGGGTACGGAACAGGTGGGCGATGGCCACCGCCAGGTAGTGGTTGGGGTTGAGCAGGCCGGCGTCCGGGGTGACGATGCCGTGCCGGTCGGCGTCGGCGTCGTTGCCGGTGGAGACCTGGAACCGGTCCCGGGCGGCGATCAGCGAGGCCATCGCGTTCGGCGACGAGCAGTCCATCCGGATCTTCCCGTCGGTGTCCAGGGTCATGAACCGCCAGGTCGGGTCCACGGTCGGGTTGACCACGGTCAGGTCGAGCCGGTGCCGCTCGGCGATCTCGCCCCAGTAGGCGACGCTGGCCCCGCCGAGCGGGTCGGCGCCGATGCGTACCCCGGCATCCCGGATCGCGGCTATGTCGATCGCGGCCGGCAGGTCGTCGACGTACCCGCCGAGGAAGTCGTACCGGCCGGTGGTGTCGGCGGCCTGCGCCCGGGCGTACGGGATCCGGCGGACCCCCTTGAGCCCGTCCCGCAGCAGTTCGTTGGCCCGGTCCTGGATCCACCGGGTCACGTCGGTGTCCGCCGGCCCGCCGTTAATGGGGTTGTACTTGAAGCCGCCGTCGTCCGGCGGGTTGTGCGACGGGGTGATGACGATGCCGTCGGCCAGCCCGCCGGTCCGCCCCCGGTTGTGGGTGCCGATCGCGTGCGACAGCGCCGGGGTCGGGGTGTAGCCGTCCCGGCTGTCGAGCAGGACGGTCACGTCGTTGGCGGCGAGGACCTCCAACGCGCTGGCGGTGGCCGGGGCGCTGAGCGCGTGGGTGTCCCGGGCCAGGAAGAGCGGCCCGTCGACGCCGTTGGCCTGCCGGTAGTCGACCAGCGCCTGGGTCACCGCGACGATGTGATCCTCATTGAACGCGGTCCGCAGGCTGGATCCCCGGTGCCCGGAGGTGCCGAAGGAGACCTGCTGCGCCGGGTCGTCAGGATCGGGGTGTCCGGTGTAGTACGCGGTGACCAGTGCGGGCACGTCGACCAGATCGGCGGGCTCGGCGGGCTGACCGGCACGGGTGTGCGACACGTCGGGACCTCCTCGGGACCAGGACACGGTGTGACAAAGCGTGGGGCTGTTCTTCCCGGCGGGGACGGGGAGCATTCTTCCCGACAGTGACCGAGCATTCTTCCCAACAGTGACCGAGCGTTCTTCCCAACAGTGACCGAGCGTTCTTCCCGGCGGGGACCGGGACATGCCCGACGGTGGGCTACAGCTCGATCCGCTGGCCCTTGCCGATCACCACAATGCCGTTGTCGGAGACGTGGTACCGCTGCCGGTCCTTCTCCAGGTCCACACCGATCTCCGCCCCCTCCGGCACGAGCACGTTCTTGTCCAGGATGGCGTTGCGGATCACCGCATGCCGGCCGATGTCCACCCCCTCCATCAGCACCGAGCCCTCGACGTGCGCCCAGGAGTGCACCTTGACCTTCGGCGCGACCACCGAGTTCTCCACCAACGATCCGGAGATCACCGAGCCGGGTGAGACCAGCGAGCCCACCGCCCGCCCGACCCGCTCCTGCCAGCCGTGCACGAACTTGGCCGGCGGCCAGGGCGGCTGGTCGGTGTAGATGGGCCACTCGAAGTTGTAGAGGTTGAAGACCGGGTGGATGGCGATCAGGTCCATGTGCGCGTCGTAGAACGAGTCGAGCGTCCCCACGTCCCGCCAGTAGCCCCGGTCCCGGTCGGTGCTGCCCGGCACGTCGTTGTCGCGGAAGTCGTAGACGTTCGCCTCGCCCCGCTCGACCAGCATCGGGATGATGCTGCCGCCCATGTCGTGCTTGCTGGTCTTGTCGGCCGCGTCCCGCTCCACCGCCTCGCAGAGCAGCTTGGTGGTGAAGACGTAGTTGCCCATCGAGGCGTAGACCTGGTCCGGGGCGTCCGGCAGCCCGACCGCGTCGGTGGGCTTCTCGCGGAACGCCCGGATCCGCCGGCCGTCCTCGGCCACCTCGATCACGCCGAACTGGTCGGCGGAGGAGAGCGGCTGCCGGATGCCGGCCACGGTCACCCCGGCCCCGGAGTCGATGTGGTCCTGCACCATCTGCCGGGGATCCATCCGGTAGATGTGGTCGGCCCCGAAGACGATCACGTAGTCCGGCTGCTCGTCGTTGATCAGGTTGAAGCTCTGGTAGATCGCGTCGGCCGAGCCGGCGAACCACCACGGGCCCCGGCGCTGCTGCGCGGGTACCGGTGCGACGTAGTTGCCGAGCAGGTTCGACATCCGCCAGGTCTTGGTGACGTGCCGGTCCAGTGAGTGGGATTTGTACTGGGTCAACACCACGATCTTGAGAAAGCCGCCGTTGACCAGGTTGGAGAGGACAAAGTCGATCATCCGGTACAGCCCGCCGAAGGGGACGGCCGGCTTGGCACGGTCGGCGGTGAGCGGCATCAGGCGCTTGCCCTCACCTCCGGCCAGGACGATCGCGAGCACCTTCGGAGACATGCCACGACGCTAACCAGCCGGAGCCGACTTCACCACTCGTACGCGCACACTTCTGGACTAGGGTGCGGGAGGTGACCGCCTCCACGCCCCCCGCCGGACCGCTCCGTGTCGACCTGCTCACCCGGGAGTACCCGCCCGAGGTGTACGGGGGCGCCGGGGTGCACGTCGAGTACCTGGCCCGGGAACTGCGTCGGCTCGCCGACGTGCGGGTGCACTGCTTCGGCGCACCCCGCGCCGAGCACGGTGTCACCGCGTACCCGGAACCGGTCGAGCTGACCGGGGCGAACGCCGCGCTGCGCACCATGGGGGTCGACCTGTCCATGGCGGCCGGCTGCGCCGGCACCGACGTGGTGCACAGCCACACCTGGTACGCCAACCTGGCCGGGCACACCGCGAAGCTGCTGCACGGGGTGCCGCACGTGGCCACCGTACACAGCCTGGAGCCGCTGCGGCCGTGGAAGGCCGAACAGCTCGGCGGCGGTTACGCGCTCTCGTCGTGGTGCGAGCGGACCGCGCTGGAGGCCGCCGACGCGGTGATCGCGGTCAGCGCGGGGATGCGGCGGGACGTGCTGACCGCGTACCCGGCGGTCCACCCGGACCGGGTGAGCGTGGTGCACAACGGCATCGACACCGCGCAGTACGCCCCGGACCGGGGCACCGACGTGCTGGCGCGGCTCGGCATCGACCCGGACCGGCCCAGCGTGGTCTACGTCGGGCGGATCACCCGGCAGAAGGGCCTGCCCTACCTGCTGCGGGCGGCCCGGTCGCTGCCGCCGGACGCGCAGCTCGTGCTGCTGGCCGGCGCCCCGGACACCCCGGAGATCGCCGCCGAGGTGGAGGGTCTGGTCGCCGAGTTGCGGGCCGGCCGGTCCGGGATCGTCTGGGTGGCCGAGATGCTGCCCAAGGCCGAGGTGATCCAGGTCCTCACCCACGCCACGGTCTTCGTCTGCCCCTCGGTCTACGAGCCGATGGGGATCGTCAACCTGGAGGCGATGGCCTGCGAGACGGCGGTGGTGGCCACCGCCACCGGCGGCATCCCCGAGGTGGTCGCCGACGGCGAGACCGGCCGGCTGGTCCCGATCGAGCAGGTCGGTGACGGTACCGGTACCCCGCTGGACCCGGAGCGGTTCGTCGCCGACCTGGCAGCGGCGGTCAACGAGCTGCTCGCCGACCCGGCGGGTACCGCCGAGCTGGGCCGGGCCGGCCGGCGCCGCGCGGTCGCCCACTTCTCCTGGGACGCCATCGCCGCCCGCACCCTCGACGTCTACCGCTCCGTCCGGTGAGGAAGGGCCCCCGCTTAACGGATCCGGTAGTAAAAGGGCCCCTTCCTAACAGGTGGACCGGCACCCGCGCGCGAGCCGATCTCGCACAGTAGGTTGACAGGGTGACTGGACGTTTCCCGATCGAAGACGTCTCCCCCTCGGTGGCGTACGGTCGCTACCCGGCCAAGGCCGTGGTCGGTGAGCTGGTGCCGGTGTCCGCCGTGGCCTACCGGGAGGGGCACGACGCGCTGGGCTGCAACGTGGTCTGGCAGGGGCCGGACGGCGTACCCCGGCCGTTCACCCGGATGCGTCCCGGTGAGCCCGGCCAGGACCGCTGGCACGCCACCATCCGCCCGGACGCGGTCGGTGCCTGGAGCTTCACCGTCGAGGCGTTCGACGACCCCTACCTGACCTGGCACGACGCGGTGACCAAGAAGCTCGCCGCCGGGCAGGGCGTCGAGGAGCTGGCCAACGACCTCGCCGAGGGCGCCGCGCTGCTGGCGGAGGCACTCGACGGGGTACCGGCCGAGGACGCCGAACGGGTCCGGGCCGCGGTGGGCACGCTGGGCGACCCCGACCTGTCGCTGCTGCGCCGGGTCGCCCCCGCGCTGGAACTGGCCGACCTGCTCTGGGCGTACCCGGTGCGGCGGCTGGTCACCGCCAGCGACGCGTACCCAATCTGGGTGGACCGCCCCCGGGCCCTCTTCTCCGCCTGGTACGAGTTCTTCCCCCGCTCCGAGGGGGCGGTACCGGCCACCGTCGACGCGCCGGCCCGCTCGGGGAGCTTCGCCACCGCGATCGAGCGGCTGCCCGCCGTCGCCGCGATGGGCTTCGACGTGCTCTACCTGCCGCCGATCCATCCGATCGGCCGGGTCAACCGCAAGGGCCGCAACAACACCCTGGTCGCCGGGCCGGACGACGTGGGCTCGCCGTGGGCGATCGGCGCCGCCGAGGGCGGGCACGACGCGATCCACCCCGATCTGGGTACGGCGGCCGACTTCCGGGACTTCATCGAGGCGGCGGCCGAGGTGGGTCTGGAGATCGCCATGGACCTGGCGTTGCAGTGCGCGCCGGACCACCCGTGGGTGACCGCGCATCCGGAGTGGTTCACCACCCGGGCCGACGGCAGCATCGCCTACGCGGAGAACCCACCGAAGAAGTACCAGGACATCTATCCGTTGAACTTCGACAACGATCCGGCGGGGATCCGGGCGGAGATCCTGCGGGTGGTGCTGCACTGGGTCGGCGAGGGCATCCGGATCTTCCGGGTGGACAACCCGCACACCAAGCCGGTCGACTTCTGGCACTGGCTGATCGGGGAGGTCAAGCGGGTCGAGCCGGACGTGCTCTTCCTCGCCGAGGCGTTCACCCGGCCGGCGATGATGCACGGGCTGGCCCGGGTCGGGTTCACCCAGTCGTACACCTACTTCACCTGGCGGACCAGCCCGGCCGAGATGCGCGAGTACTGCGCGGAACTGCTGGCGGCGGCCGACTACATGCGCCCCAACTTCTGGCCGAACACGCCGGACATCCTGCCCGAGACGTTGCAGCACGGCGGGCCGCCGATGTTCAAGATCCGGGCGGTGCTGGCCAGCCTGCTCTCCCCCTCCTGGGGCATGTACGCCGGCTACGAACTGTTCGAGCACGTCGCCCGCCCGGGCGCCGAGGAGTACATCGACAGCGAGAAGTTCGAGCTGCGCCCCCGGGACTGGGCGGCGGCCGAGGCGCACGGCCGCTCGCTGGCCCCGTTCATCACCCGGCTCAACGAGATCCGGCGGGCCAACCCGGCCCTGCACCAGCTCCGCAACCTGCGCTTCCACGACATCGACAACCCGGCGCTGCTCTGCTGGTCGAAGCGGGACGCGGACACCGGCAACACCGTGCTGGTGGTCTGCTCGTTCGACTCGACCACGGTGCAGTGGGGCAACACCACCCTGGACATGCCGGCGCTCGGCCTGGACTGGCACGAACGGTTCACCGTGTACGACGAACTGACCGGGGCCAGCTACGACTGGGGGCAGCACAACGCGGTGCGCCTCGACCCGTACCTGCAACCCGCCCACGTGTTCACCGTGCGGTCCGCCAGCACCGGCCCGACGCCGGCCGCCGGTACCGCCACGACGACGCCGTCGCCCGCCGTACCCGCGCAGAAGGATGACCGATGGAGCAGCTGATCGCGGGTACCCACCACGACCCGCACGCGGTGCTCGGCGCCCACCCCGTCGACGGGCGGACCGTGATCCGCACCTGGCGGCGGGGGGCCGGCGAGGTGACGGCCCAGGTCGGCGCCGACCGGCACCCGATGCGCCGGGTGCACGACGCGGGGATCTTCGAGGTGACCGTGCCGGGCAGCGTGACCGACTACCGGGTCGAGGTGGACGGGGCGCTCGTCGACGACCCGTACCGGCACCCGCCGACCCTCGGTGAGCTGGACCTGCACCTGATCGCCGAGGGCCGGCACGAGCGGCTCTGGGCGGCGCTCGGGGCCCGGCCGCAGCCGGCCGGTGGGGTGGCCTTCGCGGTCTGGGCACCGAACGCCCGGGGCGTCCGGGTGGTCGGCGACTTCACCGGTTGGGGTGCGCACGAGGGCTGGCCGATGCGCTCGCTCGGCGGCAGCGGGGTGTGGGAGCTGCTGGTCCCCGAGGCGGCCCCGGGGCACCGCTACAAGTACCGCATCCTCGGCCCGGACGGCGTCTGGCGGGACAAGGCCGACCCGCTGGCGGCGTACGCCGAGGTGCCGCCGGCCACCGCGTCGGTGGTGCACGCGTCGACCTACCGGTGGACCGACGGGGCCTGGCTGGCCGGCCGGGCCCGCCGGCAGCCGCACCAGGAGCCGATGAGCGTGTACGAGGTGCACCTCGGCTCGTGGCGCCCCGGCCTGACCTATCGGGAGCTGGCCGACCAGCTCACCGCGTACGTCGTGGAGACGGGCTTCACGCACGTGGAGTTCCTGCCGGTGATGGAGCACCCGTTCGGCGGCTCCTGGGGTTACCAGGTGACCGGCTACTACGCCCCCACCTCCCGGTTCGGTGACCCGGACGAGTTCCGCCACCTGATCGACACGCTGCACAACGCCGGCATCGGGGTGCTGCTGGACTGGGTACCGGCGCACTTCCCGCGCGACGAGTGGGCGCTCGCCCGGTTCGACGGTACCCCGCTCTACGAGCACCCCGACCCCCGTCGCGGCGAGCACCCCGACTGGGGTACGTACGTCTTCGACTTCGGCCGGCCCGAGGTGCGCAACTTCCTGGTGGCCAACGCGCTCTACTGGTGCGCCGAGTTCCACGTCGACGGCCTGCGGGTCGACGCGGTCGCCTCGATGCTCTACCTGGACTACTCCCGCAACGAGGGGCAGTGGGCGCCCAACCAGTACGGCGGCCGGGAGAACCTGGAGGCGATCGCGCTGCTCCAGGAGGTCAACGCGACGGTCTACAAGCACCACCCCGGCGTGGTGATGATCGCCGAGGAGTCGACCGCCTGGCCCGGGGTGACCCGGCCGACCGGCTCCGGCGGGCTCGGTTTCGGCTTCAAGTGGAACATGGGCTGGATGCACGACACGCTCACGTACCTGGGCAAGGAGCCGATCTACCGGCAGCATCACCACCACCAGCTCACCTTCTCGCTGGTGTACGCCTGGAGCGAGAACTACCTGCTGCCGATCAGCCACGACGAGGTGGTGCACGGCAAGGGCTCACTGGTCGGCAAGATGCCCGGGGACACCTGGCAGAAGCTGGCCAACGCCCGCGCCCTGCTGGCGTACATGTGGGCACACCCGGGCAAGCAGTTGCTCTTCATGGGCTGCGAGTTGGCCGACGACCGGGAGTGGAGCGAGGAACGCGGTCTGGACTGGCACACCCTGCACGACCCGGCGCGCGCCGGGATGCAGCGGCTGGTCAAGGACCTCAACGCCACCTACCGGGGGATCCCGGCGCTCTGGTCGCAGGACACCACCCCGGCCGGGTTCCGGTGGATCGTCGGTGACGACGCCGGCAACAACGTGGCCGCGTTCGTCCGGATCGCCCCGGACGGGGCCACCCTGGTCTGCGTGGCGAACTTCGCCGCCACCCCGCACGAGGGGTACCGGATCGGGTTGCCGGCCGCCGGGACCTGGTCGGAGATCCTCAACACCGACGCCGACCACTACGGCGGTTCCGGGGTGGGCAACCTGGGTGCGGTGCACGCCGAGCACGTGCCGTGGCACGGCCTGCCGGCCTCGGTCTCCCTGCGGCTGCCCCCGCTCGGCGTGCTCTGGCTCCGCCAGGACTGAGGGCGGAGGGCGGGGACCGGTGCCACACGCCGACGGCGGCACCGATCCCCCCGCCCGGTCAACGGTACGGAGGCGGCAGCCACGCTGCCACCGCCTCCGTACCCGCTCTGCGATCAGTAGATCGGGTTCCAGCCGTCCGGACCGGCCAGGTACTTCTGGGCGGTGTGGTTCGGCGCCTGGGCGTCGGTCAACTGCGGGCGGTCGGCGGTCACCGTCGAGCCGGGACCGCTGTTGTGGTACTCGAAGAACCGGGCGTCCCGCCAGGAGAAGCCGGACATGTCGGTCCACGGGGAGTCCTTGATGTGCGCCCCCATGACGCTGTCGCGGAACACCACCTGGCCGATCGCGTTGACGTCACCGCCGGGGTGCCACGGCCGGCCGAGGTGCACGCTCTGCGCGCCCGCCGAGTCGGTGGTCAGGGTGCACTGGGTGAAGAGGAAGCCGTACGGGTTGCTGATCATCGTCGACGGCGCGGTGACGTACCCGTTGTTGCTGAACGATCCACGGCTGAGCGACGTGATCTGGCAGCGGTCGAAGACGCCGGTCCCCCGGCCGAAGATGAAGTCGACGTCGCCCTCGACGTAGCAGTTGCGGAAGTACGCCCGGGTGAGCACGGCCACCGCCTGCTCGGCGCTGTAGCTGTACGCCGCCTCGTCGAAGCTGTTGGAGAAGGTGAGGTGTTTGGCGGTGAAGTCGTTGCCGTCGATGGTCACCGAGGCGCTGCCCGACGTGCCGTAGGTCCCGCCGTTCGGGTGCGGGGTGCCCGAGGCGTTGTCGTAGGTGATCACCACGTCGGTGGCGTTGCCGGTGGAGCCGATGAACGAGATGTACGGCTTGTCGGCGGGAATCTTCACCACCTCGCGGTAGGTGCCCGGTTTGATGGTGATGGTGTACCGGCTGGAGTTGCCGGACGGCACCGCGTCGACCGTCGCCTGCACGCTGCTGAAGTTGCCACTGCCGTCCTTGGCCACCACGGAGGACTGGCCGGCGGGCGGGGTACCGGTGGGGGTCGGGGTCGGGGTGGCCGTCGGCGTGGTGGTCGGACTGATGGTCGGCGTGGCCGTCGGGGTGGGGGTGGTGCCGCCGGTGGTCACGGTGACGTCGTCGTACCGGGCGGTGGCGTACCGGGTCTGCACGCCGATCCGGCCGGCGGCGCTGACCGTGCTGGTGCCGGAACCGACCAGGGTGCCGTCGACGTAGCCACGGATCGTGCTGCCGGCCACCTCGATCCTCAGCGTGTACCAGGTGCCGGTGCCGACGGTGCGGGACGCGGTGCCGAGGACGGTGGGCGCACCGCTCCTGACCGCCTCCAGGCGGACCTGGTTACCGGGGAGCAGCACCAGGCGGTGGAAGGTCGTCGAACCCGAGGCGCGGGCGAGCAGGCCCACCGCCCCGTCGGCCGGCAGGGTGAGCGGCTTGACCCGGGCCTGTACGGCGTAGTCGGTCCACGACGAGCTGCCGGCGAAGAGCCGGGCGTTGTCGGTCTCCGCCTTTGCCTGTTGCAGGACCTGGTTGTCGTCGGTCATTACCGACCAGGTGCCACCCGACTGGGACCAGCCGGAGGTGTTGCCGTCGGAGAAGTCGTCGGTGAACAGGGTCGCGGCGGACGCGGTACCGGTCAGGCCGAGTACCGCGACGACCAGCGTGGCGCTGGTGGCGGCGAGCAGGCCGAGCCGGCCGGCTTTGCGGGACATGTCGGGGGTACCTCCGGGACGGGTGAGGAGGCTGAGGGGCGACAAGAAAGCGCTTTCCTGGGCGGACGCTAGCCGGCCAGGGCGACGGCTGTCAATGCCATCCGGCACGGCCATCCGGCACGGCCAGTCCGGCGCGGTCGACCGGACGGCCCCGCTCGACCGGACGGCCCCGCTCGACCGGCCCGACGAAATCCCGGCCACGTGTCGGACTGTTCAATCCGGCGGCACTACTGTCAGCATTGACCGACATCTCGAACACCGGAGCGCACACAGAGGTGACATGCTGACCAATCTGCGCCAGCGATTCCTGGCCCTGCCGAAACGCGGTCGCGTCGCGGTTCTCGCGGCCATCGCCGCACTGCTGCTCGTGGTCAGTACATCGGCCTGGGGCCTGGTCGCGCCGGACGACGACACGATCGACGCCTATCTCGAACAGTCCGGGCTCAAAAACCGCACCGAACTTCGCGTCGGAGTCCTCAAGGACCAGCCCCTGCTCAGTTACGCCGAGCCGCAGAAACGGCAGTCCACCCGGCTGGCCGACCATTCCGGTTTCGATGTGGAGATCATCCGCGCCCTCGCCGCCTATCTGGGGTTCACCGAGAACTCGGTCCGGCTCATCGACACGCAGGTACAGAACCGCGGCTCGGACCTGTCCAACGACCTGGTCGACGTGGTCGTGGCGAGCTTCTCGATGACGCCGCAACGGGAGGAGGAAGAGGTCAACTTCGCCGGCCCGTACCTGACCAGCAAGCCTGAGGTACTGATGCGGGCCGATGACCGCAGCGGCGAGACGATCAGTATCTACGAACTGGGCAAACGCGGCGAGCGTCTCTGCACCGTCGGCGCCTCCACCTCCGACGAGGCGCTCCGCCGCAGTGGTATCAACAATTTCATCGGCGTGGCCACCGGTGGGGAATGCGTCGACGGTCTACTCCGTGGCAAATACGACGCCTTCATGCTGGACGACGTGGTGCTCGCCGGCTACAAGGCCGATCACGCGGAACAACTGAAGCTGGTCGACCTGGTGCTCAACCAGAACGAGAAGTGGGGCATCGCGGTGGCCAACGACGACGAGCCCCTCCGTCAGGTGATCGGCAACTTCCTGCTCGACAGCTACGAACGCAGGGAGAACGGCGCCTGGCAACGGGCCTGGAACCGGACGCTGGGCCGGGTGCTCAGCGACCGGCGGCAGCCGGAACCGGACCCCTACCAACGGCTGCGTGACTACCGGGACCGTATCCAGGCCCAGGCCCAGGCCCAGGCACCACTGCACCACGGAGCCGGCCTCGCCGGCTCACCCCCGGGGCGGACCCCGGTGGTCCGGGCCCGGTCGGTCCGCCGGTCCCGGCGTCCACGGTGACGCTTCCCGCGCCCCCGCCGGTCGCCGCGCGGCCCTTCGACCGGGAGTCGTTCTGGACGGTCGCGGTCGGTCTACCCGCGCTGGTTTCGGTGCTGCGCCTGTGGGCCGAGGCGGGCGGCGACCTGGAGACCACCCTGCTGCTGGTGGCCAACGTCGGTCCGGTCAACCTCTTCGCCGGCCTCGTGGTGACCGCCACCTGGTTGGTCTCGGCCGCGCTGGTCGCGATCTTCGCGATCGGGTCCCTCACCCACGCGGCACTGCCACCAACCGCCACCCGGCTGTCCTGGACGTCACTCTTCGCCCAGTTGGCCGTGGCGGCACCGAGCTGGCTGCGGATCATCGCCTTCGTGCTCGCCGCACTCACCTGGCAACTGCTCTACCTGCCGCTGCTGATCCTCGCGGCGTGTGCCGCCTTCGGCCAGTACCCGGACCGGAACCGGGGCCGGCCCACCGGCTGGATCGTCGCCGGGGTGGGCTACCTGGTACTCCTCGGGCCCGTCGCGGTCCGGGCCGCGCTCGGCGGGTATCTGGTGCCCCTGGCGTACCTGGTCCTGCCCCCGGTGCTGCTCGCGCTCGGTGCCGCGCGGCCCGTCCCGGCCAGTCTGGCCCGACCGTTCGCCGCGATCGCCCAGGGGTCGACGCTGACGCTGGTCCTGCTCGCGGTGACCCCGCTGCTCACCACACCGGTGCTGCCGCGTGGCGTGATCATCGTGACCGGGTCGGACGGTGCCCCGGCGCAACCGGTACGCGGCCACGTCATCGAGGTCAACGATGCGACGACGGCTGTCCTGCGGGCCCGGGGCGGGGTGGAGTTCATCCCCAACGACCGGATTGCCGACCGGATCCTCTGCCCCGACGAGGGCGAAGCCGCCCGCTACCGGCTCTGGGTGTTCGGCCTGCACATCGAGGACTCCATCCTCCAGGGCGTCGGCCGGTTCCACCGGCCGGCCGTACCGCTCGATCCCCGCTGCCGCCCCACGGTGCCGGAACGGCAGCCCGGTGCCGGGTTCAGCCCGGTGGAGCCGACCACGCCACCGTCGACCACGCCACCGTCGACCACGTCCCGCTGACCCGAAGGCCGGAGGGCCGGAGGGCCGGTGCTCTGGCCGGGAGTTCGAACCGCTGTCGAGCTGCTCCGCCTGTGCCAGCAGCTCGACAGCGCGCTGAGACCCTGCCCGGCACCGTCCCCGGCCCGGCCAACCGAGACCCCAGCCCGGCGCGACCTGCGCCGGATGGTGCAGCCTCAGACCAGACCGGCGTCGCGGAGCAGGCGCCAGAGGCCGGCACCGTCCGGCGCGGAGAGCCACTTCTGCCCCACCGGGCCGGCGGAGCGTTCCGCGTCGTTGCCCGGCGCGGGCAGGCCACCGGCGAGGACCGCCTGGGTTGGCGACAGCCGCCGGATCGCCACCCCGGCGACGTTCTCCGGATGGGCCGCCGCGAACTCCCGGTAGATCTCCGGGTCGTGCTGGCCGTCGTCCCCGACCAGCAGCCACTTCGTCTCCGGGAACTCCCGGGCCAGCCGGGCCAGGGTGGCCCGCTTGTGCTCCCGGCCGCTGCGGAACCACCGGTCGTTCGTCGGCCCCCAGTCGGTCAGCAGCAGCGGCCCGGCCGGGTAGAGATGCCGGGACAGGAACCGGGTCAGGGTGGGGGCGACGTTCCACGCCCCGGTGGAGAGGTAGAAGACCGGTGCGCCCGGGTGGGCATTGGCCAGCCGTTCGTAGAGCACCGCCATGCCGGGTACGGCGGCCCGGGCGTGCTCGTCGAGGACGAAGGTGTTCCACGCCGCCAGCAACGGCCGGGGCAGCGCGGTGACCATCACGGTGTCGTCGATGTCGGAGAGGATGCCGAAACGCACCTGCGGGTCGAGCACGCGTACCGGTGCCTCCACCGGCTCCGCGTCGGTCGCGGTGAGCCGGACCGAACCCCAGCCCGGCGGCAGGTCCGCCGCCACCACCGCGTCGATGAAACCGCTACGGTCCGTGGTCGTCTCGTGCCGTACCGTACCGGCCTCGATCAGCACCGGTGCATGCTTCGCCGGCAGGGTGGTGAAGCTCCGCCACCCGCGTACCTTCTCCGGGGTCTGGCGCTGCCGTGCGTCGGGACGGCCGAGCAGCACCCGACCCATCACCCGCACCCAGCCCGGACCGCCGTAGCCGGTGTAGGCGAGCGCGGTCACCTGCCAGCCGGTACGACGCAGCCGGCGGGCGACGAGCTGGTGGATCGCGTCCTCGATCCGGGCCGCCCGGTGCAGGCGGGGTACGGCAGCCTGGCCAACGGGTGTGATCGACACCCTGCCACCCTGCCACACCGTGGTTGACCCGGCCACGCGAGCGGGAGTCGGGGGGATCACCCGAACCACCCGGTGTGCCCGGGGCAGACGTGCGAGGCTGCCCACGGAGGGGCCGTGTCAGCGACGACGCAACGTGGTGCGGGACGGGTACGCCGGCGGTGGGACCGGCCGGCGCTGGTGGCGCTCCTGCTGGGGCTGGCCGGGGTCGGCTACCGGCTGGTACTGACCCTGTTCACCGTGCCCAGCTCGAACAGTGACGAGGCGACCTTCGGGCTGACCGCCCTGCACATCGCCGCCGGCCGGGAACAGCCGGTCTTCCTCTACGGCCAGCACTACATGGGAGTGCTGGAGGCGTACCTGGCCGCGCCGCTGCTCGCGCTGACCGGGCCGAGTTGGCCGGTGCTGCGCCTGCCGCTGCTGGTGCTCTACGCCCTGTTCGTCTACCTGATGTACCGGCTGACCCGGAAGGTCTGGTCGCCGTGGTTCGCCACGTTCGTCGTCGGCCTGCTGGCGCTCGGCTCGGAACGGGTGGTCCGGGACCAGATCACCGCCGTGGGTGGTCGGCCCGAGGTGAAGGCCATCGTGGTGGCGCTGCTGCTGATCGCACTCGTCCTCGGGCAGCGCACCCTCCGCCGCCGCTGGCCGGCGTACGCGGCCTTCGGGCTGCTCACCGGGATCGCCGTCTGGTCGGACTGGCTGATCCTGCCGTACCTGGCGGTGGCCGGGCTGGTGCTGCTGGTCGCCGCCGGCCGGGAGTTGGTCGGGATACCGGCGGTGCTGCTGGTCGCCGGGTTCGTCGTCGGGGTGGCACCGATGCTGGTCGACAACCTGACCGCACCGCCCGGCGAGGATTCCCTGTCGGTGTTCCGGGAGGTCAGCGCCGGTACCGGCGGCTCGGCCCCGCTCGCCGACCGGCTGCGCGGCGGTCTGGCGGTAAGCCTGCCCCTGGCCAGCGGGTTCTGCCCGACCGCCGGCTGCCCGCGCTGGCTGGCGCTGTCCGCCCCGGTCTACCTCGGCCTGCTGGCGACCGCCGCCGTGCTCGCCCTGGTCGGGCTGCGCCGGGCCGGGGACACCGCCGGCCGGGTCGGGCCCGCCGTGCAGCTCGCCCTGGTCGCCGGGGCGGTGCTGACCCTGACCGGGTACGTCCGCAGCCCGCTCGCCGCGACCGGGCCGCTGGAGAACGCCCGGTACCTGTCGGTGCTCCAGCTCTCCCTACCGGCCGTGCTGTGGCCGGCGTGGCTGGCCGCCCGGGGGCTGCTGCGCCGGACCGCCGGCCCGGCCCGGCGGCTGGCCGGGGTCCCCGCGGCGGGGCTGCTCGCGGCGGTCACCGCGCTGGCGGTCTGGACCACCGGCGTGCTGGTCGCCGAGTCCGGGGCGATCCGGGCGGAGGAGCGGACTGCCCGGGAGCTGGCCGCCGTCCTGCGGCAGGACGGTCCACGGCACGTCTACACCGACTACTGGACCTGCCACCGGATGGTCTTCCACACCGACGAGGAGGTGCTCTGCGCGGTACTCGGCGACCGGCTGCGCCCCGGACAGAACCGGTACCCGCCGTACCGGGCGGCGGTGGACGGGGCGGACCGGGTCGGGTACATCTTCGAGGCGGGCTCGGCACCCGACCGGGCGCTGCGTCGCTACCTGGACCGGCGCGCGGTCGACGGTACGGTCACCGAGATCGGCGGGTACCGGGTGTACCGCCCGGCGGTGCCGGTCCGGCCGTGGCAGTGACCGGGTCGTACCCTGGCCCGGACCGTCCGCACCACCCGTCGGGAGTCACCCGCCCATGCTGATCCTGCTGCCGCCCTCCGAGGGCAAGTCCGCCGGCTCCGGCGCACCGTTGGCGCCGGACCGGCTCGGCCTGCCCGCACTGCGTCCGGCCCGGGAGGCGGTGCTGACGGCGCTGGTGGACCTCTGCGCCGGGACGGATCCGGAGACGGCCCGGACGACGCTCGGGCTCAGCCCCGGCCAGCAGGGCGAGGTGGCCCGCAACGCGGGGCTGCGCAGCGCGCCCACCGCCCCGGCCGCCGAGGTCTACACCGGGGTGCTCTACGCCGCCCTGGACGTCGGCACCCTCCCGCCGACCGCCGCCGCACTGGCCGAATCGAGCGTGCTGGTCAGCTCCGGGCTCTGGGGTGCGGTCCGGCTGGCCGACCCGATCCCGGCGTACCGGTGTGCGATCGGGGTCAGCCTGCCCGGGATCGGCCCGCTGACCGGGCACTGGCGCCGGGTGCTCGCCCCGGTGCTGACCGAGACGGCCGGCGACGGTCCGGTGCTGGACCTGCGCTCCGGCGCGTACGCCGCGACCTGGCGTCCCCGGGGCGCGGTGGCCGGGCGGACCGCCACGGTCCGGGTGCTGCACGAGCGGGAGGTGGCCGGGCGGGTGACCCGGACCGTGGTGAGCCACTTCAACAAGGCCACCAAGGGCCGGCTGGTCCGTGACCTGCTCACCTCCGGTGCCCGCCCGACCACGGTGACCGAGCTGGCCGACGCGCTGCGGGACCTGAAATACCGGCTCGTCGACCAGCCGTCACCGCCCGGGCAGCCGGTACGGCTCGACGTGGTGGTCACCGAACTCTGACGTCACCGGACGCCGCCGCAGCAGCAGGGCGCTGTTGAAGCCGTCGAATCCCCGCGCGCCGACCAGCGCCACGTCGAGCGGCCGGGGACGGGACCGCCAGGCGAAGTTCAGCTCGCAGCCCTCGCCGGGCAGCTCCACCCCGGTGGTGGCCGGCAGCACCTGGTGGGCCAGGGCGAGCAGCGCGTTCGCCACGTCCAGTGCCGCCCCACCCTGGTGGGCGCGGCCCACCAGCGGTTTCTGCGTGGTCACCGGCGGGGTGCGGGACCCGAAGACCTGGTGCAGGGCCGCCGCCTCGCTCCGGTCCCGGCCGGGTACCCCGAGCGCGTCCGGCACGACCAGGTCCACCTCGTCCGGCCCGACCGCCGCGCGGGCCAGCGCCAGCCGCATCGCGCGGGCGTACTGGCCGGGGTCGCCGGCCCGGTCCCGCCGGGTGTGCGTGGCGTCGTGCGTGGCACCCCAGCCGGCCACCTCGGCGTAGACCCGGGCGCCCCGGGCCGCCGCGTGCGCGGCGTCCTCGACCACGAAGACCGCGCCCCCCTCCCCGGGTACGTAGCCGCAGGCGGTGACGTCGAACGGCCGGTACGCCCGGTCCGGGTCGGTGACCACGCTGAGCTGGCCGGAGCGGAGCTGGCAGCTCAGCGCGTACGGGCTCAACGGGCACTCGGTCGCCCCGGCGAGCACCACCGGGGTGCCCCGGCGGATCAGCCGGGCGGCGTGCGCCAGGCTGTCCAGTCCACCGGCCGCCTCGGCCACCAGCACCCCGCACGGGCCCTTGAACTGGTGGTGGATCGAGACCTGCCCCACGCTGGCCGCGTAGAACCAGGCGATCGACTGGTACGCCCCAACGGTGCGGGACGGCTGGCTCCAGAGCCGTTGCAGCTCCCGCTGGCCGAACAGGTTCCCGCCGGAGGAACTGGCCAGGGTCACCCCGTAGGCGTACGGGTCGTCGGCGGTGGCCGGCAGCCCGGCGTCGTCGAGGGCGAGCAGGGTGGCCGCGAACCCGAGATGGGTCCACCGGTCGGTCTGCACCAGCCGGCGGCTGTCCGCCCAGCGGTCCGGGACGAATCCGGCCACCTCACCGGCGAGGGTGGTCGGGTAGCGGGTGGCGTCGAACAGGGTGATCGGGCCGATCCGGCGCTGCCCGGCGAGCACCGCCCGCCAGTGCTCCGCGTGACCGGTGCCGGCCGGTGAGACCACCCCGATCCCGGTGACCACCGCCCGCCCCGACACCGGCGGGGCCTGGCCGTTCGCGGTACGCCGGGGCCGGGCCTCGGTGGCGGCGGTCACCGGCCGGTGTCCCGGAGCCGGGTGAACAGCATCGCCGACTGGAACCCGCCGAAACCGCTGCCCACCGAGAGGGCCGCCGCCACCGGTAGGTCCCGGGCGGTCACCGGCACGTAGTCCAGGTCGCACTCCGGGTCCCGGTTGGCCCAGTTGGCCGTCGGCGGCACCACGCCGTACTCGATGGCCAACGCGCAGGCGGCCATCTCGATGGAGCCGATCGCGCCGAGCGAGTGGCCGACCATCGACTTGATCGAGCTGATCGGTACCCGGTACGCCGCCGCGCCCAGGGCCCGTTTGAAGGCGGCGGTCTCGTGCCGGTCGTTCTGCCGGGTCGCCGAACCGTGTGCGCTGATGTAGGAGACCTCCTCCGGGTTGCGCCGGGCCTGGTCCAGCGCGGCGGTGATGGCCAGCGCCATCTCCACCCCGTCCGGGCGCAGTCCGGTCATGTGGTAGCCGTTGCTGCGGTTGGCGTACCCGCTCAGTTCGCAGTAGACGTGCGCGCCCCGGCGCCGGGCGTGCGCCAGTTCCTCCAGGACCAGCACGGCGCACCCCTCGGCGAGGACGAACCCGGTCCGGCCGGCGTCGAACGGCCGGGAGGCGTGCGCCGGGTCGTCGTTGTCCGGGGTGGTCGCCTTGATCGCGTCGAACGAGGCCACGGTGACCGGGGAGATCGGGCTGTCGCTGGCGCCGGCCACCACCACCTCCGCCTCGCCGTCGACGATCAGCTGGTGGGCGTACCCGATCGCGTCGATGCCGGAGGTGCAGCCGGTGGAGACCACCTGGGCCGGGCCGTGCAGGCCGTGCCGGCAGGCCACGTCGGCGGCGAGGCTGCTCGGCACCAGCGCCGGGTAGAGGTACGGGCCGGCGCACTCCGGGTCGACCAGCCACTCCGCGCCGCTGTCGCTGGCCACCACGTACTCGTTCTCCAGGGCCATGGTGCCGCCGACGGCGGTACCGAGGACCACGCCGGTGTGGTCCCGGACCGCGTCGGTCAGCTCCAGTCCACTGTCGGCCAGCGCCTCGATGGAGGCGGCGAGCGCGAACTGCACGTACCGGTCGGAGCGGCGGCGTTCCCGGGCGGTCAGCCCGGCCGCGGCCGGGTCGAAGTCGCACTCGGCGGCCACCTGCGAGCGGAACGGAGACGGGTCGAAGAAGGTGATCCGCCGGGTGGCGGTCTGCCCCTCGGTGATGGTCGACCAGAACTGTTTCCGGGTCACCCCGCCCGGCGCGACCACGCCAATGCCGGTGACGACGGTACGCCGCGCGGCCATCAGGTCACCTCCACCCGTTCGGACTCGCCGGCCGGCTCGGTGTCCACGTGCCCGAGTTCCGGTCGGGGCGCCAGCGGTCCGAGGTGGAAGACCACCTCGGCCGGTGCGGTACCGGTGTTGCGCAGCCGGTGCCGGACGTTCACCGGGATGTAGAGCGCCTCCCCGGCGCCGAGCGGCATGGGTTCGTCGTCCAGGTCGACGGTGATCTCGCCCCGGGCGACGTAGAGGAACTCCTCGCTGTACGGGTGGTAGTGCTCGGTGATGCGCTCCCCCGGTCCGAGGCTGGCCACCCCCATGAAACCGGAGGTACTGCCCACCGTCCTCGGTCCCAGCAGGACGCGGATTTCACCGCCGCGCCGGTGGTCCGGCGGGATGTCCCGGGCGGCCACGGCCGCGTACTCAGTCACGGTCCGCTCCCGTCGCCGCGTCGGATCCGGTCAACGTGGCGGTGGCCGTACCGGCCCCGGCCGCCGGTTCCGGGCGGGGCCCGGGCACCAGGTCGGGCCCGGGAACCGGTCCGGGACCCGGGGGCAGGTCGGTCGAGCCGTACCGGGCCACCCGTTCGATTTTGTCCCGGATGATGTCCTGCTGGATCCGGCTGTTGGTGTTGATCCGGTCGGTCATCGCCGCGTCGTCCACCGGCGCGGTGGGCCGCATGGCGAAGTCCTGGATCCAGGTCATCCGGGTGCCCCCGGGTACCTCCTCGTAGTGCCAGCGGATGTGCATGTACTCGAACGGGCCGGGTTCCAGCCGACGGGCGTGCACCTGCCGGGTCGCCGGGTCGGTGGTGCGCTCACTGACCCAGCTCCAGGCCACCCCGTTCTCGTCCGGGACCATGGTCAGCCGGAACCGCACGGTGTCGCCGTCGCGGGCCAGCACCTCCACCGACTGGTACTCGGTGAACAACTCGGTCCACCGGGTCACGTCGTTGGTCAGCTCCCAGACCAGCGGCAGCGGGGCCGCGATCACCACACTGTTCTCGGTGTGGCCGCCGGTGACGGGTACCCCGGCCGGTTCGCGCCCGCCGCCTGGTGCGGAACGGGACCGGTCGACCAGGGCGGCGACCTCGGCGATGGTCAGCGGGGTCAGGTCCTCCGGGAGGGCCACCGCGTACCGGTCGGCGACGACCGCCTGGAGTTCGAGCAGGGCCAGCGAGTCCATCCCCAGTTCGGCGAGGGAGGCGCCGGGCGAGGCCGCCGCCGCTGCCTCGTCCAGCCCGCAGTTGCGGACGAGGATCGAGGTGATGTCGGCGACGGCCACCGCCGTCCGGTCACCGGGCGTCACGGTCATCTGGTCCTCCTTGCGGATTGCTCGGCATCAGGTGGTGGTACGGATCCCGCCGGTTGCAGCAGCCGCTCGACGATGTCGGTGGCGTACCGCCCCTTGCGGAACGGCGGATGGTCGAGGACGCGGCGCAGGAATCCGATGGTGGTCCGTACGCCGTCGACCTCGAACTCGTCGAGGGCCCGTTCCATCCGGCTCAGCGCCAGTTCGCGCTCGGGTGCCCAGACCACGACCTTGGCCAGCAGCGAGTCGTAGTGCGGGCTGATCCGGTAGCCGGGGTGGCCGTGGGTGTCGACCCGGGTGAACGGGCCGGCAGGGGGGCGGAAGCCGGTCAGCCGTCCGGGCGTCGGGGCGAAGTCGCGGTCCGGGTCCTCGGCGTTCACCCGGCACTCGACGGCCACCCCACGGACCTGGATCTCGTCCTGCCGCAGGCGCAGCGGCAGGCCGCTGGCCACGTGGAGCTGCTCGTGCACCAGGTCGACGCCGGTGATCAGCTCGGTGACCGGGTGCTCCACCTGCAACCGGCAGTTGATCTCCATGAAGAAGAACCGTTCCGCCTCGTCGACGAGGAACTCGAAGGTGCCGACCCCGCTGTAGCCGACGGCGAGCGCCCCGCGTACGGCGGCAGCCTCCAGGGCGGCGATGGTGGTGGCGGCGAGCCCGGGTGCCGGCCCCTCCTCGATGAGCTTCTGGTGCCGGCGCTGCACCGAGCAGTCCCGGGTACCCAGGTGCACCGCGTTGCCGTGGGCGTCGCAGAGCACCTGGACCTCCACGTGCCGGGCCGGGGAGAGGTAGCGCTCCAGGTAGACCCGGTCGTCCCCGAAGACCGTCCGGGCCACCGCCCTGGTCCGGGTGTACGCCCCGGGCAGTTCCTCGGGGGCGGTGACCACCGCCATGCCCCGCCCGCCGCCCCCGGCGGCGACCTTCAGCATCACCGGGTAGCCCAGCTCGTCGGCGACGGCGGCGGCCTCGCCGACCGTGGCCAGGGTGTGCGGGCTGCCGGGCAGCAGCGGCAGGCCGGCCCCGGCCATCACCGCCCGGGCCCGGGCCTTGTCCCCGAGGACCGCCATCACCTCGGGGCGCGGTCCGATGAAGACGATCCCGTTCTCGGCGCAGATCTCGGCGAAGTCGGGATCCTCGGAGAGGAAGCCGTACCCCGGGTGCACGGCCTGCGCGCCGGTACTGCGGGCGGCCTCGATGATCGCGGCGGCGTTGCGGTAGCTGAGCCGGCTCTCCGGCGGGCCGATGCAGACCGCCTCGTCGGCGAAGCGGACCACGGCGGAGTCCCGGTCCACGGTCGAGTACACCGCGACGGTACGGATGCCGAGTTCCCGGCAGGCCCGGGCGACCCGCAACGCGATCTCGCCCCGGTTGGCGATGAGGACTTTCTCGAACACGGTCACCCTCCCCCGTTCGAGGCCGGGAGCAGGCGCAGCAAGGGCTGGCCGAACTCAACCGGCTCACCGTCGGCGACGAGCAGTTCGAGCACCGTCCCGGTCTGGTCGGCGGCGATCTGGTTCATCAGCTTCATCGCCTCGACGATGCCGATCACCTGGCCGGGCCGGATCTGCTCACCCACCTCGACGAAGGGTTTCCCGCCCGGCTCCGCCGCCCGGTAGAAGGTGCCGACCATGGGGGCGGGCACGGTGATCCCGGGCGCCGGATCGGCGGGGGCCGGTGGGCCGGGCGGCCCGGTCGGGTCCGTCCCGGCAACCGGGCCGGTACCCGGCTCCGCCGACCCGCTGGGAGCGGGTACCGGCGGTTCGTGCCACTCGATCTCCAGTACCCGGTCGCCGCTGCGGACGCAGATCCGCCGCAGCGGACCGGTGACCTCCGCAGCGATGTCCCGGGCCTGTTGGCCCAGCTCGGCCAGGAGCCGGTCGCCGGCCGTCCGCCCGCTCACCGGAGGCGCTCCGGGCCGGGGCTGCCGGCGGTGCCGGAGCAGGCGGGGGTACCGGGGGTGCCGAACCGCCGGAAGCGGTCCCGCCGTTGCCGTACGAGCTGGGCGGTGGGGACCGCGAGCAGCGGGGTCAGCGCCTCGTCGACACCCCGGCGGAGCAGGTCGGCGGCGGCCAGCGGATCGGACTGCGCCCCACCGGAGGGTTCCGGGACGACCGCGTCCACGACACCGAGCCGCAGCACGTCGGGTGCGGTGAGCCGCAGGGCCCGCGCGGCGCGCGGCGCGGCGGCCGGGTCGTTCCAGAGGATCGCCGCGCAGCCCTCCGGGCTGATCACCGAGTACACCGCGCCGGAGAGCATCAGGACCCGATCGGCGACGGCCAGGGCGAGTGCGCCGCCGCTGCCGCCCTCGCCGGTGACCACGGCGACCACCGGGGCGGGCAGCCCGGTCATCAGCAGGATGCTCTCCGCGATGGCGCCCGCCTGGCCCTGCTCCTCCGCAGCCACCCCGGGGTACGCGCCGGGGGTGTCGATCAGGGTGACCACGGGCAGACCGAGCCGGGCGGCCAGCCGCATCACCCGTTGCGCCTTGCGGTAGCCGGCCGGGGTGGGCATCCCGAAGTTACGGGCCCGCAGTTCACCGGTGTCGTGCCCCTTCTGGTGGCCGATGACCGCGACCGGACGGTCGCCGAGCCGGGCCAGGCCGGCGACGATCGCCGGGCAGTCGGCGCCGAGGCGGTCCCCGTGCAGTTCGGTGAAGCCGTCGAAGGCGGTGTCGAGGTAGTCGAGGGTGGTGGGTCTGGCCGGGTCACGGGCGGCCTGCACGGCCCGCCACGGGTCCGGTTGCGCAAGTCGGGCGGGTGCGGTCAGCAGCACGCCGTCGGTCGCGTGTCGACGGACCGGTGCCGGATCCTGCGGTGCGGCGGTGGCCGGGGGCGGCGCCGGAGCGACCGGTGCGGCGGCGACGGCGAGCAGGGCGGCGAGCCGGCCACGCAGGGTACCCCGTTCGAAGACCAGGTCCACCTGGCCGTGGTGGAGCAGGAACTCGGCGGTCTGGAACCCGGGGGGCAGTTCCTGACGCAGGGTCTGCCGGATCACCCGGGGACCGGCGAAGCCCATCCGGGCGCCCCGCTCGGCGAGCACCAGATCGGTGTTCATGGCGAACGACGCGGCCACCCCGCCGTACGTCGGGTCGGTGATCACGCTGACCGTGACCACGCCCGCCTCGCGCAGCGCGGCGATCGCCTGGCTCACGGTGGCCATCTGCATCAGGGCCAGCACGCCCTCCTGCATCCGGGCGCCGCCGGAGGCGGTGACCACGACCAGGGGTCGGCGTCGGGTGAGGGCGTGCTCGGCGGCCCGGGTGACGAGTTCACCCACCGCGCAGCCCAGGCTGCCGCCGAGGAACCGGAAGTCCATCACCGCGAGCACCACCGGGTGCCCGGCGATGGTGGCCTCACCGCAGACCACGGCCTCGGTCAGGCCGGTGGCGGCCTGGACCGCGGTCAGCCGTTGCGGGTACGGCAGCAGGTCGACGAACCCGACCGGATCCAGCCGTTCCGGCGGCGGGCCGGGCAGGGGCCGGAAGGTGCCGGGATCGGTGAGCTGGCGGATCCGGGTCAGCGCGTCGAGCCGCTGGTGGTTGCCACATTCGGGGCAGACGTGCAGGTTGCGCCGCAGCCGCTTGCCGTAGAGCAGGGCCGAGCAGACCGGGCAGCGTACCCACGCCGGATCCGCGACCGTCACCCCGGCGGTCATCGTCGCTCTCCGGTGCCTGTACGGTCCGTGGCCCGTTCCTGTGCGTCCGGCGCGATCCGGGCGACGATCAGTGATCGGTGCATGGTGACGTCTCCTCCCCCACCACCGTGGCCGGCCCCGGTTCGTCCGGCCGCCCCCGCCGCACTGTGGGTGGCGCCGGTTCCGGTGGGCTCACCATCTCCGCCGTGTCGTCTACCGACTGTCACGGGGGCGAGGATCGGGCGGCGACCCGGTTGACGCCCCGGTGACGGGCGAAACTCCAGGTTGGCGGCCTGAGGCGGACGATCCGCAGCGGATGTCGCAGGGCTGGGACAGCCCGGTCATTGACGGACAGTAAGACCGATTGATACTGTTCGTCACATTTGTGAGGACTGTCGCCGGAACGCCGATGTTTCCGCCGACTGTCCCCGATCAGCCGTTCCGGTGATCCCGACGCAGGGGGTGGACCATGGCCGCTGGAGAGAGCAGCGGCGGGACACGGCACTCCGGCTCCGACCCGGCCATCCGGGTACGCCTGGACCTGCTGGATGGGTTCCGCCTGCGGCACGACGGCGCCCCGGTGGTGATCCCCCGAGGGCTGCAACGGGTGATCGCCCTGGTCGGACTGCGACCCGGGGCGACCCGGGCAGAGCTCGGCGGCCTGCTCTGGCCGGACAGCCCGGACGAGCGGGCACTGTCCCGACTGCGTACCGCGCTCTGGCGGCTGCGCCGCTCCGCCTACTGTCCGGTGGTCACGGTCGGGGACACCGTCCGACTCGACCCGGCCGTCGAGCTCGACGTCGACGAACTCGTGCAGACGGCGGCCGGTGTCCGCGACGGCGCCGTCCCCCGCCAGGCAGCGGTGGTGCTCGCCGCCGGCCGGCACGATCTGCTGCCCGGCTGGTACGACGACTGGGTACTGGTGGAGCGGGAGCGACTACGCCAGTTGCGGCTGCACGCCCTGGAGGAGATCGCCCGGGCCCAGCTACGTGCCGGCCAGCACGGCGAGGCACTCCAGGCCGCCCTGGAGGCGATGCGGGCCGAGCCGCTCCGGGAGACCCCGCACCGCCTGATCGTCCAGGTGCACCTGGCCGAGGGGAACGCCTACGAGGCGCTCCACGCCTTCTACGTCTACCGCGATCTGATCATGCGGGACCTGCAACTGGAGCCCTCGCCGACCATGTGCGCGCTGCTCGACCACATCCTCTCGCCGCTGGGGCTGCCCCGCCCCTCCGGAGCGGGTAGCCACCCACCGGTCATCCCCACCGAGCGTCGGCCGCCGGACCGGGCGGCGACGACCACCGACCGCCCGGGCGGCCCCGGTGGTGGTGCCGGCCCGGGTGGGATGGGCGGTCTGGTCGACTGAGTCGGCTCCCGTGGACGGCGTTCAGGCTCGGGCGTGGTTCGTGGTTCGGGCGCGGGGCGCGGGGCGCGGGGCGCGGGGCGCGGGGCGTGGGGCGCGTTGCGCGGGGACTGCCAC